>CAMAVO010000027.1 GCA_945861685.1 Chitinophaga pinensis | reverse complement strand
CATCATAGTAACGGATGTGTTTTTTCCTGCAAGCAGTTTGTCCAATGCTTCAGCCTGAGCTGTGGTGCGGGGGAAACCATCAAAAATAAAGCCTTTAGCATTTTTATTTTCTTCAAGTTTGTTGCCAATCATACCTATTACCACTTCATCGGGAACAAGAACTCCGGCATCCATTAGTTTTTTGGCTTCCAGTCCAAGAGTAGTCTGGTTTTTAATTTCTCCGCGTAGAATATCACCCGTTGAAAGATGAATCAATTGGTATTTCGCAATCAGTTTTTCGCTTTGGGTTCCTTTTCCTGCACCCGGAGGACCAAATAAAACAAGGTTAAGCATGGTGTTTATTTTTTAAAAATATCGAATACTGAACAAGGAATATCGAATTTCGAAATGCAGACAATACTTCATTATTTATCATTCCTTGTTCGATATTCATTATTCGTTGAGTTTATATATCTCCGGCAGGTTGCGTCCCAGTCCATTGTAGTCTAATCCGTAACCCACTACAAAGTCGTTGGGAATTTCCATGCCTGTGTAATCAATCTTAAAATCTCTTTTAAAAGCCGCTGGCTTAAAAAGCAGTGTTGCAATTTTTATCTCGGCAGGTTCTTGGCTTTCCAAGATCGGCAGCAGTTTGGCAATGGTGTTGCCGCTGTCAATAATATCTTCAACCAACACAATGGTGCGTCCTTTTATATCTTCTTTTAAACCAATTTGTGTTTTTACTTCGCCTGTAGATGCAGTGCCCTCGTAAGATGATACTTTAATAAAACTTACCTCGCAGGGTGTTTCAATTTTGCGCAATAAATCAGCTGCAAAGAGGAAAACACCATTGAGCACACATACAAAAAGGGGATTTTTCCCCGCAAGGTCGGTATTGATTTTACCGGCCACTTTTTGCACAGCATTATCAATTTCTGCCGCACTGATGTGTGACGCAAATTTCTTGTCGTGAAGTTGAACCGTTTTTGTAATTATTTCCTGCATTTTTGCTAAAGGGCAGCAAAGGTAAAAATACAGGCTGATTTACCAATTAAAATCCCATTGCACCGGGCTCATAATCTTTCTTGGCATACCCTTTTGGAATTGTAAAGTATTTTTTATCCTGTTTCCCGGTTTTAAATTCGGTAGCCGTAAGCACTAAGGTCATAGGGCCTGTGCTTGTCATAGTTTTCAGTGCAATACCCGGAACCCCCGGAACCCCTGTAGCCATCATGCCATCATTACCTTTACCTTTCATTACAGGAAGAGTGTAATCTGAATTAAGCCAGACATAAGAGGTTTGGTCACCCTGTGCAGTTGTTGTGGTTACTTTGTACTTTTGGCAGCTCATACCGTTAATGGTTAAAACCTCATCTTCTTTTACCACAACCGGGCTATCGTCCTTTTCAGCTGCATCGGATTTATAGATGTAAGCGGTTTCTTCGCTGTGCTTTATCATGTATGATTCTTTGGGTGTAGATAATACCTCTCCCATCATAGCTTCCATCATTCCCCCGTTGATTTTAATCATCGTGCCTTTTTTGCTTGCATATAAATCCATAGAGGTGGGCATCATAGCCTCATACGCCTCCATACCCTCTCCCATTATTTTAAACGAATAATTGATATGCCCTTCAAATACTTTTTGGGCAAAAAGGGTGGTGGCGGCTATAAAGCAGATAAAAAGGAGTAATAGTTGTTTCATGATTTTATATGGTTTGGCGCCAAAGGTAAAAGATTATTTTTTCCTCTGAGGAGTATAATTTTATAACATATTTTCAAAATTCTATAACGGTTTTACAAGTTGATGAAGCGACATTTGTGCCGTTAATTAAATACTAACCCTCTCCCGCCTCAAGCAGGACTAATAAATAGAAACCATGAAAATCAAAAAAAATATAGCAATCAGCGACTCAGGCTTCATCTTCAATCCCTCCACCGGTGATAGCTTCTCCGTAAACCCAATCGGACTTGAAATAATCAAACAACTGAAAGAAGAAAAAACTTCGGATGATATAAAAAAGCACATCCTTAAATTATATGCCATTGACGAAGCAACCGTTGAAAAAGATTTCTACGACTTTCTGAAAATGCTGGAAGCAAACAAGCTCAGCGCTGAAAACGAAAAAGCCAACTAACATGGAACCCACAACCTTAATAGCGCAACCTACCATGAAAGAGAAAAAGGGCAAGCGCAGAAAAATAACAGTGGCCGTTACCGGGCTAAATGCCATTGACAGTCCCGGCCCGGGAGTGGCTGTTATCCGTGCCCTGCGCGAAAGCACCGACTTTGATGTGCGCATCATCGGTCTCAGCTACGAAACGCTCGAGCCCGGCATTTATATGCACGCCCTGGTTGACAAAACCTATCAAATCCCTTTCCCCTCTGCTGGAATAGATAATATTTACGAGCGCCTGGAATACATCACCTCCGTAGAAAAGATAGATGTACTCTTCCCCAACTTTGATGCAGAACTTTACAACTTCATCAAGATGGCGGATAAGCTGAAAAGCGAACTCAATATCCACACCTTTCTGCCCACCATGGATCAGTTTGAGGCGCGGCACAAATCCAACCTTAACGAATACGGAATAAAGAATGGCATCAGTGTTCCTATGAGCAAAATGATTTTCAGCACAGCCGAAATTCCCTCGCTCAACAAAGAGTTTACCTACCCCATGGTGGTGAAAGGCAAATTTTATGAAGCGGCCATTGCCTACAATCCCGATCAGGTGGCAACGCACTTCAATAAAATAAGCGCGAAGTGGGGTTTGCCCATTATCATCCAGCAATTTGTGCATGGCGCGGAAGTGAATGTGTGCGCCATTGGTGACGGAGAAGGAAACACCATCGGTGCCGTTCCCATGCGCAAGCAATACATCACCGACAAAGGAAAAGCCTGGGCAGGAATTGCCCTTGACGATGAAAAATTATTGGAAGAAACTAAAAAACTTTTAGCGGCAACCAAATGGCGCGGAGGTCTGGAACTGGAATATATAAAAACCAGTGATGACGAGTATTATCTGCTCGAAATCAATCCCCGTTTCCCCGCCTGGGTTTACCTTACAGTAGGCTGCGGACAAAATCAGCCAGAGGCATACGTTAAACTTGCGCTCGGTGATGCAGTCAAACCCATGACCAAATACGATGTAGGAAAAATGTTCATCCGCTACTCGTGGGACATGATAGTAGGATTGGATGAATTTGAGAAAATATCAACTTTAGGAGAATTATAACTTTTATATAAAAGACAATATATGGCTAAGCTGCAATACGAACGTCCGCTGATTCAGAAACTGAACACCGGCACAATGAATAAATTCGGAACCCGCACCGAATACCGTCCCCACACCGAAATTGACGGAGCAAAAGTGGAAGATCTGATGAAGGAATTTGGTTCACCTTTATTTGTGATTTCAGAGAAAACTATCCGCGATAAATACAACGATGCCAACCGTGCTTTTAAAACCCGCTACCCGAGAGTGCAGTTTGCGTGGAGCTACAAAACCAATTACATCGCTGCGGTGTGCAACGTTTATCATCAGCTGGGCTCATGGTCAGAAGTAGTATCCGGTTTTGAATACAACAAGGCACTTAAAAGTGGTGTGCCCGGAAGCAAAATAATTTTCAACGGTCCCGATAAAACGGTTGAAGAATTAAAACTGGCAATTGAAAACAGTTCGCTCATCCACATCGACCACCTTGATGAATTGTATACCATCATTGAGTTAACCAGTGAAATTAAAAAACGTCCGAAAGTTGCCATCCGTGTAAACATGGATACCGGAATTTACCCGATGTGGGACCGCTTTGGTTTCAACTACGAGAATGGGCAGGCATGGGATGCCATCAATAAAATTGTCCTCACCGACAAAATGGATTTAGTGGGCTTGCATTGTCACATCGGAACATTTATGCTGGCACCAAGTGCCTACGGAGTAGCAGCTGCAAAACTTTCTGAACTTGCTTTGGCTATCCGAAAAAAATACGGAAAGACTATTCAATATTTAGACATGGGCGGAGGTTTTGCTTCTAAAAATACATTGAAAGGTTCCTTCCTTTCAGGAGTCGACACCACTCCACCGATTGATGATTATGCTGAAGCTATTACTACTTCAATATTAAACGCAGGTTTCTTAGAAGAAGAATTGCCAACACTTTATTTAGAAACCGGAAGAGCCTTGATTGATGAAGCAGGTTATTTGCTCGGAACAGTAATTTCCAACAAGCGTTTATCTGATGGGCGCAAAGCCACCATCATGGATTTTGGTGTGAACATTTTATTCACCGCTTTCTGGTACGACCATAAAATAACTCCCGCACAGGAATTCAGTCACTACACCGAAAACTCGGTGATGTATGGACCGCTGTGCATGAACATTGATGTAGTGCGCGAAAATGTAACATTGCCTCCGATGAAAAAGGGAGACCATGTGGTAGTGCATACAGTTGGTGCTTACAACATGACACAATGGATGCAATTTATTTCGTTGCGCCCCGCTGTGGTAATGGTTGACTTGCAAGGCAAGGCACACCTTATCCGCAAACGCGAAACACTTTCAAACATTGATGCCAGTGAAGAAATGCCGGGATATCTGAAAGAGTTTAAATTGTAATTGTTAGGTTTGCGATTAATGACCCTGCGCAAATCCTTAGAGCTTTTTTTCTCCGGAGTAATCAACAGTTATTCGCAGATATTTTTCAGCAATAACAAGTGGTTTGCGTTGCTGCTTATTATCACATCCTTTATTGACCCATATGCAGGTCTCGGTGGAATTGTTGCGGTAGTAGTTAGCAATCTGTTTGCGTATTATATAGGTCTAAGTCCTGATAATATCCGCAATGGAGTATATGGTTTTAACTCCGCGATGATAGGAATGGTGCTGGGTGTTTATTTCAAACTCAGCGCTGAATCAATTTTGATTTTATGCATGGCTTCGCTGTTTAGTTTACTATTGACAGCAGCTTTTCTTGCATGGGCATCAAAGTATGGCGTTCCTTTCATGAGTTTTCCTTTTCTCATTTGCATCTGGACGGTGTTACTTACTACACGAACATATTCTTCACTTGAATTAAGTGAGCGCGGAATTTATACCATTAACGAACTCTGGTTTCTTGGCGGTGAAAATCTTGTGGGCTTTTACAACTTCCTGAATGACCCGCCAATTCCGCAATACATGGATGTATACCTGAAATCACTGGGAGCCATTTTCTTTCAATATAACCTGATTGCAGGTGTTTTGATTTTTATAGGGATGCTGATTTTTTCACGGATTTCGTTGGTGCTTTCCATTGTTGGTTTTGCAACAGGCTATGCATATTACAAAATTACCGGAGCAGATTTTACGCAACTGCAATACAGCTACATCGGATTTAATTTTATTCTTTCTGCCATTGCACTGGGTGGTTTTTTTCTCATCCCTTCACCGCGTTCTTTTCTTGCGGTGTTACTTTCTATTCCGCTCATTGCGTTGCTGATTGGCGCATGTGCATATGTGTTGGGAATGTTTCAACTGCCAACGTATTCGCTACCCTTCAATATTATTGTAATGTTGGTTTTGTATGTGCTGCAATTGCGCTACGTGAACTACGGACCTTACCTTGTGCAGGAACAATTTTTTTCACCCGAGAAAAATCTTTACAGTTTTTTATATCGAAAAGAACGCTATTACAATCAAACGTATTATCACATTCATCTTCCGTTTTTTGGTGAATGGAAAGTCTCTCAGGGACACAGCGGAAACATCACGCACAAAGGCGATTGGAAAGAAGCATGGGATTTTGTGGTGACTGATGAACAGGATAAAACATGGCGTTCTCCTGGAACAAATGTCACCGATTTTTATTGTTACAATCTTCCGGTTTTGGCTCCACAGGCGGGTTATGTAATTAAGGTTCAAGATAACGTAGATGATAATACTATCGGTGGAGTTGACCTTGAGCATAATTGGGGAAACACTATTATTATTAAACATGGTGAAGATCTTTACAGCAAACTGAATCACATAAAAAAAGGAAGTTTTAAAGTAAAGGAAGGCGATTATGTGTATAAAGGTGATGTGCTTGCAACCTGCGGAAACAGTGGCCGATCACCCGAACCACATATTCATTTTCAATTGCAGGTTACACCTTTTGTTGCTTCAAAAACCATTAAATATCCAATCAGCTATTACGTTAGTAAAAAGAATGATGGTTATGATTTTCATTCGTTTGATTATCCTAAAGAAGGAGAAACAATTTCGCGTGTTGCCGGAACAAAGCTGCTGAAAGACGCATTTTATTTTATCCCCGGAAAAAGTATTGCATGGAATTTTGAAGGACAAGCTTTTGAATGGGAAATTTTCACCAACGCGTATAATCAAGCCTACATCTATTGCCGAAAAACCAATTCTGTAGCCTACTTCGTAAATAACGACACGCTACATTACTTCACCGAATTTTATGGCGATAAAAAATCTTTACTCTATTATTTTTACCTCGGAGCACATAAAATTCTACTCGGTTATTACCAGAATTTAGAAGTGAATGACTTGCTTCCGGTAGAAGGTTTCTATTCAGGTCCGGCAAAATTCTTTCAGGATTTTATTGCACCTTTTTACATTTTTCTAAAGACAAAATATGTTTCACGCTTTGTTTCTGTTGATGATATAAATCATCCGCAGCAGATTAAACTAAGTTCAGTTGCCGAAGTCTCAGCATACGGAATGGAGAATAGGAAAATTGAGTTTGAATTGATGTTGGGCATAAATAAAATTTCATCATTCACCATTACCGAGAAAGGAAAGAAAAGGGAAGCGGTATGCGTTTAATTTTGGTTGTCGTATTTTTTTTGCAAATAATAAATTCCGCAAAAGCACAGTCGCCACTCACGTTCAGTGAAGTTGAAAGCCGCAGCTATAAACTTTATTCAGAACAAAAATGGGATTCACTCATTGATTATTTACGCGCAGCAAACAAAGCCGGAATAAATTATTATTACTTGCAGGCGCGACTTGGTGCAGCTTTGTATGAAAAGAAAAAATACCGTAGCGCAGCCTTCGCTTTTCAAAAAGCATTGAACTATAATTCAGCCGATAGCTACGCAAAAAACAGTTTGTATTACAGTTTGCTGAATTCAACAAATACAACGGCATCGCGCTACCTCAGCGGGAAATCAGAAAGCATAAGAAAAGAAACAGACACACTCGGCTATAATAAAATGGGTTTTATTTATGCCGAAGGCGGAGTGAAATTCTGTAACAAAAAAGAACCACTTGGCAATATCAATTATTTCAATCTTGGTTTGCGTCACAGCCTTGGAAGAAGTATTACTTTGTATCATGCGTTTTCATTTCTTGGTCAATACAAACACTACCAGCAAATAAAACAGTCAAACTACTATTTGGGCGCATGGATTCAGTTGGGTGTAAACTGGAAACTATGCCCTTCGGTTCATTTGTTTTGGATTAATAAAAGTCAACAAACTGAAATTCCCATTAGTCCGCCACGTCCGCTGGCAAGAGCAAGCAAATCAAATGAACAGGCTTTTTCATTAGTCCTGCAACGCAGTTTCAGAGTTTTTGATTTGGGCGCAATGGCAAGCTACAATAATTTTGATGGGATAAAAGCAGGACAATTTGGAGGTTACCTGACGCTGTATCCATTCGGAAGTAATGTGTTCAGTGCTACAACTACTGCAGTTTACCACACACGAAAAATGGCAGCATATCAAACTGTTTTTAAAGAAACAATCAATTTTAAATTGCTTAAATATTTATGGCTTACTGGCGAATATGCATATGGTAATGAGCAAGTGCAATTGCAATCCGAAGCGACTTTCCCTGCCAACAATAGTCTTGACCCCAATAACTACCGATATTCAATATTATTAACTTCGCCCATCTCAAAATCAGTTTCGCTTTATGGATTTTATCAGCATGAAGACAAAGATGAAAACGCCACGAATGTTTCCTATACTTTTAACTCAATTATTTTCGGACTAAAAATCAAATTATGAAAAAGCTATTATTCTTACTTCTAACTTCTAACATCTTACTTCTAACATCTAAAGCACAGGACAACGACAAAATTGCTTTAGCGTTTAAAAACAGTTACACGAATGAAACTGCTGCTGAATACACCAATGCAATTCAGAATATAAAAGAAGTTTATGCAGCCGATAATTACGAAATAAATCTGCGTCTTGGCTGGCTGCATTATATGGGCGGTTTATTCACCGAATCACAAACGTATTATCAAACTGCTATGAATCTGAAACCGTATTCTGTTGAAGCAAAATTCGGTTATGTATATCCGGCAGCAGCGCTTGGCAATTGGGAACAGGTGAAAAAGCAATATGTAGATATTCTAAAAATTGATGCGAACAATACCACTGCATTATACCGCCTCGGCTTGATTTATTATGGTGCAGAAGATTACATGAAAGCTTTTACCAATTTTGAAAAAGTAGTGAACCTTTATCCGTTTGATTATAATTCTTTGCTGATGCTTGCCTGGTCAAATTTCAAATTGGCTAAAACCCGTGAGGCAAAAATTTTATTTCAGAAAGTGTTGTGGGCCTCACCTTCAGATGCAAGTGCGTTGGAAGGGTTGGGCTATATTAAATAGAAGAAAACTTACTTCTTCTTATTTTTCAAGTTCAGTTTCTCCCCAACCTTTGGTTGTGTGCCAACAACCATGTTGTTCTTTTTGTAAAGTGTTTTCAAACGTATGCCATGCTGCTGAGAAATATCACGCATGGTTTCACCTTCTTTAACAATATGAAACCCTTCATCCCCATTATAACGCTTTGGTTGCAGGTAAATTTTTTGTCCCGGGTTTAAGCCTTCATCTTTATTTATATCGTTGTATTTATAAATCTGCCACAACATCATTTCGTATTTTTTGCAGATGGAGAAATAAGTATCGCCCGGTTGCACGGTAATATATTTTATGCGGTTGTGAAGCAATATTTTTCCTGCAGATGCAAGTGTTGTTGCATCTGCTTTTACAGTGTTTTCTTTTACAATCGTTTTGTTAAAATCTTTTGGCACTTCCCTCAGCAAATCATATTTATGCAATTGATTCTCCTCAATTATTTTAATCAGCAACTCAGGATATTTAGGATTAGTGGCATAGCCCGCATCTTTTAAACCCTGCGCCCAGCCTTTGTAATCAGTTTTGTCTAACGTAAAAAGATTTGCGTACCGACTACGGGTTTTTAAAAACTGAGAATGGTCGTCATACGAATCAAAAACGGATTTGTAAACACGGAAACATTCTCCTTTTTCATCATCATCCATGTAAAATTTTTCTCCTTCCCATTCATGACACTTAATACCAAAATGGTTGTTTGCTTTCAAAGCAAGTGTACTGTTACCATCGCCTGATTCCAAAATTCCCTGAGAAAGAGTAATACTTGCAGGAACTCCGCTGATAAGCATTTCTTTAACAGCAGAGCCACGATACATACTAATATAATCCTGCCGCGAATAGCGTTCTTCTGCAGGTTGGGTTTGTGCAACTGAACTTGCAATCAGAATAAAAGCAAAACAAAGTGTAAGAAACCGTTTCATCAATATTCAAAAGTACCTTGATGATATAAACGAAAAATCTGTGCTTTTCTTATTTCTTCACAGACAGGTGTTGATTACACCACCTCCATCAGCGAACGGAAAGCGACAAATTTATCGCGGTATTTGTCCATCACTTCTTTTTGCAAAGCAGGAGCATGAAGGCTTTGATATTCTTCATAGTCCGCCATATTTTTCAGCGTGTATTGAATGGTATAGCTTGTTCCGTTTTCTTCTTCCACCATCAAACGGCACATGCGGTTATCCAAAAAATAGCCCGTTGCCATCACTCTCGGAATGTGTTCGTTTTTCATCCATTCCACCCACTCGAGGTGAACATCGTCTTCAATGTTTATGGTTACGTTGTAGATTATCATATCAGTTTATTTTATCGCCACGTAATGCGCGGTAACGCACACGGGCATCAACAGTGTAAAGGCTTCCCGGAAATTTCAGCAATAGATCCTGATAAAGTTCCATTGCCTTTTCCTTGTTGTTTAATCGGTTTTCATAAATGCCTGCAAGGGTATAAAGTGCATCATCAGCAAGTATGTCGTAAAAATAATCATCTACAATTTTATGAAGGTTACTCACCGCTTCTTCAACACGTTGTTTTTTCAGAAATACCTGTGCTTTTTTGTAGAGCACATCATCGGTTAAGGAATGCCCTGCAAATTGTGTTTCAATTGAATCCAATGTTGCCAGTGCAATGGAATCTTTATTCTGAAAATACAATAAATCAGCGCGTGCAAACATTTGCAAAGGAACTGTATTTGTATCCATAATAGTATTGTCAGAAATCAGCAAAGCCAGATACAGTGCATCATTCGCAATGAGTTGAGAGGTAGCAGATTTCAAAACATCCAGTTGCGCCTGCGCCCAATCAAACTGCCCGATGTAAAACGAAAGTTTTGCATTTTTCAGCTTTGCTTCTTGTCCAAGTTCATCGTTCTTGAACATCTTATCTACTTGTGAATAGAGTAAAGTTGCTTCCCAAACTTCGTTGGTAAACAATAACACATCTCCCATTTCTAATTTGCAATATGCCAGTTCTTTTTGGCGTATGCCCGGAAGCTCCATGCAAGCTTGCAGAATCTTTATCGACTCTTCGCTTTTGTGCTGATAGAAAGTTAGATGGTGTGCCAGTCCACGCATTAAACCTGTTGTTTCTTCGTAGCTGCCAAGTTCCTCCAATGTAGAACGGTAAAGTGCTTCCAGTTGATCTAAATCGGCTTGTGTGTAATCACCTTTCTCGGTAATTTTTTTGTTCATCACATTCACCAATTCCATTTTTGCAGTGGTGTAGTAATAATTTTCAGCGCCTTTTTTTATCACGTACTGCAGGCATTTGATGGCAGTTTCATATTCTTTATTTGCAGTGCAGATGTTTGAAAGTTCAATTAAACGTGAACCGTCTTCTTTTAGTTTTTTATCAAGCGCACGCGCCTGAATAAATGCTCCTTCAAAATTATTCTGTTGAATATAATGCCACACCAAAAGCTGCGCGAACATCTTATTATCAGGGTTTTCCTGCACCTTTTGTATCAGCGCAGTCTCAAGGTATTCTTTCTTCTTATTATTCACATCATCTGTCAGCGCAGTCTGAATAGCATTCTCCACTTTTTCCTGATAAGCTTCATTGAACAGCAGCGCATCCATATATTCATTGAACATAGCCGGTATATCTTTTTTGTAAGAGTAAACTTCTGCCAGTTCAAAGTTGAACGGATAAATTCCAGCGAATAGTTTTCGTCCTTTCAGATATGCTTTAACAGCAAAATCATATTCCTGTTTGGTGATAAACATATTGGCTAAGTCTGTCACCAACTGTTGATCAGGCTGCAAATACTTTACAGCATTGTTGTATTGTTTTTCGGCTTCATCGCGTTTGCCCGCAATGTTATAAATGTTTCCAAGGTCAACTAAATAGCGCAAATTTTCAGGTTCTTTTTTAAGCAGTTTCTTTACGGTTTCTTCTGCCTGCGTATAATCTTCCAGCGCAATTAAACAGTTAAGATAATAGGTATAGTGTGTTTCGCTTTTGCTTTTCTTAAAAAGTTTTTCATACAGTTCAGCAGCTTTGGCATATTCGCGATCTTCAAAATATTGTGCCGCCAGTTGCTCGTCCTGAGTTTGGGCGATTGCAGAAAGGGACAAAAATAAAATTACACCGCAGAGACGCAGAGACGCAGAGAATGTTGATGTAATTCTTTTACTCATTGCTTTTCAGTTTCACTATCACCGAATCAACTTCGGGTGCATAGTGTTCTACAAGCTCTGCCTGTTGACGTGCATACCCTGTTTTAGCTGCTACAGATTGATTTAAAATTTCCAAATTCTTTGTTTCACGTTTGATGTAAGCATTGATACTGTCCAAAGGTTGAGCCTGTTTTGTGAAATCTTCTTTCAGTTTAGTTACCTGCTCTGCTGCAAAACTAACCTGCTCTTTTATGGTTGAAAAATCATTTATAAATCCTTCCAGCACTTTTGCTGCACGTGCATAATTATCAATAGCCAGTGCAGTTTCTCGGCTCATGGTATCTTTGAAATTGAAGTTGATAAATTCCACATTCTGCTTTGCTTCAGCGCACAAATTTTTCCACGATCCGGTTTCAATTCCTGTAATTTCTGCTTCTGCTTCCCAAGCATTCAGTGCTAATGAATCCAACGCCTGTTCGGTAGGTTTAGTATCCGGCTTGCACGAATCCATAAACAGAATTCCTGTAAACAAAAACAATATTGCACTGGCAAATCTCATTAATCAATTCTGTTAAATCCGGTGTAAGGCTGCAAAACAGCAGGGATTTTTATTCCATTTTCGTCCTGATTATTTTCAAGCAAGGATGCCACAATTCTCGGCAACGCCAATGCACTTCCGTTCAACGTATGGCATAGTTGTGTTTTTCCGTTGCTGTCTTTGTAACGCAGTTTCAAACGGTTTGCCTGAAACGTTTCAAAGTTAGAAACCGAACTTACTTCCAGCCACATTTTCTGTGCAGCAGAAAAAACTTCAAAGTCATAAGTCATCGCAGATGCAAAGCCCATATCACCTCCGCAGAGTTTCAGTACACGGAATGGCAGTTCTAATTTCTTCAGAATTCCTGCAACATAGTCACGCATTTGTTCCAGTGTTTCGTAAGATTTTTCAGGCAACTGTATCTGAACAATTTCCACTTTATCAAATTGGTGCAGGCGATTCAAACCTTTCACATCTTTCCCGTAAGAACCTGCTTCTCTCCGGAAACAAGGTGTATACCCCGTTTGCTTAATCGGCAAATCTTCGGACTTATAAATCAAATCACGATGCAGATTGGTAATCGGAACTTCAGCCGTTGGAATCAAATACAAATTATCAACTCCAACATGATACATCTGTCCTTCTTTATCAGGTAGCTGTCCTGTTCCGTATCCCGACTCTTCATTCACCAAAAGCGGTGGTTGCACTTCGGCATAACCAGCTTTGGTAGCTTCATCCAGGAAAAAATTAATCAGCGCACGTTGCAGTTTTGCGCCTTTCCCTTTGTAAACAGGAAACCCCGCACCCGTAATTTTCACGCCTAATTTAAAATCAATCAGATCATATTTATCAGCCAGTTCCCAGTGAGGAATGGCTTTTGCATGTAGTGTAGGAATTTCGCCAACCGTTTCCACCGTTTCATTGTCTTGTGCGCTTTTTCCCTTTGGCACACTTTGGTGCGGTGCATTCGGAATTTGCAAAAGCAACTTGCGCAATTCATCTTCCGTTTCCGCAAGTTGTGCTGTCAATTGACCCGATTGTTCTTTCAGAGCAGCAGTTTTTTCTTTCAGAGCATTTGCTTCTGCTGCTTTCCCACTTTTGAATAATTCACCAATTTGTTTGGCAATAGCATTTTGCTGAGCCAGTAAATCATCATTCTGCGTTTGAATTTCACGTCTTTTATTATCCGTTTGCAGAATAGTTTCCAATTGCTGCGTTGCATCAAAATTGCGTTTCGCAAGTCGTGCGATTACTTCTTCTTTATTATCCCGGATGTAGGCTGTCTGTAACATTTCTCGTTTAAAATTTGAATGGCAAAGATAGTATTAAACGTATTTGGCTTGTGATTTGCTATTTTAGTGCCGCATGAAACGATTTTCAGTTTTATCTCTTGCCTTAATTATACTTGCTTTCAACAGCAACGCCCAGCCTTTTCGCGTGGTTGAAAATAGCTCATTCCAGAAAGGCGAGAAGCTCACTTTTCGCATTCACTACGGCTGGATTGATGCAGGCGAAGCTACCATGGAAGTGGTAAATAAAGAGCTGTATCACGATGGCAGAAAAGTGCACCACATTATCGGCAAAGGTTATACCACAGGCTCGTTTGATTACTTTTTTAAAGTCCGTGATACCTATGAAACCTATCTCGATGAGCAATCACTTATCCCCTGGGTTTTTGAGCGCAATGTGGATGAAGGCGGCTACTTTATAAAGCACAAACAACTTTTTAATCACCGCGCTAAAAAAGTGATTGTAACCGACTATGTAAATAAATCAGTAAAAACATTTGATGTCCCGTTGAATATTCAGGATCTCGTTTCGGCCTATTACTATGCCCGTTGCCTTAATTACGATACCATAAAAGTAGGCGATACCGTTGCCGTAACCACCTTTTTTGACAGCGAAATTTTTCCTTTAAAAGTAAAATTTGCAGGCCGCGAAACCATCAACACCGCCTTAGGAAAAATACCTTGTTTGAAGTTTCACCCTATGTTGCAGACCGGTAGAATTTTCACCGAGCAGGAAGATATGTCCGTTTGGTTCAGTGATGATGGCAACCATATTCCCGTTCGCATAGAAGCGCAGATTGTAGTAGGCTCCGTAAAAGCGGATTTAAAGGCTTATGAGGGCTTGAAACATCCATTCGGAATTAAGAATTAACACCCCCCTGTTTACAGTTTATATTTTACGGTAAAATTATCCCTTCTTTTTCATCTAATTTTCCCACAAAATAAGAAGATGAAGCTAAGACCGGAATTTGTTGAGCGCGTAAATAAACTCGAAGAAAAATATGCCACCATAGGTCAGGACATGAACTCCTACCTTGATGGCTTGCTCTATTCCAACGTTACCAACTATTGGGATTACGTTAATGTAGATACCCTGCTTTCATTGCAACACCCCAAAACCGATTACCCCGATGAATTAATTTTCATCATGTACCATCAGGTAACGGAATTATATTTCCGTTTGGCGCTTCACGAACTCGAGCAGATTGCCAACAACGGCCGTGACATTGTCATGGAAACAGGTGAAGACAAAGGCTGGAATAAAAAATTAGAACCGAAATATTTTGCAGAACGCGTAAACCGCATCAACAATTATTTTGAAGCGCTCACCAAATCATTCGACATCATGGGCAGCGGAATGGAAAAGCAACAGTTCCTCCGTTTCCGCATGGCCTTGTTGCCCGCAAGCGGTTTCCAGTCGGCACAATACCGCATGATAGAAATATGCGCAACCGATTTTATTCGTCTCGTAGATAAAGACGACCGCAAAAAATTTGAAGGCAAAAAAGCGTCAATAGAAAAGATGTTTGAAAATATCTATTGGAAAAAAGGAGCTACCGAACTTGAAACAGGACAAAAAACACTGACCTTAAAACATTTCGAGAAAAAATATTCAGCAAAACTGATTGCCCTCGCAAATGATTACAAAGACAAAAACCTTTGGGCTAAATATAAATCACTCAGCAAAGCAGATCAGAAAAACACCAACCTTATTAATGCCCTCAAACAATTAGATGTGAATGTAAATGTAAACTGGCCTTTGGTGCATTACCGTTCTGCAGCAAAATATTTGGAGAAAGGTAAGAACGAAGACATAGCCGCAACAGGCGGAACCAATTGGCAGAAATATCTTCCTCCCCGTTTCCAAAAAAGAATGTTTTATCCCGAATTATGGAGCGAACACGAAAAAGAAAACTGGGGCAAATCCTGGGTCGAATCAATAATTAAAAAATAAACATGAAAAGAGTAATCGCGTTTTCCATCTTCCATCTTCTATTTTCTATTTTCTATTCTTTCTCCCAAAGCTATCAGGTAAATGGAAATGCATCTCAGTTAAGTTGTAATTGTTATTTACTTACACCGGATTTAAATACGCAGGGCGGCTCGGTATGGAATATAAATCAGATTAGTCTTGCCAATTCCTTTGATTTTACTTTCGATGTGTTTCTTGGTTATAATGATTTAGGAGCCGATGGAATTGCTTTTGTGCTGCAACCCATCAGCACTATTGTTGGAACTTCGGGTGGCGGAATCGGTTATCTTGGAATTTCGCCTTCTGTAGCAATAGAGATTGACACCTATCAAAACTCAGGCTATGGCGACCCTATAACCGACCATATCGGTATTCAAACAAATGGCGATGTTGACCACAACACCGCAAACAATTTAGCAGGACCTGTTGCAGCCCTCGCTTCCAGCGGAAACATCGAAGATGGACAAAACCACTTGCTTCGTGTTAGCTGGGATGCAACCGCACAAATATTACAAGCTTATTTTGATGGAGTGTTACGTGTAACTTACACTGGAAATATTGTTTCAAATATTTTCAGCAACAATCCAAATGTTTATTGGGGTTTTACGGGAAGTACAGGTGGACAGCGCAACGAGCAACGTTTCTGTCTTTCCATTATTCCTGATTTTAGTCTGAGTGTTCCAAGCGTTTGCGAAGGTGAAACACTTCAGCTAACCGATAGTTCATACAGCGGATTAGGAAGTATTGCTTCATGGAACTGGGATTTCGGAAACGGAACTGCTTCCACAGATACAAATCCTTCAGTAACTTATAATGCAGCCGGAATTTATCAAATCACTCAAGTCGTTGTTGACCAGGCAGGCTGCAGCGATAGTAACACAACCAACATCACTGTTCTTCCTTTGCCCGATGTTGGTTTTACAGTAGAAAATAATTGCTCCGGCAATCCTGTTCTTTTTACAGATACTACAAACGGTACGCCCGCCATATGGAACTGGATTTTTGGTGATGGCGAAAACTCAACCGAACAAAATCCTATACATAATTATGCTGATGCCGGAACGTACATTGTAAGTCTTGAAGTTGAATCAACAGATGGTTGCACTGCAACGCAAATTGAAAATGTTGTTATCAATGCTTCACCCACTGCAGCAGCAGATATGGAAACATCTTTGCTTACCGTAAACTTTAGCAACACCAGCACAGGTGCTGAAAGTTACGAGTGGATTTTCCCTGACACAACTATAACAACTACAAGCCCGTCTTATACCTTTGCCGATACAGGCCATTATCCGGTAATATTGGTTGCAACAAGTGCAAACGGCTGCACCGATACAATAGTATTTGATGTTTATGTTGACAATACCATTCAGGTGGAAGTGCCAAATATATTTACACCTAACGGAGACTCTTATAATGATGTTTGGATACCGACTTTGAAAGGTGTTGAAAGAGCAATTGGCAGAATTTACAATCGTTGGGGAATGTTGATGGCAGATTTTTCTGAAGTCATAAATACCTGGGATGGTAAAACAAAAGGCGGAAACGATGTGCCGGAAGGAACTTATTTTTATGTGCTTGACTACACCACCATTGACGGAAAATCCGACAAAGCAGGTGGCACAATAACTTTGGTACGCTGATGGAATTAGACAAAAAAAAGGTAATCCTCTTTTCGGCAACAGGTTTTTTGTTGCTTGCGTTTTCTTTGCTGCTCGTTCAACTTGTAACGTTCAATGCCGATTACAGCAAAGCCGAAGAAGTGGAAAATGCAGTTGACGCTGGTGAAGAATATGGCTTTGATGTCGACTCATTTTATTTGGTGAAAGGCAAAGTGCAGCGCAACGAAAATTTGAGCACTATTTTACAGAAGCATAAAATTTCGCTGGGCATGATTGACAAAATGAGCAAGAGCTCACGAGAATTATTTGACACACGCAAAATTGCTGCGGGCAATGAATACACAGTTTTCTGCACCAAAGACTCAAACCAGATTGCACAGTGTTTTGTCTATGAAATAAACGCCAGCGATTACATTGTTTTTGATTTCCGTGACACGCTGAACATCTACCGTGGCGAAAAACCGGTGGAAACAAAAATGGTAACCGTTAGCGGAAAAATCTATTCATCGCTTTACGCTACTATGGAAGCCAACAATATCAATCTTGGTTTGGCAATGGAGCTTTCAACTATCTACGCATGGACGGTTGACTTTTACAAAATTCAGAAAGGTGATTATTTCAAAGTTATTTACGATGAAAAATTTGTGGACGGACATTCGATTGGTGTAGGCCGCATTCATGCAGCGTTGTTCAATAATGATGGAAAAGATTTCTATTCCTTCTGGTCAGACATAAAAGGTGCAACCGGCTATTACGATGAAAACGGTGAGAGCCTGAAAAAACTATTTCTGAAAGCACCGTTGAAATTTTCACGTATCAGTTCTTCGTTTTCAGCAAAACGTTTGCATCCTGTTTTAAAAGTAAATCGTCCGCATTTAGGAACTGATTATGCAGCGCCTACCGGAACACCAATCATGGCAACTGCCGATGGAAAAGTAATTGCCGCAGCTTATACAGCAGGCAATGGAAATTATGTGAAAATAAAACACAACGGAACTTACACTACGCAATACCTGCACATGAGTAAAATTGCAAAAGGTATTAAAGATGGTTCACGGGTAAGACAGGGTGATGTAATTGGTTATGTAGGCAGCACAGGACTTGCAACCGGCCCTCACGTTTGCTATCGCTTCTGGAAAAACGGAAAACAGGTTGACCCTAAAAAAGATGTGGTTTCACAACCTGCCGATCCTATTAATAAAGCCCATCTTGGCCAATACAAAAACCGCGTCAAAGAACTGCGCGGAAAATTAGACACCGAAAAGGTTTCTGCACGCGAAAGCTGATTAAATTTCTGCAAAGTATTACTTTCGCTTGTTCAGAATAAATCCCATGAAAAATATTACCGTTATAGGAGCGGGTCTTGTTGGCTCACTTCTTTCCATATACCTCGCAAAGCGCGGGCATAAAGTTCAAATCTTTGAACGCAGACCTGATATGCGCAAAGAAAAAATTGTTGCCGGACGAAGCATCAACCTTGCTCTCAGCGACCGTGGATGGAAAGGTCTGGAAGGTGTTGGTATTGCAGATGAAATCCGAAAAATTGCAATTCCCATGCATGGTCGAATCATTCACGACACACAAGGCAAAACTAATTTTCAACCTTATGGAAAAGAAGGACAGGCAATTTATTCTGTTTCGCGTGGAGACCTGAATAAAAGATTGATGGATTTAGCTGAGGCGAATAATAATACCAAGATAGTTTTTAATCAGCGCTGCGTTGATGTTGATCTTGAAAAAGCAACATCAACTTTTGTAGATGAAAATGGCAAAGCGACAAAAAATACTGCCGACATGATTTTCGGAACCGATGGTGCTTATTCTGAATTGCGCCACCGTATGATGTTCACCGACCGCTTTGATTACTCGCAGGATTATCTTAAAGAAGGTTATAAAGAATTAAATATTCCGCCAGCTGAAAATGGAGGTTGGAGAATGGAGAAAAATGCACTGCACATCTGGCCTCGCGGTAAGTTCATGTTGATTGCTCTTCCCAATTTTGACGGCAGTTTTACTTGTACTTTGTTTTTTCCGTTTGAAGGCGAGTATTCTTTTACATCACTCGACACGAAAGAAAAAATGTTGGATTTCTTCAACAAAACTTTTCCGGATGCAGTGCAGTTGATGCCAACATTGGAACACGATTATTTTAATAATCCAACTTCATCATTGGCAATCATGCGTTGCTTTCCCTGGAGCTATAAAGACAAAGCAATGTTATTGGGCGATGCTGCTCATGCTATTGTTCCGTTTTACGGACAAGGCATGAATTGCGGCTTTGAAGATTGTACTGTGTTAGAACAAATTATGCAGGAAGAAAATGATTGGGAAATCATTTTCAAAAAATTAGAGAGCTCGCGTAAGCCCAACAGCGATGCCATTGCTGAACTTGCTTTGCAGAATTTTATTGAAATGCGAGATTTGGTTGCAGACGAAAAATTTGTGCTGCGAAAAAAAATCGAAGCAAAATTGTCCTCTGAGTTTCCTGATAAATGGTTGCCGCTTTACAGCATGGTAACCTTCAGTGATATTCCGTATTCAACTGCATGGAATGAAGGAAAACGCCAAGAGGCTCTTATGCAACAGGTGATGAAAATTTCCGGAATTGAAAATAGCTGGAATACAGCAGAAGGGTTTCAGAAAATTGTAAAAACGGTTTTAGGATGATGATTTATTTTTTCACCGCAAAGGCGCTAAGGCGCAAAGTTTTCTTTATTTCGGTTATTTTCTTTGCGTCTTTGTGTCTTTGCGGTTTAAATGCTTTCGCCCAGGAAACAGCTAAAATCTCCGGCATTGTAAAAGGTGTGCCACCTCAAAGCATCATGTTCAAACAAGACCTGCACTACCTGAACATAAAACCTGATTTAAAAGAAGTGTTGTTGGATGGCAGTGATTTCGTTTCCGAAATAAAAATTGCTCAAGCCGGTCCGGTTGAATTTCAGTGCAATGACGAAGCGCTTCAGCTTTTTGTTGAACCCGGGGATGATTTCTCAATTGAGTTCATAGTAGGAAGTATCAATAAAGGAACAACGTTTAAGGGCAAGGGTTCATTACACAATCAATTTCTGTATGAGTTTTACAACACTTTTAAAATTGAATATGATACGGCAGAGACGAAAGCAAAAATTCTTGGAGTAACAAGTATTGATGAGTTTGAAATTGCGCTTTACAACAGTCGCAAAAAGCAAAATGATTTTTATAAAAATTATAAGGAGAAAGAAAATTTTTCTCCTGCTTTTAAATTGTTTGTTGAAAATCTCATTCGTTACAATTATCTGGGCAGCCTTGTTTCGTTTCCTATTATGCGAGGGAATAACAGCGCCAATACAGTAGTTGGTGCCTTGCCTGAAATTATGTTGAGTGAAGTTACTGCTGAAGACGGTAAAAATCCAACCGCCATGCAGGGCAGGTATTACCGTCTTTTTGTTTACTACTACACCATTTATTCCGCATCTAAAAACAACGGCTTTAATAAATTCACTGATCAGGGAACTTCGCTGGAAGCAAAGTATAAAGCAGCTCATGATTTTTTTGAGACCAAAGCATTCACGTATTTTCTTGCAAAATTTATGTTAGAGAATTGTGGGAAAATTCCGCAAACTCCTTTGAAAAGAGTTTACAATGTGCTTGCAACGGAAGATAAAGAAGGGTTTTATACTTCTCTTATTAATGAAAGATGTGGCGATGCATTGAATGCAGAAGTTAAAAAAGAAGATAAAAAGACTCCACCAATTATGGTAGGACAAAAACCTGCACCCACTGGCTTCACTGCAAAAACATTAGAAGGGAAAATCGTTTCGCTCGATGACTTTAAAGGCAAAGTAGTTTACATAGATTTTTGGGCAAGCTGGTGCGGACCATGCCGCCAGCAATTTCCATTTGCGAAAGCGTTGCAAGAAAAGTTTACAGCTAAAGAAAAAAAGAAAATAGTTTTTCTCTATATCTCAATCGATGAGAATGAAGAATCGTGGAGAAGCGCAATAGAGAAAATGGAGATTCATGGCTATCACACTATTTCACCAGGTAATTGGAGCTCCGAAGCCTGCAAATTTTTTAAGATTAGCAGTATTCCCCGTTATATGTTGATTGATAAGTCGGGAAAAATTGCGAATGAAAATGCGCCACGCCCCGGAGATGAAATCATTTATAATGACATAATTCAATTGCTGAACCAATAATGGCTTACCCTCTCCTTTTGGAGAGGGCAGGATGAGGTTACTTTAGTTGAATTCCTCTTACTTCCACCATCATCAGTTCCTCAAGTGTCATACTCATAAGAACTTTAATCTCCCGTATGGTTTTCCAATCGGCTGCGGAAAGTCCTGCAATTGTATTTGGCTTCATGTTTTTGTTTTTTGTTTTCATTAGTAATTGAATTAATTATCCATCTTAACGGGTGCATGAAATATAGTGTTCCAAAACTTCGATTAACGACAAGAGAAATGAATTTCCATAGAATTAAATACATTTACCCAATATAATTACTTTATGAAAACTAGTATCAGTAAAACCCTTGCCCTGCTTCTCTTTACCTCTACTTTAGCGGCACAACCAACAGATTATTCAACCTTTGTTGATCCTTTTATTGGAACTGGGGGACACGGACATACTTTTCCGGGTGTAACCGTTCCATTTGGCATGATGCAGCTTAGTCCGGATACCCGTCTTAGCGGATGGGATGGTTGCTCTGGCTACCATAATTCCGACAACAGGATTTACGGGTTTTCGCACACGCATCTGAGCGGAACGGGTGCATCGGATTACTGTGATATTTTATTGATGCCTACAACTGGTAAACCTCAATTAACTAATAAAAAGTATTCATCGCTCTTCAGAAAAGAAAATGAAAAAGCAAGTGCCGGATATTATTCAGTTGTGCTTGATAAGAGCAATATAAAAGTTGAACTTGCTAGCACAATTCGCACCGGTTTACACAAATACACCTTTCCGAAATCAACGTCTGCAAATGTGATTTTAGACCTTACACATCGCGACCGCGTAAAAGAAAGTGATATCGCAATTAACGGAAATACTGAGATTACAGGAAAACGGGTTAGTGCTAATTGGGCAAACAACCAGATATTGTATTTCGTGATTCAGTTTTCAAAACCATTTGTGCGCTCGCAAACATTAGGCTCGCTTAAAGCTTCCGTTAGTTTTGAAACAGAAGAAGGCGAAGTGATTTATGCAAAAATCGGTATGTCGGCAGTTAGTGTTGAGGGCGCGCGAAAAAATCTGGAAGCAGAACAAACAGGATTTGATTTAGAGAAACTCAGAAGCGATGCAAAAGCTGCATGGAACAAGGAACTCAGCAAAATTGAAATTGAATCAAAAGATGAACACATCATGCGCACCTTTTACACCGCGCTTTACCATTGCATGATTGCACCCAATGTTTATCAGGATGTTGACGGCAAATACCGCGGCCGCGATTTTGAAATTCATGAAACAAAAGACTTCACGTATTACACTGTTTTCTCGCTGTGGGATACATATCGAGCTTTACATCCTTTGCTAACCCTTATTGATAAAAAGCGAACATCTGATTTTGTAAACACATTTAATAAAGAGTTTGAAGAAGGTGGTCGCTTGCCGGTGTGGGAACTTTCAAGCTGCGAAACATGGTGCATGATTGGTTATCACGCTGTGCCCGTAATCTGGGAAGCTTATTCAAAAGGAGTAACCAGTTTTGATGCCAACAAAGCATATGAAGCCATGAAGTTTTCTGCCATGGAAGACAAGAATGCATTGAAAGGCTATAAGGCAAACGGTTATATCAAATACATGGACGATGGACAAAGTGTTTCGCGCACACTGGAATATGCCTATGATGATTGGTGTATTGCACAAATGGC
>CAMAVO010000026.1 GCA_945861685.1 Chitinophaga pinensis | reverse complement strand
TAATTTTCAATCAGTGCCTTCACTTTTTCGGGTACCATAATTCCGCGGAATAAACTGCCTTCCACTTCCGAAGAATGCTCCAGCACATGCACCATTTTTACTCTGTCTTTATTGTCTGCAACTATCTTTTCCAGTTCCGTTTTAAAAATAATCGAAGCCTCGTCTCTGTTTCCGTAGAGCAATACAATCGTGCTCTTCGGCTCGGCAATCAGCACCGTTTTTATAATCGAAAGCATGGGCGTTATCCCGCTTCCGCCTGCAAACAATACATAATTCTTTTTGTTACCCGCATTCATCGCGCTATGAAAACTTCCCATAGGCGTCATCACTTCCAGCATATCACCTGCTTTCAGTTGCGTGTTCAGGTAGCCCGACATTCTTCCGTCTTTTACCTGTTTCACCGCTACACGCATAGGCTCATTTGCCAAAGGGCTGCTGCAAACCGAATACGAACGCCTTACCTCCTCACCGTTCAGCTTTATTTTAAGCGTAACGTATTGCCCCTGTATGTAAGCATACTCAGCTTTAACCGCCTCAGGAATATCAAACGCAATAGAAACCGCTTCAGCCGTTTCGCGCCTTACTTCTGCTACTTTTAATGTGTGAAATTTTGCCATCTTCTGTTTTCTGCGTCTACCTGTCGGCAGACAGGCGGCAAAAATAGGATTTATGTGATAATATCATTTGAAATCATAAGACTGCCGACCTTTGTCACCCTGAGCGTAGTCGAAGGGTAACATTCTGTCAATTGCAGAACTACTGTTTTCTATAATAAATAGACTTTTCATCAGGAATCTCAATATAAAATTTATCATTCTTATTGAGATTATTACCGGTAACTGTTAAGAAATCCACATCGCTAAGTTCAGTAATAGATTTAATGAAAAAACCATTGTCTAGATAGAATTCATCTTTAATGTCTTCTGTTAATGAAAAAGTTAAAAAATTTCTAAATAGTTTTTGCGGAGCCAAAGAATCGTTGCGTGTAACATTATAATTATAAACTTTTAAAGATGTATTGCCACTTATAACATTTTGAAGAGGTATATCTGTAGGCAAACTATACCCATCAAAATTCAGAATATGAAACTGGCTTCGTGAATACGATGATTTTGGTGGTATAAAAGTAATACGCTCTGGTTTCTCTTTTTTGGATGTGCTGGCATATATTCCATTCTCTATAAGTGTTAACCTATTGTTTATGTAAACAGGACCTGAGTATAAGTAATTGCGTGAAACTCCCAGAGTTGTTACACTTTCGCTTTCATCCCAAAAATTTAATTTCTCATCCTTATAAATATAAGATGATTTCTTCCAATCAACATAAAGTGGCTTATCAAGTTTGTTAAATATTTCGAAAGCTATAACACCTCTTTTAGCCCAGAAAAAATATGAAATCTTTACAGTATCATTTTCAAAAACAAAATCTTCATTAACCTTGCTGACATCTTTAGAATCTAAATAATAGATTTGGACATAAGTTGAGCAACTACCAAAAAGAATAGCTGAAAAAAGGAATTGAAGAAGTAAATTTTTTTTCATTTTTATTAAACTTTATCTATGGGGTTTAAATAAGTGTTTTGCAAAATCGCTGTTTAGCTTTTTCTTGTAGTTATCTAAAATTATATTGTATTTTGAAATTAGTTCAGGTAATGAAATTTCATAATAATTAATTCCGTTGACCAGTTTATTTCTATTGTTATGAAACGCAATAAGCATTGGCGTTTTATTTATGTTCCTTTTCCAAAGGATTTCCGAGTTAATAAACGAATGCTTTATAGCATTACCTATATGATTTATTATTTTAATGGTTTCAATATTGTTGTTAAAAGGTTCAAATCCATTTTTGTTTTCTAAATTCAAATATGCTCCAATACAATCAACTGCTATCTCATTTGGCCATTCTTGAGTTAAAGAATACTCAGATAATACACAATTCAAACTTATTAATTCATCAGTTAATATTTTTAATTCAGAAGCTAAACTTAAACTTATTGCTAATGGCCTTAATACTTTCTCTCGTGATATGTATTCTCGTTTAGCTCTACTATCAATATTTGTTTCATGACATAAATGAATTTCATCTATTTTTTCATTTAATAGGTTCAGTCTGGTTAATATAAAAGCATATTTTTCTTCAAGATGACCGAATGGACAATCATTAGGGAAAATCGGAACTTCTTCTGCACAAAGTTCATCACTCTTTAGTGAATATGCTTTAAGTAAAATTTTCATAAAAACCTTCAAACTTACAAATAATTAAACCTACATGATTGAGATCTTAAAATCCTTTTTAGGCATCGCCCAACCAGCCGTATTCGCCTCAACTGCGCCTAATGTTCAACTCGTGCAGCTGAGCGGCATTTCCAATCCCACTCGCAACATCATATAATTTGCAATTATCTTAGCCATCAACCCAACTAGCGTTCATCGCCTGTGGGCGGGTGTCCACGCAAAGTGCGAACCTCAGGTTGGTCGGCAAGCCACGCAGGCCTGTGCGACAAGACCAAGCCTGTGGTTGGTTTGCGTGGTGCCTTTTCTTTTGTTACTTTTCTTTGGGCAAGCAAAGAACCGCGTAGCGCTCATGAACACCTTAAAGAACAAACACCTTGTGAATAAAAGTAAAGAAATTTTCTGTCCCCTCAAAATGTTAGAGTTCTAACATTTGTTCTCAAAAAAATCCTGATTGTTTTCCCATCCCCCTTTAGCATTTCCCCAACCATTTTCCGAACGATAGAATTAACGTTGGGGAAACCCCAACGACTTTAGGAACGTTCCCATTTCCGTTGGCAAATCCCCAACGCTTCAGCCAACGATGACATTAACGTTGGCATTTCCCCAACCCTAATCTCCCTTATCCGATTATCATTGGCAAAACCCCAACCATTTTCGGAACGATGGGATTAACGTTGGGGAAACCCCAACGAGTTTGGGAACGTTCGGATTAACGTTGGGGAAACCCCAACCGTTTGGGGAACGATGGGATTAGCGTTGGGGAAAATCCCAATCAGGCTTGGAACGTTCGGATTAACGTTGGGGAAACCCCAACCGGTTGCCGAACGATGGGATTAATGTTGGGGAAATCCCAACCAAAATCGGAACAAGGAGATTGACGCTGGGGAAAATTTGTGGTCAATTCAATCCTTAATTTGGTTTCTGCCAAGCTAAATTCCATTTCTGCCTTTCTAAAACCCCTTTCTGCCTTCCTAAATTTGGTTTCTGCCAAGCCCAATTGCGTTTCAGCCTTCCTAAAACCCGTTTCGGTCTTCCTCAATTTGGTTTTTGCCAAGCCAAATCCGGTTTCAGCCTTCCTAAAAACGGTTTCTGTCTTCCTAAATTTGGTTTCTGCCAAGCCAAATTGCGTTTCTGCCTTCCCCAAACCCATTTCTGCCTTCCCAAATTTGGTTTCTGCCAAGCCAAATTTGGTTTCTGCCTTCCTAAATTTGGTTTCTGCCTTACCCACTTCCTCAAAATAATTTCCCCACTTTCCCAATTCTCTCCTCATATCCCCTAAGTTTGCACCAATGAATTTCAAAACCGAAAACAACGGCCACACCGTTGAGTTCATCACCACCCCCCAACTCCTGAGCGATTGCGTTCAGTACCTCAGCACCACCACCCAACTTGCCATAGACCTTGAGTTCGACCGCGACCGCCATGCCTATGGCTTCAACCTCTGCCTCATACAAGCCAGTGCCGGCAACCGCTGTTTTATCATCGACCCCCGTCAGCCCCTTGATTGCACCCCGCTCTACCGCCTGCTCGAAAATCCTGACCAACAGGTTTTACTTCATTCGCATGGCGAAGACCTGCGCCTGCTGCATTCCCTTGGTTGCCGCCCCACTAATTTGCTCGATACCGAAATAGCCGCCAAACTTCTGGGCTACGAAAAAACTTCGCTGGCATCCATGTTGGAGCAGCATCTGAAAATTAACCTCGACAAGTCGCAGCAAAAAACCAACTGGCTCAAACGCCCCCTCACACCCGAGCAAATCATCTATGCCTCCAACGATGTGATACATCTGGCGCAGCTCAAAACCATATTGCTTGCCGAGGCCGCAGAAAAAAACCGCACCCACTGGATTGAAGAAGAAAACATTTTCCTCAGTCAGGTTATATTTACCGAAACAGTAAAAGAAAACTTCCTTTCCGCTGCCGATAAAAAAGAACTTAATCCTTACGACCAGTTTCTGATGAACGAATGGCTCAAACTCCGTGATCAGCTGGCCGCGAAATTCAACAAACCTTCCTATCAGGTTATCAGCCCCGAAACAATCCGCGATATTATTTCCGGTAAAGCCGATTTAAAAAACTGGGTTGCCCTGCCCGGTGTTTACCGCAAACTGAAAGAGCCGCACTACATTGATTTTTTTATCACGAAGCACGCAGAAATTATAAATGTCGCAGATGCTAATTCCATCTCAAAAGTTTTAGGCCATAAACCATTTGTAAACCCCGAAGAATGGGAAAGGCGCAAAACCTCTAATGCCGAAAAAGAAAAAGCAAAGGCTGAGATATTTCTTCCGCTCAAGCAGCGCCTCACCGATAATTACGGAGCGGGAATAGCAAGTTATATCCTCAGCAATGCCTCCATAGATGAGTTTATCCGTGGCGACAAAAAAATAAGCGAATTGAAAGTAAATTACCGCAAAGAATTGCTGGAAACTGCCGCTGCAGATTTAAATATAGATATAGCTCGCTGGCTCTAGCAGTGTTTTCGTTTAATCATTTTTCTTAGCAGGTCAGGCTGAGCCTGTCGAAGCCTTTTACTATAACCCTTCGACAAGCTCAGGGTGACAGAGCGTTTCAAATAGAGACACTATCGGGTTCTATATCCCTGCGCTCTTGTTCAAAAAATCGTTCAGCGGCTTCAGTGCTTTGTAAGCCTCCAGCGCATTCTTCAACAGGTTTTTATCCATCACCTCTTTATCGCTCAGGTTTTTTACAACGATGTAGCTTTTGTATTTCACCAGGTCAATATCCGGATGTTCTTTGTCAAAGCCTTTGGGTGCGGTTTTCAGCTTATCTTCATCCGACAGCTTACCATAATGCTTTTTAAATTCCTTGTTACCGATTATCTTTTTAAAATCATCCGGATCATAAAGAATATCCTCGCGTATAGCTTTCAGTTTGTCAGGTTCAGGCTGCCACATTCCGCCAGCAATAAACGAACCTCCCGGCTCAATGTGAAAGTAATAGCTTGCAGCAGGCGACTTCTTTCCTCCCGGACTCATGTTAGCACCCATGTTGTTTTTGTAAGGCGATTTATCATTAGAGAAACGCACATCACGGTTGATGCGGAACACACAATTCTTCGCCTCCAGTCCGCTTACCTTTTTATCAAACGTTGAAATGCCCGAAATCAGTTTCTGAACATAGTCTATGAAATCTTTTTTAGCTGCATCGTACTCTTTCTTGTTAGCAAGAAACCAGTCGCGGTTATTGTTTTTCTTTAAGGCTGTAAGAAATTTGAGGGTGGATTGCTGAATCATTGGTTACGTCATTGCGAGGGTTTACCCGAAGCAATCTTTATTGTTGGTGAGATTGCTTCGCTGCGCTCGCAATGACGCAAAAGTATGAAGTTCCCTAAAACAACAAACGCCCCTTTTGAGGGCGCCTGCTGCGAAAAACATCTGCACTAATCTACAAACTACCCTCTCTTATTAGGAGAGGGGTTGGGGGTGGGGTCTTTAGTCCACATTGTCGTGGAGGAAAGTGTTGTTGGAACGTAATTCAGTTTTTTTTTCAAAATTGTTTTCATTCTTTTCATCGCTGAGTGTAAACCTTGAAATATTGTTTTCAGAAGAATGTAAGGTGTTATCCAGGTTTACATTTCTTCTTTTGTAAGCAGGCTCACTTTCCAGTTCAGAAAGACCTGTAAGTGTTTTGTATTTCTGGTTCACCTGTTTTAAACGGGCAATACGCTCCTGTTGAATTTTTTCCATCTCCAGGCTGTCCATATCTGATTCTTTGTTTTCAATCAAACGGCTGGTAAGGTTTAACAAGGCATCGCTTGAAATTGGTGAGGCGGTATCAACAAGAGTTTCTTCAACTTTAGCAACCGGTGCAGTTTCTTCTACATGCGGCATTTTAGTTTTTCCTAAATCAAACTCAAATGTTGTTTGTTTTGTGTTATCGTCTTTCACTATCATGAAAGGTTCTTCTTCATTCAGTGTAAATTCAGTAAGTACCGTTTGCTCATTTACCAATTCGGGCTCTGAAAAAAATAATTCAGGTTCTTCTTCAGTTTTTGCAATAACGGTTTCTTCCACTTCCGCAGCAATCTCTGTGTAAGTCTCAACTTCCGGAGTTTCTTCAAATGTTTCAGCTACAGGCTCAACAGTTTTCAGATAAGGCTCAGTCATTAAAGGCTCTACTGTTTTAGCAAAAACAGGCTCTTCAATTTTTGCAACAGGCTCCATTATTTTCAGAGTTGGCTCAAGGCTGTATTCCTGAACAAGAGGAGTAACCACAGCAACCGGAGCTTCAACCACAGCAACAGGCTCAGAAGCTACCACAGCAACCGGTTCAACTTTAGCAAGTGGCTTCTCTTCTTCCAGGTTCTTTACCACTTTTTTAGGAGCAGCAGCAGGAGTAAATCCTTCCACCGATTTTGTTTTAAATCCTGTAGCAATTACTGTAACGGTAATGCTGTCACCCAGATCTTCATCGTAACCATTACCCCAGATAATCTCGGCAGTCAGACCTGCTTCGTTTTGAATGTAGTCTGTTATTTCCGATACTTCATCCATGGTAACCTCTTCGCTTCCTGAGTTGATGTAAAGCAGGATATTGCTTGCACCTTCAATGTTGTTATCGTTAAGCAGGGGAGAAGCAAGCGCAGTTTGCACCGCTTTCACCGCTCTATCGGGACCCGAAGCTGAAGCAGAGCCCATGATGGCAACACCGCTGTCTTTCATTACTGTTCTAACGTCTTCAAAATCTACGTTCACATAACCGCTAACGGTAATGATTTCAGCTATGCCTTTTGCAGCAATGGTCAGGATGTTATCGGCCTGCGCAAATGCTTCGCCTAATTTTAAATTGCCATACATATCACGCAATTTTTCATTGCTGATAACAAGCAGCGTATCTACACTTTGTTTCAGTTCTTCCAGACCGTAATCAGCTTGTGATTTTCTTTTTCTTCCTTCAAAATGAAAAGGAATAGTAACAATACCAACGGTAAGAATTCCCAGATCTTTCGCAGCTTTTGCGATGATAGGAGCAGCACCGGTTCCGGTTCCTCCACCCATTCCCGCAGTGATGAAAACCATTTTGGTTTTTGAATTCAGAATATCTTTCAGTTCTTCTAAATTTTCAAGTGCAGCATTTTTTCCTACATCAGGAATTGAGCCGGCACCGCGACCTTCTGTAAGGGTTGCTCCAAGTACAATTTTCTTCGGTACAGGACTGCGGTCAAGTGCTTGCTGGTCGGTGTTGCAGACTACAAAGTCAACACCTTTTATTCCTTGCTTGAACATATGGTTTACAGCATTGCTGCCGCCACCGCCAACTCCAATTACTTTAATGATGGAGGGCTGTTCTTTAGGTAGATCGAATTTTATCATGTCGTTGTTCATGGTTTTTTGGTATTAGAAATTCAGGTTAATATTAGGTCAATATGGTTGCGGTATTTTTTCGGATTCGAGGTTTTTCTTAACGCTTGATTGTTAATTACGCGGGTTATTTTATGGCATCGTCTTCAAAAAATTCACCTGTTTTACTGAGCAGACTTGAGAACCAGGAACCTTTTTTCTTAACGTCTGAATGTCCGGTTACTTCCACTATCTTTTTGGTGTTATTAGCTGTTGCTGTGGTTTTAACTTTCTCTTCGCTTTGAATTCCCATCATCAAAAGTCCTACACCGGTTGCATACATCGGACTGGTAATATCTTCAGAACTTCCGGGTGCAAGGTGCTCGTTAGGATAACCGATACGTGTATTCATCGCAGTAATAAATTCAGTCAGTTGCGTGATGTGTTTCATTTGTGAACCACCACCGGTTAATACAATTCCACCGATAAGTTTTTTCTCGTAACCTGAATTTTTTATTTCGTGATAAACATATTCTATGATTTCTTCCAAACGTGCCTGAATGATGCTCGCCAGATTTTTTACAGAGATTTCTTTCGGGTCTTTTCCGCGCAAACCGGGAATGGATACAATCTCGTTTTCCTGACTTTCGCTTGCCAGTGCTGAGCCGAATTTCACTTTCAACAGTTCAGCTTGTTTGCCAATGATGTTGCAGCCTTCTTTGATATCTTCGGTAATGATATTTCCGCCCAATGGAATAACTGCAGTATGACGTATAATTCCATTATAGAAAATAGCAAGGTCTGTAGTTCCGCCTCCAATATCCACCAACGCAACACCTGCGTCTTTTTCTTCCTGGCTCAGCACAGCTTCTGATGAAGCAAGCGGTTCAAGAATAATATCCTTCATTGTCAGACCGCCTTTTTCAATAGATCTTTTAATGTTATTGGCAGCTGCTATCTGACCGGTTATAATATGGAAGTTTGCTTCTAATCTTACACCTGATGCACCGATCGGTTGCTTGATACCTACTTCGCCATCTAAAATATATTCTTGCGGAAGCACGTGAATAATCTCTTCTCCCGGAAGCATGGCCAGTTTATACATATCATCAATGAGCGCATCAATATCCACTTGAGAGATGATATCTTCACCCGAAATTTTGCGGGTATAGATTCCGTGATGCTGCATGCTCTTGATGTGCTGGCCTGCAATGCCAACATTCACTTCGCCAATCTCAACGCTGGCTTTGCTTTCGGCTTCACTAACCGCCAGACGGATTGCCTCAACTGTTTGATCAATGTTGAATACCATTCCGCGTCTTACGCCTAATGAGTCGGCACGACCCATGCCGAGAATTTCAATTTTACCGTGGTCGGCTTTTCGCCCCACGATGCAGCAGATTTTTGTTGTTCCGATGTCTAAGCCGACTACAATTTTTGAATTTTCCATGTTATTGTTTTTTGGTGCAGATTGCCTGGTTTTTAAATTTCAGATTGATTATAGAATATTGATTCCACCCCGTTTTGCTCAGCCCTTTGTTATAAAGCAAGAGCAGTTTTCGGAATTTAGAATCAAGGTCTTTTTTATCGCCAAGAATTATTTTGTGGTTACCCACCATTGGCACTAATTCAATTTCATTTTTTTCGTTTACAAAAATCTGCTGGATTTGCGCTTTCCAGAATTTGTCTTTTTCAATATAGTTTACCACATCAAAAATGTCGTCCAGTATTGTTTTTGCTGCCAGCGAATCATCGGCTTCAATTTTATTCACGTTGAATAAACTGAGCCCACCAAAGCTCTCACGGATGTTGCCATTGGCAACCAATATACGCGAAGCAAATTTTGATGAGAGGGGCATTGCGCTGCCGGTTTCATCAATGTAAAAACTTTCACCTGCTATGTTGTAAATGCGCACCACCGGCTTGCGTTGAATGATATCTGCTTTTACCTCACCTTCAACCGAGATGTACACCTGTGCATCTTTTACGGAAGGGTTTTTCAAAATCAGTTGCTCCAGTGTGTTGTAATTTATTTGTGAAACAGGACTGCCAACTAATGAGTCGCCTTTGCTGTAAATAATTTCTTTGATGTCGGTTTCATCAACGAAGAAATTTTCATCGCTGTTGTCAATGTTTACAGCAATGCTTGTGCAAAGCGCATTGTTTTGTTCCGCACCTGCAAAGCCAAGTATTACCGGCAAGCCAAGTGCCGGTACCAACCACATCAGTATTTGCAGAATTTTGTTCATACAGTTACAGAAAGCAATTTCTTTTTAATCGGCTCAACCAGTTTATCAATATCACCTGCGCCAAGAGTTAGCAACACTTCTATTTTGCGTTCGCCAATCTCTTTCAGAGTATCCTCTTTTGAAAGCAGGTTTTTGCTTTTTGCAGTTATTTTATCCAGCAACATTTTTGAATCAACACCATCAATTGGCAACTCGCGTGCAGGATAAATCTCGAGCAGTATTACTTCGTCCAGCAGGTCAAGGCTTTTTGCAAAACCATCTGCGAAATCACGTGTACGCGAAAAGAGATGAGGTTGGAAAATACCGGTTATTTTTTTATCGGGGTACAACGCCTTCACAGAAGAAATGCAGGCACTGAGCTCACGAGGGTGATGTGCATAGTCATCAATGTAAACAAGGTTTGCACTTTTGATAACATATTCAAAACGCCTTTTCACTCCTTTATAAGTAGCGAGTCCTTTTTTAATCACCTCTGTGTCAATGCCGGAAACCTGCGCTGCAGCAGCAGCTGCAAGTGCATTCTCCAGGTTATGCATTCCGGGAAAACCAAATTTTATATTTTCAATTTTCTTCAGTGGACTGATGATGTCAAAAGTATATTCACCGTTTTCAACTTTCAGATTTTCAATTCCGAAATCACTTTTTCCTTTCAGAGAATAGGTGAATGATTTTTTTGCTGTCTCGTTGAAAGACAAGCCTGCTTTATAAATCAGTGTTCCTGTTTCCTTAATTTTTGAAACAAACTCATGGTAGTTTTTCTCCATGTTTTCTTTTGTTCCGTAAATGTCAAGATGGTCTGGGTCTGTTGAAGTAACAATGGCCACATCTGGATTTAGTGTCAGGAACGAGCGATCGTATTCATCAGCCTCCACTACCATTTTATCACTTGTAGAAGAAAGCAATAAATTGCTGTGATAGTTTACAGCAATACCTCCTAGAAAGGCTGTGCAACCCTCTTCTGAATTATTCAGAATATGTGCAGCGATGGAAGAGGTAGTAGTTTTTCCGTGTGTTCCTGCAACTGCAATGGTGAAATAATTTTCTGTCAGTAAACCCAGAACTTCTGAACGCTTCTTTACTTTAAAACCGTTTTCACGGAAGTAATTCAACTCTTCATGTCCTGAGGGAATTGCAGGTGTGTATATCACCAGAGTTTGTTCGGTGTTAAAAAAGAAAGAAGGAATCAACTTTGAATTGTCTTCAAAATGAATATCCATTCCTTCTGCAATTAATTCTTTGGTCAGCTCTGTTTCAGTGCGATCATAACCCGCCACCGACTTGCCTTGTGAAACAAAGTAACGAGCCAGCGCACTCATCCCGATGCCGCCAATTCCAACTAAATAAACATTTTGAATCGTATTTAAATTCATCTCAGTTTTTCTGCGCTGTTGCTAATTTTATTACTTCGTTTGCAATTACTTCGTCTGCGTTTGCCAGTGCCAGCTCTCCGATATTCTTTTTTAATAATTCCTGTTTTGCTTCATCGTTCATCAAGAGCAGAATTTCATTTAAGAGTTTTTCTTTTGCTTCGCTGTCTTTAATCAGAATCGCTGCCTGTTTGGTAACTAAGGCCATTGCATTTTTTGTCTGGTGATCTTCAGCCGCAAAAGGAAAAGGAATAAGAATGGCCGGTTTTTTAACAATGCATAACTCTGAAATGGAGCTTGCTCCCGCACGTGACACCACTACATCTGCAACAGCATAAGCAAAATCCATTTTTGTAACAAAATCGTGTGCCTTAATTGTAGCTTTGTTTTCCACAGCCTTTTTTGCTGAAGGGAAAAACAGTTTTCCTGTTTGCCACAGCACCTGAAACTTTTCTCCAGACAACTTCTCAATGCTTGCCGCAATGCTTTCATTAATTGTTTTTGCGCCAAGACTTCCTCCAATTATCAGCAAAGTTTTTTTGCTTGTATCTAATCCGAAAAATTCAATTCCTTTTTCACGTTTTCCTTGTAAATTCAATATATCCTGACGCACCGGGTTGCCTGTTATTTTTAATTTATCAGCAGGAAAAAACTTGTCCATTTCATTATATGCAACACAAATTCTGTCGGCTTTTTTCCCAAGCATTTTGTTGGTTATACCTGCATATGAATTTTGTTCCTGGATCAAGGTTGGTACTTTTTTTAACTGTGCTGCATACAACAGCGGACCACTGGCAAACCCGCCTACACCCACAGCTACATCAGGTTTAAACTCTTTTATAATCTGCATCGAACGCCAAACACTTTTCAGCAATCGCAAGGGAAATGCAAAGTTTTTCAGTGAAAGACTGCGGTCAATTCCACTGATGTCAAGTCCTTCAATTTTATAGCCTGCTGCAGGAACTTTTTCCATTTCCATTTTTCCTTGTGCGCCTACAAATAATATTTCAGCCTGAGCATTTATTTTTTTTATCGCGTTGGCAATTGCAATTGCCGGAAAAATATGCCCGCCCGTTCCTCCGCCACTTATAATTACTCTAAGCGATTGCATATTCTTCCTCCGTTTTAGTTTCGCCTTCTTCAATAGCACGACTTACACTTAAAATAATTCCCACCGCAATGCTGGTGAACCATAATGATGTTCCGCCCATGCTCACCAAGGGCAATGGTTGTCCCGTAACGGGAAATAGATTCACTGCAACCGCCATGTTTATCATTGCTTGAAAAATGAGCATGAAACAACAGCCCAGCGCAAGAAGTGCAGCAAATGTGTTCGGACTTTTCACCACAATTTTCACACCTCTGAAAAGCAAAATCAGATAAGCAAGCAAAACAGCAAAACCACCGATTAAACCATATTCTTCAATTACAATTGCGTAAATAAAATCGGAGTAGGGGTGTGGAAGGAAATTTCGCTGGTCACTATTTCCCGGACCTTTACCAAATAAACCTCCTGTAGCTACTGCAATTTTTGCCTGATCAGACTGAAAGCTTGCATCGCTTATAGCAGCTGCATCTTCCTCGCTTTCTGCTGTGGTGAAATAGGTTTCTACACGCTGTTTCCAGGTTTCCATTCGAGGAAAAACTTTTTCAACAGGAACTACATATGATATTCCTACCAGCAGGGCAAAACCAAGAATTGCACAGCCAACCAAGGAGAGCAGGTGTTTTACATTCACTCTTCCGATAAACATTAATATCAGACATGTGATGAATAATATTGCTGAGGTAGAAAAGTTTGCAGGAAGAATTAATCCGCAAATAACAATGATGGGAACAATCATTGGTAAAAAGGCAGATTTTAAATCCTTAATTTCATCTTGTTTTACTGCAAGCAAACGCGCCAGATACATGATGAGCGCAAGTTTTGCAAAGTCAGAAGTTTGGAATGTCATTTCAATAATAGGAATGCTTATCCAACGGTTGGCAGAGTTTAAATTTACGCCCATTGCCAACGTGTAAATTAACATTGGAACTGCAAGAAGCATGGCAACCTGTGACAGACGAGAGAACCAGGTGTATTTCATCCTGTGTGTTACATACATTAAACCAAGCCCCAGAACGAGAATCGAAAAATGTTTGAACAAAAAATATTCTGTGTTGCCGCCTCTTGTTCTGAATGCCAGCATGCCGGAAGAACTGTAAACTGCCATTACCGAAACGACAGAAAGAAACAGCACTGTGAGCCAAATCACTTTGTCGCCTTTCAGATATTTCAGAACTGTGTTTACCATTTTATCAAACAGGTTTCTATTAACCTTTCAATGAATTTTTCATGTTCATTACAGCATCTTTAAATTTATTTCCGCGATCTTCGTAGCTTGTAAAAAGGTCGTAACTGGCGCAGGCTGGAGAAAGCAACACGGTATCACCTTTCAATGCAAGGCTGTTTGACTGACGCACTGCTTCTTCTGCATTATCAGCAGCAACAATTAAATCCACATCACTCATAAAAGTTTTGAAAACTTTTCGGTTCTCTTTTCCGAGACAGATAATCACTTTCACTTTGTCGCGCACAATCTCTTTCAGCATGGAATAATCGCTGCGGTCATCAACACCGCCAACAATCCAGATGAGAGAGCGGTCAATGCTTTCCAGCGAATACCAGGAGAGGTCAACGGTAGTTGCTTTTGAATCGTTGATGTAATCAACTCCATTTATTTCTGTGATGAATTCAAGACGGTGTTCCGTGCTTTCAATATCATTCAGACTTTCGCGAATGATGTCATTTCTCAGTTCAAGCAACTTGTTGTACTCGTCAATCTTTTTTGCAGCTTCATTCCTGATTATGGTTTCGCGGTTTTTTTGGTTTTCTTGCATGGTTTTCAGGTTTGGTTGGTTGTGGTTTATATTAAAGTTGCTGAACGGCTTTTTTAAACTGACGTCCACGGTCTTCATAATTTTCGAAGAGATCAAAACTTGCGCAGGCAGGAGCAAGCAGAACTGTGTCGCCTTTTTTCCCGAGGCGGTATGAAGCTTTTACAGCTTCAGATGCACTGGTTGTGTCAACAATAGTTTGCACTACATCTTTAAAAGTGTCGTGAATTTTTTTGTTGTCTACACCAAGACAAACAATCGCTTTTACTTTTAGGCGAACAAGGTCCATTACCATCTCATAATTGTTTCCTTTGTCAACACCACCCATAATCCATATAATAGGTGTGTTAATACTTTCCAGAGCATACCAGGCAGAGTTAATGTTGGTTGCTTTTGAGTCATTGATGAACTCAATGCCATGAACTTTAGATACTTTTTCAAGACGGTGTTCTACATTTTGAAAATCGCTCAGACTTTCTCTGATGCTTTCTTTACGCAGGTCAAGCAATCGTCCTACAATGCCTGCTGCCATGGTGTTGTAGATGTTGTGTTTTCCCTGTAATGCTAGTTCGTGTATTGACATAATGAAGGTTTGGTTATTGATGGTTAGGTTTAAATTCTCGTTTTCTAAGTAAGCTCCGGGTACTTTTTTTTCTTTGATACTGAAAGGAAAGGGCTGCGCCTGAAGTTTTTTTTTTGCCACCTGAGCGGCTATAATTTCATCATCGTAGCAGTAGATAAATGCATCATCGGGCTGCTGGTTTTGTGTTATTCTGAATTTTGAATCAACGTATTTTTCCATCTTGTAATCGTAGCGGTCAAGATGGTCTTCAGTAATATTTGTAATTACCGAGATGTTGATTCTTGAATTATACATGTCATCTAATTGAAAACTGCTTAATTCTATTACACAGTATTCAAAGTCTTTTTCAGTTAGCTGAAGCGCCAGACTTTTTCCAACATTTCCGGCAAGACAAACATCCACACCTGCTTTTTTCAGAATGTGATAGGTGAGAAGTGTAGTAGTTGTTTTTCCGTTAGTTCCTGTGATGCCGATAATTTTTGCTTTGGTATAACGCAGCGCAAATTCTATTTCTGAAATCATTGAAATATTTCTACTCCTCAGTTCTTTAATCAGTGGAGCTTTTTCAGGAATACCCGGACTTTTGATCACTTCCGAAGCATTCAGAATTAATTCTTCTGTGTGCTTTTCTTCTTCCCAGTTTATGCCATGCTGATTTAAAATGTCCTTATATTTCTGTTGAATTTTTCCTTTGTCGGAAACAAAAACATCAAAACCTTTTTTCTGAGCAAGCACAGCTGCGCCTGTTCCACTTTCTCCTGCACCGAGTATGACTATTCTGTTGTTCATTATCTCAGTTTCAACGTTACAATGGTTACTACAGCCAGCATTATTCCTACAATCCAGAAGCGTGTTACAATTTTTGATTCGTGGTAACCCAGTTTCTGGTAATGGTGATGAAGAGGAGCCATTTTGAATATTCTTCTTCCTTCACCATATTTTTTCTTAGTGTATTTAAACCAACTCACCTGCATCATTACACTCAAGTTTTCTATCAGGAAAATCCCACATAGAACAGGAATTAATAATTCTTTTCGGATACAAAGAGCAAACACAGCGATGATTCCACCAAGCGAAAGACTTCCTGTATCGCCCATAAACACTTGTGCAGGGAAAGAATTGTACCACAGAAAACCGATGCAGGCACCAACAAATGCAGAGATGAAAACCACCAGCTCGCCCGTACTGGGGATATACATTATGTTGAGGTAATCCGCGAAAACACTGTTACCCGAAACGTAGGCGAAGATGGCAAGTGCAACTCCTATGATTGCAGATGTTCCGGTGGCAAGTCCGTCCAGTCCATCCGTCATGTTGGCACCGTTCGAGACTGCTGTAACAATGAGTATTACAATCGGAATAAAAATCAGCCATGCCCAATCCATGTAGTTCTCTCCCATGAATTTTGCAAGTGATGAGTAATTAAACTCATTGTTTTTGAAAAATGGAATAGTTGTTTTTAATGATTTTTCAGGAGCTGAATAAGTTGGAACTTTCTGCATCAGTTCACCTTCCTGAGTCAATGACGCATAGCTTGCAGATTTTTCGCTCACTATTTTCTCTTTGATTACAACATGTGGATTGAAATACAGTGTTGCTCCTACAATCAGCCCAATTCCAATCTGTCCGATTATCTTAAAACGCCCGGCAAGACCTTCTTTATTCTTTTTGAAAACTTTGATGTAATCATCTAAGAAGCCAATTGCGCCTAGCCATATTGTGCTGATAATCATCAGCAGGATATACACATTGTCTAATCGAGCGAACAATAAAGTCGGAATCAGAATTGCAGAGAGAATAATTAATCCGCCCATTGTTGGAGTTCCTTTTTTCTGCAGTTGCCCTTCTAATCCAAGGTCGCGAACAATTTCTCCAACTTGTTTCAGTTGCAGATATTGGATAATTCTTTTGCCAAACACCATGGAGATAACAAGCGAGAAAATGATGGACATAGCAGCTCGGAACGAAATGTATTTGAACACACCTGCTCCTGGAAAATCAAAGACTTTGTCTAAATATTCAAAAAGGTAATACAGCATTTTAAATTGCTTGTTTTAAACTTTCAGTTAAAATTTTCATATCATCAAACGGATGTTTTACTCCACTTATTTCCTGGTATTTCTCGTGTCCTTTTCCGGCTAACAAAATGATATCTCCCGGCTTTGCCATGATGCATGCAGTGCGTATGGCTTCCTTTCTGTCGGTGATCGAAACTGTTTTGCGGGCATCAGAAGGGTCAACACCTTTTTTCATATCTTCAATAATGTCTTCTGCTTTTTCAGAACGCGGATTATCGGAAGTGAGAATTATTTTGTCGCTCATCGTACATGCAATTTTTGCCATCAGCGGACGTTTTGCGCGGTCTCTGTCGCCACCACATCCAACAATCGTAATAAGGGTTTCATTACCTGTGCGGATATCGCGAATACTTCTCAAAACATTTTCCAAAGCATCGGGAGTGTGAGCATAATCAACAACGCCAATAATATTGTTATCTGTTTTTATGTATTGAAAACGGCCTTCAACAGCTTCCAGTGCGCTTATACCGGTAAGGACATCTAATTTATTCTCGCCCAGCAAAACTGCCGTTGCATATACAGCCAGCAGGTTGTAAGCATTGAATGATCCAATGAGTCGGGTTAGAACTTCTTTGTTATCAATGTTCATCAATAAACCACTCAATTGATTTTCTATGATTTTTCCTTTGAAATCGGCAAGCCCTTTTAAACCGTAGGTCCACTTTTTTGCTTTTGAATTCTGAACCATTATTTTCCCATTCTTATCATCTGCATTTACCACTGCAAAAGCATTTGAAGGAAGTCCGGTAAATAAATCCTGTTTGGCTTTCAGGTAATTATCAAATGTTTTGTGGTAATCTAAATGGTCGTGTGTGATGTTGGTGAAAACTGCTCCTGCAAAGCGCAAACCTGAAATTCTGTTTTGGTCAATAGCATGAGAACTTACTTCCATGAAACAGTATTTGCAATCAGCTTCCACCATCTGGCTCAACAAACTATTTAAATTAATAGCATCGGGTGTAGTGTGTGTTGCGGGTAGGCTAACGGTATTGATTCTGTTAACAACAGTTGAAAGCAAACCTGCTTTAAACCCGAAATTCTGATACAAACGATAAAGTAAAGTGGCAACTGTTGTTTTTCCGTTTGTTCCGGTAACGCCTACCAACTTTAACTTTTCAGAAGGGTTGTCATAAAAGTTGGAAGCAATAATTCCAAGTGCATACGAAGGATTTTTAACCTTTACATAGGTTACTTTTTTATCGCGCTCATCAGGAAGTGTTTCGCAAACAACCGCAATAGCGCCATTCTCAATAGCCTGTTTGATGAAGAGATGTCCATCAATATTGCTTCCCTTTACCGCTACAAAAAGTGAATAATTTTTTGCCTGACGCGAATCAGTAGTCAGCATCGTGATGGCAATGTTTGTTGAGCCTGAAACATCCTCCAGTCCTGCTTTATACAATATGTCTTTAAGCAATTTCATTACGATAACTTCAGTATTATTTCACGTTGTAGTGTTATTGTTGTTCCTGCGTTGATACTTTGTTGAACAACTGTTCCGCGCCCTTCAATTTTTACTCGCATTCCAAGATTTTCCAAAATGTAGATTGCATCTCGTGCGCCCATACCGAGCACTTTCGGAACAATTCCATTGGTTTCTGCACTTTCTTTCAGTTCAATTTTGTTGCTTTTATTTTCAGCGGTAGCCCAACGAGAAGTATTTAATGTATCGTTGTTAAGCGGAATATTTAATTTCTGAAGTGAGGTAACCAGATCATTCTTGTTTCCCCGCTGTGCATAAGGAATTTTATTCTCAGCAAGAATTTCAGTTACCTCTAATTCTTTATGAATATCAAGGCGGCTGGAATAAACCTTATCAGCAATTTCTTTGAAAATAGGTCCGGCAACAAGGTTTCCGTAGTAAACAGAATTGGAAGGAGCATTCACAATTACAATGCAGGAATACTTTGGATTGTCAGCAGGGAAATAACCTACAAATGAAGCCTGATAAGTTATTTTTTGCCCCTTGTAAATTCCTTCTTTTGCTATTTGTGCGGTTCCGGTTTTACCTGCGATTTTAAAGTCCGCATGTTTCAAATTCTTAGCAGTTCCACTATCAACAACACCTTCCATCATTCGTTTCACTTTATCAATTGTCTCTTGTGAACATATTTTTGGATTGATGATTTGCGTTTCAAAATTTTTCGCAACGATTCCGTTTTTTGTAATTTCTTTTACAAATTTCGGTTTCACCATTTTTCCATTATTTGCAACTGCATTATAGAAAGTAAGAATCTGCATAGGTGTCATCAACAATTCATAACCGATAGACATCCAGGGCAATGAAACCCCGCTCCAGTCTTTGTCTTTCGGGTTTTTTATTTTCGGTTTTCCTTCTCCGGGAATTTCCAACCCCAATTCATTTTGCAGGTTCATCGCATAAATTCTGTCAATGAATTTTTGCGGATTTTTGGAATAGTATTTATCCACCATTCGTGAAATACCAATGTTGGATGAAAGCTCAAACGACTCGTGTAATGTTATTTTTCCATGACCACCTTTATCGTGATTAGAATCTTTCATCGGTTGCCCGTAGAAATAAATCACCCCTTTTTCTGTGTCTACTATTTCACTGGTGGAAGCTCCGTCTTCAAGCAAAGCAATAACGGAAGCCAATTTAAAAGTTGAACCGGGCTCGGTAGCTTCACCGATTGCATAATTATAATACTCACCGTATTCTTCTGAGTTTTTGCTTTTGCTCAAGTTTGCGATGGCTCGGATTTCACCGGTTTCTACCTCCATTAAAATGGTGCAACCGTGGTCGGCACCATGTTTTTGAAGTTGAGTGAGCAATGCATGTTCCGCAACATCCTGAATGTTGATGTCAATAGTCGTAACCAAATCCATTCCATCCTGTGGCTCTATTTCATTGTCATCGTTGAGTGGTTTCCAAACACCGCCTGCAATTTTTTGCATTAATCTTTTTCCGCCAACTCCTGTGAGGTAGCTATTATAAGCACCTTCTAACCCTATGGGCTGAATGCCCGGTCTTTCATAGCCAATGGTTCTAGCAGCAAGCTCACGGAAAGGTCTGGAGCGTTTGCTTTGCTGAAGTGTAATTAATCCGCCTTTGTATTTTCCGTTTTTGAAAATGGGGAACTTCTTTAGTTTTTGTAAGTCAACATAGCTTACGTTTCTTTGGATAAGTAAATAGCTGTTATTTTTTTTCCTTGCTTCAGTCAATTCTGCTTTATATGATGCTTTTGATTTATCGTTAAAAAGTTGAGAAAGACAAAGTGCCAGAGAATCAAGGTTGGCATAAAAATTTTTGTCTGTTATCGGATCTGCGCAAACATCCATGCGCACTTCATAAATTGGAAATGAGGTGGCTAATAAACTGCCGTCTGTCGCAAAAATATTTCCGCGTGCCGCTTCAATTTCGCGGTATTCGGTAGTAAGCGCTTCTGCTTTCGCTCTCCATTTTTCGCCCTGAATAAATTGCACATTAACCACCTGTGCAATAATGGCAAGGCCGAACACGCACATCAAAGCATACAAAAGATACACACGCCACAATATGTCTTTCTTGGTTTCCACTCTTTATTTTGTATTCAATTCTTCGTTTGTAACTACAATCTTTTTGGGCGGAACAACCGATTCTTTCAAACCTGTTTCCGCTATTGCCTTCGCCACTTCGCTCTGTTTTGATTTAAACATCAACTCCGATTTGGTGCTGATGTATTCAGAACGTAATTCTTTTAACTCGTTGCTGATTGCATTCATTCTAAATACATTTTTTTCAGAGTAGTAGCGAATGGAGATGTAGAAAATACCAATCAACGAAATGAAAAGCAGGAAAGGAAGCATATCAGCAACATTTTCTTTTGCCATAAAACTGCCATCAAGAAAACGCATAACCTTTTTTGCCGCAGGAGCACTTGCCGTAGCTTTTTCCTTGTTTTCAGGAACTGCTTCTACAGGAATTTCTATGTCTTCTTTATTTTTATTCATTATGCAACTTCGCGTTTCAATGGGTTTACACGTTCAGCAATGCGCAACACAGCACTGCGAGAGCGTGAGTTTCCAGCTAATTCTTTTTCTGATGCAGTTATAGGTTTAGAGTTCAATGCACGAAAGGGTAATTGCTGATTTCCAAAAAAATCTTTTTCCAGTTCGCCTTCGGTGTTTCCTTTCTTGATTAGTTTTTTTACTAAACCGTCTTCCAGCGAGTGGTAAGACATAACAACCAACCTTCCACCTTCACGAATGATCTCTGTGCATTGAGAAAGAAACTCTTCCAGTGCCTCTGTTTCTTTGTTCACTTCAATGCGCAACGCCTGATAAATTTTTGCGAGGAACTTGTTTTCTTTTCCGCGCGGAGCTAAAGGCATTACCAGTTTTTTAAGATCCTCAGTAGTTTTTATTTCTTTTTGTGCACGTTTTTCTTCTATGGTTTTGGCCAATTTCCATGCTTCTTTCAAATCACCGTATTCAGCAAAAATCTTTTTGAGTTGATCAGGTGAATAAGTGTTTAGGATGAAAGCTGCGGTGAGTGGAGAGGTAGTATCCATACGCATATCCAGCGGTCCTTCAAAGCGGGTAGAGAAGCCTCTTTCAGGTGTATCAAACTGGTGGGACGAAACCCCGAGGTCGGCAAGAATGCCGTCAACCGGTAAGGCTTTGTGGTATTTCAAAAAATTCCGGGCGAACCTGAAATTTTGTTGTATCAGCATAAATCGGTTATCATTTATGTTGTTAGCGGCTGCGTCCGCATCCTGGTCAAATGCGTAGAGTTTGCCTGTTGTCAATCTTTTCAAAATTTCCTTCGAGTGCCCGCCACCACCGAATGTTACATCAACGTAGGTTCCTTCCGGTTTTATGTTTAGCCCCTCAAGACATTCGTTTAACATAACCGGTTTGTGATACTCTGTCATCCCAAACCTGTTAGCTGTTGGTGTTTTGCTTGCCCATTACTTTGCCGGCAAGCGCTGCAAATTTGTCTGCATCCAACTGCTGCACTTTTTGTGCTTCGTTGTCTGTATTCCATAATTCCATAAAACCACCGAGTGATTTCAAAACAATGTCTTTGTCAATCTGTGCGTGTTGCAGCAGCATTTTCGGAAGCAGTATTCTATTGCTGGCATCAATTTCCAATTCAGTAGCCCCGTTGATAAAGAAGCGGATGAAATCAAGATTCTCCCTTTCGTAGGTATTGATTTCATTGAGCGCTTTCATTTTTTCGTCCCACACATTTTTAGGATACAACTCCAGACATTTTTCATATACGCTGCGCTTAAGCACTACGGTGGTGGTTCCTTTCGGAAACTGTCTCAATAGTGCAGACGGCAGTATTAATCTGCCTTTTGCATCCATCTTACATCTGTAATCACCTGTTATGAGAGACATGTCTTTTATTAGAAAGTCCAAAAATAGGGTAAAGTTTTCACATTTCCCCACTTTCCTCCACAAATTGTTGAAAACTTTTAAATTTTGATGTATTTTCAATATTTTGTCAATACTATAATGCTTGCTAATAAAGGAAAATATGAGTTATTAATAGTGTGGGGAATTGTGGATGTAAAATTCAACAAAATTGAAAATTTGACATTTTTTCAACCGAAAAAACTTGATATCACTTTTAGTAGTCGGGGTTTTTCGTAGGCTTTAATTCCTATTTTTGCCAACATTGATTTTTTAAGCGCAGATGGATTACGAGATAAAGAAAGAAGGAAGGTTTCAATACGTTGAATGTGGTGCGGGACCCGTAATTGTGGTGCTGCACGGACTTTTTGGTGCATTGAGTAATTTTAAAGATGTGTTGGATTATTTCTCGGGAAAGTACAGAGTGGTAATTCCTATTATGCCAATTTATGAGCTGCCGGTGCCGGAAACCAATGTGCAGGCGCTGGCAGATTTTATCCGAGATTTTATTGACTACAAAGGCTATGAAAAGGTAACTCTGCTTGGCAATTCATTAGGAGGACACGTTTCATTGGTTTATGTACAGCATTATCCTGCAAAGGTTCATTCGGTAATTCTTACCGGAAGTTCGGGGCTTTATGAAAATGCTTTTGGCGGAACGTTTCCGCGCAGGGGTGATTATAATTTCATCAAAGAAAAAGTAGAGCTTACTTTTTACGACCCTGCCACTGCTACTTCAGAATTAGTGGATGAAGTGTTTGCTATTATCAAGGATAAAGAAAAAGTAATTCGTACGCTTGCACTTGCCAAATCAGCAATACGCCATAACATGGCCGAAGAGTTGAAAAATTTCAATGTTCCGTTTTGCCTGATTTGGGGACGCAACGATATTGTTACTCCTCCCGATGTTGCTGAAGAATTTCATAAGTTGCTTCCGCAATCGGATTTATTCTGGATTGATAAATGCGGACATGCTGCGATGATGGAGCGGCCGCAGGAGTTCAATGAGATATTGAGTAAGTGGCTGGATAAGTTATTTGCTTAGAAGAGAAGCAAGAATAAAGACACAAGACTAATTTCGTAACAGTATGCTGATAAAAAGTGCGCGTTTTGCTGTCAGCAGTCCGGAAGTTAAAAATTGTCCGAAACCTGTTTTCCCTGAATACGCTTTTATAGGGCGCAGCAACGTGGGTAAATCTTCTTTGATTAATATGTTGGTGCAACATAAGGGTATGGCCA
>CAMAVO010000025.1 GCA_945861685.1 Chitinophaga pinensis | reverse complement strand
ACCAGAAAATGATTGCGCAAATGGTGCGCGATTTTGCAGATAAAGAAATTCGTCCGAAGATGATGGAATGGGACGAGAGCCAGGAATTTCCTGTTCCTGTTTTTAAAAAACTGGGAGAACTTGGATTGATGGGTGTTCTTGTACCAACAGAATACGGAGGTTCAGGTTTCGGATACTTTGAATACGTAACTGCTATTGTTGAAGTAGCTAAAGTGTGCGGTTCTATCGGACTTTCATTAGCAGCACACAACTCACTTTGTACCGGGCACATTATGTATTTTGGTAACGAAGAGCAGAAGAAAAAATATTTAACAAAACTGGCCACAGCTGAATTTATTGGCGCATGGGGTTTAACAGAAACCAATACAGGTTCTGACTCGGCCCGTATGTTAACCGTTGCCGAAAAAGATGGCGACTACTACATATTGAACGGAGCAAAGAATTTTATCACACATGGAAAATCAGGTGATGTGGCCGTAGTGATTGCACGCACAGGAGCAAAAGGTGATTCACGAGGCATGAGTGCTTTTATCATTGAAAAAGGAACTCCCGGTTTTACTTCCGGCAAAAAAGAAAACAAATTAGGAATGCGTGCATCCGAAACAACGGAATTGATCTTCCAGGATTGCAGAGTTCATAAAAGCCAGTTGTTAGGACAAGAAGGCGAAGGATTTATACAAGCGATGAAAGTGTTGGATGGAGGAAGAATTTCAATCGCTGCACTTGGTTTAGGAATTGCAAAAGGTGCTTACGATGCTGCTGTTAAATATTCAAAAGAGCGTCATCAGTTTGGTCAGCCTATTTCTAACTTCCAGGCTATCTCTTTTAAACTGGCTGATATGGCTACACAAATTGAAGCGGCTGAACTATTGATTTACCAAGCTGCTGATATGAAAAACAGAGGCGAACGTATGACCAAAGAAGGTGCTATGGCAAAATATTATTCATCAGAAGTGGCGGTAAGAGTTTCCACGGAAGCGGTACAAATCTTCGGTGGTTACGGTTATACCAAAGATTTCCCCGTGGAGAAGTTTTACCGCGATTCAAAACTGTGCACCATTGGCGAAGGAACTTCGGAGATACAGAAGTTGGTTATCGGGAAGAGTATTCTGGCGTAAATTAAGGAACGTCATTGCGAGGGTTTTTCACCCGAAGCAATCTTACGTATGAGATTGCTTCGCTGAGCTCGCAATGACGGGAATAAAAAATGAATAACAACAAACCCATCATCATCTGGCTTTTAACAGGCTGCTTTCTGATTGCAGCCATGGTGGTGATTGGTGGTATTACACGCCTTACCGGATCGGGACTTTCCATTACACAATGGAAATTGGTTACCGGAACATTGCCACCCTTAAACGAAATACAATGGATGCAGGAGTTTGATGAATATAAACTTACTCCGCAGTTTCAAAAAATCAATTCACATTTTGAATTAGCCGACTTTAAAAACATTTACTGGTGGGAATATTTTCACCGACTTGTTGGTCGCAGCATAGGGCTGATATTTCTTATTCCCTTCCTTTATTTTTTAGTTCGCAAAAAATTAGAGCGCATCTTAATTCCTAAGCTCGTAATTGTTTTTTTTCTTGGAGGTTTACAAGGTTTTATTGGTTGGTATATGGTGAGTAGCGGATTGGTTGACAATCCTTTTGTAGCACATTACCGTTTAGCGTTGCACCTTGTTACAGCATTTATAACCTTTGGTTATACACTGTTGATTGCGCTCTCTCTGATGAAAAAAGAGGAGCTAAATGCACCTGCATTTGTCCGCAATTTTTCGTGGGTGATTTTGTTTACTGTTTTGTTGCAACTGATTTACGGTGCTTTTGTAGCCGGAACAAAAGCAGGATTTATTTACAATACCTTTCCTTTGATGGGAAATAGCTTTGTTCCTTCAGGAATGGATACGCTGCAACCCGCATGGCTTAATCTTTTTGAGAATATGATCATGCTGCAATTTATTCATCGCAACATTGCATACTTGCTTACGCTGATGGTGATAGTTCTCTGGATTTATTCACTGCGGAATAAATTACATCCTGTTTTGCAGAGCGCTGTGCAACTGATGATGCTCATTGTTATGTTTCAGGTGGTGCTGGGTATTATTACCATTTTAAATCTGCACCTTAATCCTGTTTTCTTAGGTTCGCTGCATCAGTTTGGTGCGCTTATGGTGTTTACGGTTGGGGTATATTTAGTGTCTTTGGGTAGAAAAGTCCAACGTTAAGTTAAAGTTAAGTTTTGGCAATTATTTAGCATTAAATTATAATACTTCTTATTTTTCACATTATAATGAAAACTCTTTTACTTGTTCGTCACGCCAAATCAAGTTGGAACGATGCTGATATTTCAGACATCGACCGTCCATTAAAGCGAAGCGGAGTAAAAGATGCCATTGAAGTTTCCGAGAAACTGAGATCGCTGAAGATCTCACCCGATATACTCATTACAAGTCCGGCAGTTAGAGCAATTACCACTGCGCTGATTTTTGCACGAACACTGAAATATCATTTCAATCGCATCGTGATTAACGAAATTGTTTATGATTTCAGCAAGGACGCCTTGCTTCCTTTATTGCGAAATATGGATGACAAATACGATGTTGCCATGCTGGTAGGACACGACCCCGCATTTACATACCTTCTAAATGACCTCACCGGAAAAGCATTGGAAAAAATGCCCACATCGTCTGTTGCTAAAATCAATTTCAAAATAGAAAAATGGAAGGAAATTAAAACCAAAAGTGGAAAACTCTCATTCCTTAAGAGCCCTAAAAAAAAGAAGAAGACTGCTGAAGAATGAAACTTGAAAAGGAAATAATTAACCGTGAAATAAGTTGGCTTTCGTTTAATGAGCGTGTGTTGCAGGAAGCAGGCGATCCAACGGTTCCATTAGTACAACGAATTCGTTTTCTTGGTATTTTCTCCAATAACCTGGACGAATTTTTTCGCGTTCGCGTTGCTACCATCAATCGTGTTTTAAATTATGGTAAAAGTGCAAAAGAGTTATTGGGAGCAAAACCTAAAAAGTTGTTGGGTCAGATTCATGACATCGTTATCCGTCATCAGGAACGTTCACTTGAAATCTACACCGACATTTTAGCAGGGCTGGAAAAAGAACATATTTTTATCCTAAACGAAAAACAATTATCAAAAGAGCAGGGCATTTTTGTGAAAGATTATTTTCACCAGAAAATACGACCAACGCTGGTTCCCATCATGCTTTACAAGCTCGCTGATTTTCCTTACCTGCGTGAGAAATCAATTTATTTGGCTGTAAAATTTGTTGGCAGAAAGAGTGAAAAAAATCCGTATTCACTGATTGAAATTCCTACTACAGTTCATTCGCGTTTTATTGTGTTACCCGAGAAAGACGGTAAAAAATACATCATGCTCATTGATGATGTTATCCGTTATTCGATGCAGGAAATTTTTGAAGTTCTGAAACTGAAATTTGATAAAGCCTTTACGATAAAAGTTACACGTGATGCGGAGTTAAATATTGATAATGACCTTGCGCGAAGTCTGGTAGAAAAAATGTCTCGCAGTCTGAAGCAACGCAAAAAAGGCGACCCTGTTCGTTTTGTTTACGACCGTACCATGCCGCGCCAGTTACTTGACTTCATTACTAAAAGCATGAAGTTTAACAATGCAGATAATTTGATTCCGGGTGGGCGCTATCACAACTTCAAAGACTTTATCAGTTTCCCGAATGTAGGTGGAAAACACCTTGAATATCATCCTTCACCCGCAATTCCAAATAAATATCTGAACCCTACAGCCAGCATTATTAACGTGCTGAAGAAACGAGATATTTTGCTGCATTATCCTTATCAGAGTTTCAGTTCTTTCATTGACCTGTTGCGCGAAGCAGCTATTGATCCAAATGTTGTTTCCATAAAAATGACAGCTTACCGTTTGGCGAAAAGATCAAACGTTATTAATGCACTGATCAGTGCTGTAAAAAACGGAAAAGAGGTTACGGTAATAATGGAAATTCAGGCGCGTTTTGATGAAGAAGCAAACATACAGTGGAGTAATGCTTTGCAGGAAGAAGGCGTGAAAGTTATTTATGGTGTTCCGGGATTAAAAGTGCATAGCAAAATGTGCATCATCAAAAGAAAAGAAGGCGGAAAGTTTGCTTACTATGCGAGTGTTGGAACCGGTAATTTTAATGAACAGACAGCCACTCTTTACAGCGATCATAGCCTGTTTACTTCCCGTAAAGAAATTACGTTAGAAGTAAATAAACTCTTTGATTTTTTCGAAAATAATTTTCATACTCATAAGTATCAACACTTAGTTCTTTCGCCTCATTCCATGCGAAAGAAAATGATATTGCATATCAACACCGAAATTAAAAATGCCAAAGCGGGAAAACCTGCCTATATGATTTTGAAGATGAATAATCTTGTTGATATGGAGCTCATAAAAAAATTGTATCAGGCAAGCAAAGCAGGTGTAAAAATAAACATGATTATACGCGGAGTTTGTTCACTTATTCCCGGCATAAAAGGGATGAGTGAAAACATTGAAGCAGTAAGTATTGTGGACCGTTATCTGGAACATTCACGCATTTTTGTTTTCGGTAATGGCGGAAATGAGTTATATTATTTTTCATCTGCAGACTGGATGACACGCAACCTCGATTATCGAGTTGAAGTTACCTGCCCTGTTTACTCTAAAGAATTACAGCAGGAATTAAGAACAATGCTTAATATTCAATTAAGCGGAAACGTGAAAGCCCGAATTATTGATGAATTTCAGACCAACCGCTACAAGCGCAGCAGCACCAATACAAAGATTCGTTCGCAAGTTGCATTTTATAATTACCTGAAAGAAAAACACGGAAAAGTCTAAGTCTTTACTTTTCCAATACTTTTCAACATTGGATTGATTCACCGTTTTAAAATTCAATTTTTGTGAAAACAATTTTTGGATGAAAATTCTCACGTTTGCTGCTATTGATATTGGTTCCAACGCCATGCGTTTGCTGCTGATGAACGTGATTGAAAACGGGAAGACTCCTGTATTCCGCAAGACAACACTTATTCGTGTGCCTGTTAGATTGGGTGATGAGGCTTTTTCTGAGAAAAAATTAAGTGCAAAAAAAATTAACACGCTGCTGCTTGCCATTAAGTCATTCAAATATCTGATGGATGCTACGGGAATTATTTCGTATCGTGCATGCGCTACCAGTGCTATGCGCGAAGCATTAAACAGCGCTGCTGTTGTGGCAAAAATTAAAAAAGAAACAGGAATTAAAATTGAGGTTATAGACGGCAAAGAAGAAGCAGACATTATTTATTCAACCCACGTTGAAGAAATGCTGGATCATAAAAACTCTTACCTGTATGTGGATGTGGGTGGAGGTAGCACAGAACTTACTTTGTTCGCAAAAAATAAATTGGTTGACTCGCGCTCATTTAACCTTGGCGCAGTTCGGTATCTGAAAGGAATTGTAAACAAGGAAGATGAAAAAGAATTGAAAAAATGGGTAAAGAAAACCACTGCAAGACACAAACCGCTTTATCTGATTGGTTCTGGCGGCAACATCAATAAAATTTTTAAGCTCAGTGGAACAAAGGCTACTAAAAATGCTTCACTTACAATTGGTCAGGTAACGCAGGTTTATAAATTGATAAAATCCTATTCGCTGGAAGAGCGCGTAAAAAATCTGGAAATGAATCCAGATCGTGCAGATGTTATTATTCCCGCTTCTGAAATTTTTCTTGACATAATGAAAGGCTGTGGAAGCAGCAAAATTTATGTTCCTAAAATAGGTTTGGCTGATGGAATAATCAGGCAGCTTTACCGCGAATACAAGGAGAAATCTAAATAAAGATTTTTTTATCAAGTCCCAGCCATTTCAGAGCTGATCCGTGCAAAAGATTTTCTGAAGTTCTTGTATCAAAATTCAAATCACGTATAAGTTTCCCCGGCTCATTTTCTCCCAAAGGAAAAGGATAGTCAGAGCCAAGCGCAATTTTTTCTGAACCGAAAAGCTTGATGATATAGCGTAACATCTCTTCATCATGCACTAATGAATCAATCCAGAATTTTCCAAGATATTCTCTCGGATTTACACTATTGTCAATGGCTACTAAATCAGGACGGCAATTAAATCCATGTTCTATTCTGCCTATGGTTGCTGGAAAAGAACCGCCTCCATGTGCAAATGCAACGTGCAAGTTCGGACACTTTTCAAACACGCCACCAAAAATCATTGAGCAGATTGCCAAAGAAGTTTCGGCAGGCATTCCAACCAGCCACGGTAGCCAGTATTTCTGCATTTTCTCTTCACCCATCATTTCCCATGGATGAACAAAAATAGCGGCATTCAATTGTTCTGCTGCTTTAAAAAATTCAAGTAATTCAGGTGCGCTCAGATTCCAGTTGTTCACGTGTGAACCAATCTGAACACCACGCAAACCAATCTTCATACAACGATCCAATTCTTTAATTGCAAGTTCAGGAGACTGCATTGGAACAGTACCTAAACCTACAAATCGTTTGGGATAGCGTTGCACAATTTCTGCGATATGGTCATTCAGAAATTGCGAAAGTTCAAGCGCATCATTCGGTTTTGCCGAGTAAGAAAACATTACAGGAATAGTAGATAAAACCTGCACATCCACATGATGATGATCACATTCCTGCATGCGCTTTTCAGCGCTCCAGCAATTGTCTTCAATCTCGCGAAAGAACTTTCCATCTTTAATCATCCTTGCGCAGCAAGACTTGTGATGCTCCAACTTTATAAATCCACCGTAACCGAATTTCTTTTCGTAATCAGGAATATGTTCGGGTAAAATATGTGTGTGTATATCTATCGTCAGCATGCGCTATACAAATCGAGTGTCTGTTTCCATTACATAATTGCAATGCTTACAGGTGCGCAATTTTTCAGAGCCATAATATTCTCTGAAACGTGAAAGAAAATCATTCTCAATATCGTTTAACTCAAAATAGGTTTCGTGCAGTTTGTTGTTACATTTTTCGCAGAACCACAACAACCCATCTTTATAATCTTTTCCTTTACGCACGCGCTCAATCACCAAACCAATTGAACCTTCTGTTCTACCCGGAGAGTGTGGCGTTTTAGGTGGACACAAAAACATATCACCTGGTCCGAGTTTAATGTCAACCGGCTTTCCATCTTCTTGAATTCGCACATTTATTTCACCCTCGAGTTGATAAAATAATTCTTCTGTTTCGTTATAGTGATAGTCTTTCCTCGCATTTGGCCCTCCAACAATCATCACAATGTAATCAGTGCCTTCGGGATACAGATTTTTGTTAGCAATAGGTGGTTTCAGAAAATGGCGGTTTTCATCAATCCATTTTTTGAGGTTGAAAGGGCGTCTGATACTCATGTCAGGAAATTTAGTTTGTCAGACAAAGTAAAGAAATTCCGCAATAAGAATTAATTTTGAAACATGAACTTAAATCTTGAAAACAAAAAAGCCTTTGTTTGCGGTAGCACACAAGGCATCGGAAAAGCAATAGCCATTGAGCTTTCATCACTTGGTGCAGAAGTTATTTTAATTGCCCGCCACGAAGAAAAACTGAAACAAACTCTTTCTGAACTTAGCACTTCAAAAGGACAAAAACACAATTATATCTGCGCAGATTTTTCACATCCTGCAATTCTTAAAGAAAAAGTTGAAAGCCACATAAAAGAAAACGGAACCGTTCATATTCTCATCAACAACACTGGTGGGCCGCCATCAGGTAAAGCAATTGATGCATCTCTTGATGAATTTGTTCAGGCATTTAATAATCATTTGCTCTGCAATCAAGTATTAGTTCAGGCTGTTGAACCTGGTATGAAAGAGGGTGGTTACGGAAGAATTATCAATGTTATTTCTACTTCAGTAAAACAACCAATTCCCGGGTTAGGAGTTTCAAACACCATACGAGCTGCGGTGGCAAATTGGGCAAAAACACTTTCTGTAGAATTGGCTCCATTCGGAATCACGGTTAATAATGTGTTACCAGGAGCAACTGAAACTTCGCGTCTCACTTCCATTATAGATAAACGTGCAGAAAAGAATGCTGTAAGTAAAGAATCCGTGAAATTGGAAATGCAGCATGAAATTCCTGCTAAACGTTTTGGATCACCTTCTGAAATTGCTGCTGCTGCTGCTTTTCTCGCAACACCGGCTGCCGGTTATATTACCGGAATTAATTTACCGGTTGATGGTGGAAGAACAGCTTGTCTCTGATTTAATCCATCAGCATGAATCCTTTTCCATGCACATTTACCAACTCAATTTTAGAGTCGGCTGAAAGGTATTTACGCAGTTTGGCGATATACACATCCATGCTGCGCGAGTTGAAATAATTATCATCGCCCCATACTTTGTTCAAAGCATAAGAGCGCTCCAAAACATCTTTTTTATTTTCGCAAAGCAGGTTCAGTAAAGTTGCTTCTTTGGTGGTCAGTTTCTGATTGTAATCTTTCCCGACAAGTGATTGATGCGTAACATCAAAGCGCAATTTTCCTATTTTATGAATCCTGTTTTCAGGTTCGCTGCTTACTGCTTCGGGATTCACTCTGCGCAATATTGCTCTCACACGTAACAGCAATTCATCCATGTTGAAAGGTTTGGTAATGTAATCATCACCGCCTTTTTTAAATCCGCTGATGCGATCTTCACTCAATGATTTTGCGGTAAGAAAAATAATCGGGATAGTTTTATCCGTTCTACGAATCTCTTCTGCTAATGTAAAACCATCTTTTACTGGCATCATAATATCAAGAATACAAAGTTGGAAAGCTCCTTTCGAAAAAGTTTCATAACCTTTTTTGCCGTTGATAGCCAGCGTTGTTTCATATCCTTTTGCATTAAGGTATTCTTTAAGTAGCAATCCAAGGTTTGGATCGTCTTCAACTAAAAGAACTTTCAGGGCTGGCGTTGCTTTTTGCATGGTGTTATTTTTTATTTAATACGGTAAGAAAATATCAAACTTGCTTCCTTTCCCTGTTTCGCTTACAAGGTTTACGGTTCCTTTGTGTTTATCAACAATTGCTTTTACATAACTCAAACCCAAACCAAAGCCTTTAACGTTGTGTATGTTTCCGGTTGGTACACGATAAAGTTTATCAAAAATTTTTTTCTGATTCTCAGGACTGATACCAATTCCATTGTCCTCTACTACTATTGAAATTCCCTCGCTGAAACTTTTAGTTGCAATTTTCACCACCGGGTTTTCTTCACAGTATTTCAGCGCATTGTCAACCAGATTCATAATTACATTGATGATGTGAACCTTGTCGGCATGAATAATACATTTTTCAGCTTTCAAATCCATAAAAATTTCACCGCCCATTTTATCCGCTTGAATTTTCATGTTGTTAACCAATGCTTCAATCACTTCATGAATATCTACAATTTCGGTTTTCAGCTTCAGTTCTCCTTTGTCAATAATGGCAGTTTGCAACACACTTTCAACCACCAAACCCAATCGTTTATTTTCTTCATTAATTACTCTGATATAATTCTCAACCATTGCCGGAGTTTTTTCCACTTCATGATCTTCTAAAACCTGACAGGCAAGTGAAATGGTAGAGATTGGAGTTTTCAGTTCATGCGTCATATTATTGATAAAATCATTTTTTACTTCCGATAATTTCTTCTGCTTAAAAACAGTAGAAACCGTGTAGGAAAATGAAAAAATAATAACAAGCATAAACAGGGCTGAAGTAAGCAACATAGCCCATAATGTTTTTAAAATATATTGCTGTCTGTTTGGGAAAAATAGCGACAGGTAATTAGGATTTGCAAAAATATTTCCCTGAAAAAGGTTGACCTTGTGCGTAGAGTTAATCAGGTCTGCTTCAGGCGTCTTATTAGTTTCCTGCGCAAAAATTATATTTTTAAACGGGTCAAGAACAGCAAATGAATAATCCGTTTCAATACCTTTATTAGTCAATTCTTCCGCTATCAGAGAATCTAATATTTTTGGATTTAAATTTTCTTCCTGGTCAAACGCATTGAACGAAAGCATTTCCTTGAAAATGTCGTCCAGAATTTCTGATTTTTCTGCAACCCACTGGCTACTCTTACTTTGTATCGCACGAGCTAAATCAGCTTCCGGATTATTTTCTACAACTGTCTTAGCCTCTTTCAAACCCCTCGGACCAAAACTTCTTTTTCGTGTTCTGGTCAATAAATAACCACTCGAATCCTCTACCACTTGTTCGGTAATATTCAACTCAAAATCTTCCTCACCACCTGAAAAGGCAAAATTATTTCCAAAGCTGTAGCTATTATTCAAGGTGTCCAAGCTCATCACATTTGCCGCACCGATAGAATCCAATTTGCGAAATAATTGCATTCTTCTGTTTTGTAAATCAACCTGACGCGAAAGATTTTGCGCTACGCGCTGCTTTTCAAAATTGTAGGCAATATTACCCAGCGCCTCACTCACAGCCTGATTAAACTGCTTTTCGCGCAATGCCATGGCATTTTTTATCCAATAAACCTGCACACCTGTAAGCCCAATCAGAGCAAGCGCCATGCAAAGAATGGTAATGCGGATAATGGTTTTGTTCATTGCCCCAAAAATAGGTCTAAACCTCTTTGGGCTTGAAGGGTTTAACGTTTTTTAACAGTCTTTCTTCAGACTGTGGAATTAAAAACTTCTGATAATCTTTCCAGCTTATTTCCGCGCGAACCTTTTATTAAAATAAAGGAATCGTGAATTGGGGCTTTCTTCATAAACTCCAATAATTCATTCACATCTTTGAAGTAAGAATGTTTCGGAAATTTTTTGCGCAGCGAAAGAAAATTATTGCCCACAAAAAAGGTCTGAGCCAACTCCATTTTTTCTATCAATGCAATAATGTGTTCGTGTTCATTTGGGGAAGTTTCTCCCAGTTCAAGCATCTCACCCAAAATGATAGATTTTTTCTCTGCCTTTATTCGTTTGAAATTTTCAAGAGCAGCTTCAACACTCGATGGATTTGCATTATAAGCATCCATCAAAATGGTGTTGCTGCCAGATTTAATCACTTGCGAGCGGTTGTTAGTTGGAATATAATTTTCAATTCCTTTATTAATCTGCTCTTTTGTTAATCCGAAATAAGTTCCGATACAAATGGCAGTAATTATATTCGGGAAGTTATAGCTACCGGGCAGATGAGAAGCAGCTATAGTTTCAACCATATTGTTTTTTGTTTTCCACTTCACCACCAATTCCGCATCACCTGAAACAAGTTCACCAACCACATTTGCACTTTCATTTTTCCCGTAAGTAAAAGTTTCAAATCCCTTTGCATTCTCCATGAGCAAATCATCATCTGCATTCACAAAAATTAATTTACCCAAAGATTTAATGTGTTTGAATAATTCTGTCTTTGTTTTTAAAACGCCTTCAAACCCACCCATTCCTTCCAGGTGCGCTCTTCCTATATTGGTAATTATGCCATAATCAGGAAAGGCAATATTGCAGAGTTCCTCAATATCACCGGGCTTGCTTGCACCCATTTCAATCACGGCTAATTCATGCTCTTTTGTCAGCAATAGCAAAGAAAGCGGAACACCAATATGATTATTCAGATTTCCCTTTGTGGCAAAACAGTTATACTTCTCTTTCAAAACAGAATTGATGAGTTCTTTCGTTGTCGTTTTTCCATTAGTTCCTGTTATTCCAATTACGGGAATTTTCAATTGCTTGCGGTGATGTGCTGCTAAATTCTGTAAAGATGTTAGGACATCATTTACCAACAGAAATTTTTCGCCTTTCTTATATTCCGGCTCATCAATAACAGCAAACACACTTCCTTTTTCAATAGCTTCAGCAGCAAAGGTGTTTGCGTTAAAATTCTCGCCTTTCAGCGCAAAAAATATGGAACCGGGAATAATGTTTCTTGTGTCAGTGCAAACAACAGGGTGTTGCAAAAATAACTCATACAATTTGGGAATACTTGTCATGCCGTAAAAGTAAAAAAGCCCTGCCGCAGAATTGCGGCAGGGCTTTTTAATTTATCAACCTAAGTTGTTAAAATCCTGTTGGACTTCCCACTCTGGTCATTGCGCATCTGAAACCTAAGAAATCAGTGCTTTGTTTTTCATCTAAAAATCTGCGTGTTCCAGGAACCATCCAGTAAGCACGGTCTTTCCATGAACCACCTTTATAAACACGGGCTTTATCATTTACCAATGATGTGATACCGTAGTCATACATACGTTTATCGGTTTTTGCATCGTCTTTAAACTCCTCATTGTTGTAGAAAATACTTGATTCAAAATCACCATCAACAAAATTGATGTTGTCAGATTTGTTGTAGTTTCTTCTATCAAGACTTTCTTCTTCTGTTACGCCTCTCCATATAACACGACCCAGACTGTCTTTTTCCGCAATCGCACCTTCCTCATCTCTCAATTGAGTCTCGTAAACGTTACCTCTGAAAGCACGGAAGTCCGTTTCGTCTTCCTGCGAAAGCGGACGGTAAACATCCATTACCCACTCGCTCACGTTACCTGCCATGTTATACAGACCGTAATCGTTAGGCCAGTATGAATCAACCGGAGCAGGAATATCAGCATTGTCATTCAGGTTACCTGCAACACCCATGTTATCACCGCGACCTCTTTTGAAGTTGGCCAACATATCGCCTTTATAATTTTCTTCAGGGTTACGTACAGTTTCTCCATTCCATGGATATAATTTACGTTCTGTTACCCTTTCAAATACAGTGTTTCCAATTAAACCAAGTGCAGCAAATTCCCACTCAGCTTCAGTTGGCAAACGGTATTCAGGAAGGAAAATCCCATCCTCAATACGCACTTTACGAGTGTCTTTATTCGGGTCAAGGTCATACAAATCGCTTTTTACCAAACCTTCGTATTGTCCTGCTAAGTATGCTTCTGTATTAAAATTGTCATCATCCACCTGATTAGGATTTACACGCAAAATACCTTCGCGTATCAAAATCATCTCGTTCACACGGTCGGTTCTCCATGCACAGTAGTCAGTTGCCTGCAACCAGTTTATACCTACAACCGGGTAATATTGATAAGATGGGTGACGCAGGTAAAGTTCAACATAAGGCTCATTATAAGCCAACTTATCCCTCCACACCAACGTGTCAGGTAATGCTTTTTTGAAAACCTCCGGATAACTTTCGTAGAAAACACGTGTCAACCAATAAAGGTACTCGCGGTAATCCACGTTTTTCACTTCGGTTTCGTCCATATAAAAGGAAGAGACAGTAACCCTTCTTGGCACGTTGTTCCAATCGTAACGCACATCCTGTTCAACACGTCCCATTGAAAAAGTACCGCCTTCAATAAACACAAGACCGGGACCGGTTTCCTGTCCTTCGTAGTCAACAACCTCAAAACCTCCGTTTTTAGAGTTGTTGTAATCCCAACCTGTGGTGCTTGATGTTTCTTTCTGGCACGAAGTAATTGTTGCAAGAACTAAAGACATAGCCGATAATTTAATTGCTATTCCTTTTAATGTTTCCATGTTATTTAAGAATTGGTTTTAATTGTATAACGCTGCGAAAAAATTATTATTGTATGCTGATAAAATTATTTTTAGAACGAAGGACAACTGATAGCTCTGAACTTCTTCTTCTTAGGCTTGCAAGGGAATTGCATAGCCACTGAAAATTCGTGCGAACCGGCAGTTGCGTTACTTAGTTTTGAAACAGTTACATCATAGCTGTAGCCGAATTTAAATCCTTGGTACTGGAATCCGACAAGGGCTATAAACGCATCTGCGTTAAAAAAGTTCTGTCTGAACCATAATCCACCTACAAAAACACCTTTGTTGATGTAAAACCCGTAGTTGATTTGCTGAAAATCCTGTTGTTGCTGATACAATACGTTAAGCGACCAGTTTCCTTTATCTTTTCTTTTCTTGTTGAAATAAGAAACAAAACCAATATGTCCGGTTAATTTCATTGGAAGCTTGCTTACACCAAGAAAACCTTCATCAGGTTGAGTAAGGTGATGAGCTGCAAAACCTACATAAAAACGCTCGCTGAAACCAAGAAGACCAGCAGAGAAATCAGGAAAACCTCTGCTGTTTTTTCCGAATATTTCATTTGTGTTGTAAATAAAACCGTAACGAGAGTCAATCTGATCGCCAAAGGTAAGTTTGCTCCAATCAATTTTCTTCTGCATATAGCTTGCCTGCAAACCTAATTTCATTGAAAACTTGCGGCTGACTTCCAAACGATAAGAATACATTAGGTTAATTCCCAAAGTATTCAATGTTCCTTCTCCTGCTCTGTCATTAGTAACTAAGAGACCAACGCCACCATGCAAGCCATCAAAATGCTGGTCGTAAGAAGCGCTATAGGTAACATAAGTTCCCGAAATAGCAGGCCATTGGTTACGATAATTCATAATAATGCGGGGGCAGATTGCCGTTCCCGCAAAAGCCGGGTTTAAATAGAGTGGATTGGCGTAAAACTGGGTAAATTGCGGGTCTTGTGCTTTTGCGCTATCTATTAGTGATAGTGCAAGCAGGGAGATAAAAAGTAATCGCTTTACCATGCTGTTATTGAGATTTAGTTAATATCGTGTTTATAAATACTGCGTTTACGGTCGACTATAAGGGTAACAAATATAGAGAATATTATTCTTAATAAGAAAACGTGGTGAAAAGATTTTTATTGTGCGCCCTCATTTTAAGAGCAATAAACTTTTGGCTGCAACGGTAATGGGTTGAAAATGTTGTCATCTATCGATATTTTTTCACCCGAGATTTGGTTTTTTCAAAAATAAACTATCTTTGCCCTCCTTAATTCAATTCTTTATACCACGCATATCGCAGATTTCTACTCTGATTTTTGATTAAAACAAGCCGGTTTTCTCTTTTGAAAAACGGTAAGCGTGAAGATTACAATTTTAATAACCGATAATTTTTAAAACAGGAATGCTGTTTTATTTGTTGTCACATAAAAACCGGAAGAATGAAAAAGCAAGTTCATCTTTTAGCAATTGTGCTGATTATGCTGCCATCACTGGCCTTTTCGCAATATGCGAAACAACGCAATTCAGGTAAAAAAGAAATAAAATGGGGTGCTGTAAAAAAGGAAAGTCCGGCAGAAGGGATGGAAAAATCATTCCTGTATTTTGAAGGCGCTGTTTATGACGCAGCTAATAATTTGCCGGTTTATGTTTATAAAGGAGCAACTGAAAATAATGCTTCACAAATTAAGGCCTTTATTGTTAATCCTGTTTACGCACCTTTTGAAACAAACGAACTTTTAAAAATTGAGGGACTTGAGAAAATAGGTTCCGAAATTGAAGTAAGTGCTTCGGTGGCTTACGACCGTAAGAAGAAAATTTCTGTGGTTTCATTTATTCCTGTTCGCAAAAATGCGTCTTCAGGTCAGTTTGAAAAATTAGTGAGCTTTGATTTGCAGGTGGTGGCAACAGATTTCAAATCGTTTCAGCCTAAATCAACGAATTCAACTGCTTCTAGTTCCGTTCTGGCTTCGGGTAACTGGTACAAAGTTGCTGTAAATGCTGATGGTATCTACAAACTTACTTATGAGCAGTTGCAGGAACTGGGAATGAATGTGGAAAATATTGACCCGCGCAACATTCGTGTTTATGGAAACGGTGGTGGTATGTTACCCAAAGCAAATGCTGATTTGCGCCACGATGATTTACAGGAAAATGCAATTGTGGTTGTGGGCGAAAGTGACGGAGATTTCACAAGTGGCGATTACGTTTTGTTTTACGGGCAATCGCCTCACCGCTGGACTTACAACAGCACTACTGCTAAATTTGAACACGTATTAAACGACTATTCAGACAATACTTATTACTTTATTTCTGCTGACCTTGGCGCAGGAAAAAGGGTTTCTCCTTTAGCTTCTTTTGACCTGCCGGCAACGCACAATGTAAACAGCTTTAACGACTATGCTTTCCACGAAAGCGATGAAAAAAATATCATCAAATCGGGCAGACAGTGGTATGGTGAGTATTTTGACATTCAAAATGCGTATGACTTTTCATTTTCGTTTCCAAATATTGATGCATCAACTCCTGCTAACATAAAAGTATCAGGCGCGGCACAATGCGCCTGCGGTTCGGGTACCAGCACTTCATTTAATGTAAAGGTTAACAATGGCTCGCCTTTAAACATTCCTTTTCAAAACGTAACAGGGGTTTATGTCAATGCACAAGCTTCGGATGGAACGGCAAATGCTGATTTCACACCAACAAGTTCAACACTTAATGTAACGGTTACCTATAATAAAAGCGGATTTTCAACGGCTGTTGCCTGGCTTAACTATATTGAGTTGAATGTGCGCAGAAGCTTAGCCGTTTCGGGAGGACAGACCATTTTCCGTGATGCAAGCAGTATTGGCACAGGTAATGTTGCAGAGTTTTCGCTTGGCAATTCAAGTTCTGCAGTTACCATTTGGGATGTAACCGACCCGATAAATATCCGCAAACAGGATGCAGCGCTTTCAGGTTCTAATCACGTTTTTAGGGCTTCGGCAGAAACGCTGCATGAGTATGTTGCTTTTGATGGCTCTTCTTATTTAACACCGGTTAGTGCAGGCTTTGTTGCCAATCAGGATTTACATGCACTTCCGCAGGTGGATATGGTGATTGTGGCTTATCCCGAATATTTAGGTGAAGCCGAACGCCTTGCTAATTTCCACCGCAACAACGTGGTTAGTCCGCTAACGGTTGCTATTGTTACACCGCAGCAGGTTTACAACGAGTTTGCCTCGGGCGCACAGGATGTATCAGCCATCCGCGACATGATGAAACTATTTTACGACCGCGCTACCAATGATGATGAATTGCCAAAATATCTTCTGCTTTTTGGTGATGGCTCTTATGACAACCGCGACCGTCTTGACAACAATACCAACCGCATTGTTACCTATCAAAGTGCACAATCTTTAAGTCCCACTTCGTCTTATGTTTCCGATGATTTTTTCGGTTTCCTTGACAGCAATGAAGGTGTTTGGATTGAAGGCTGTGATAGCTGTAACCCGCATTTTCTTGACATTGGAATCGGGCGTTTGCCAGTACAAACTTTGCAGGAAGCAAGTAACGTAGTGACTAAAATTCTGGACTATGAAGGTGTAGCAACCATTGAAACAAACCCCAGCCTTTGCACGGCACAAACGGTTAGTATTTCATCTCCCGACTGGAAAAACTGGATTTGTTTTATTGGCGATGACGAAGACAACAACCAGCATTTTGACCAGGCTGATGCAATTGCAAAAGGGCTGGATACCACGCAAAATAATTACAACCTCGACAAAATTTATTTCGATGCCTTTGTGGAGGAATCTACTCCGGGCGGACAACGTTACCCTTCGGTGAAAGACGCTATTAATAACCGTGTGCTGAAAGGTGCCTTGGTTGTAAACTATACCGGACATGGCGGTGAAGTGGGCTGGGCACACGAACGCGTTTTAGAAGTTTCGGACATTAACAGCTGGACCAACCTTGAAAATCTTCCTGCTTTTGTTACTGCCACTTGCGAGTTTTCGCGCTTTGAAGATCCGGGCAGAACCTCAGCAGGCGAACTTGTTTTATTAAACCCGAATGGCGGTGGAATTGGCTTATTTACTACCACCCGATTGGTTTTTTCAGCACCTAACTTTACACTGAACAAAAATTTTTACAAGCACTTATTCCCTGTTGATGGCGAACCTATACCCACTATGGGAGAGGTAATGCGCAAAACCGTGAACGAAGGCACTAATGGTGTTATCCAGAACAGCCGCAACTTCTCGTTGCTGGGCGACCCTGCACAGCGTTTGGCTTATCCGGTAAATAATGTAGTTACCACTTCTGTAAACGGAAATCCTGTTGGCGGAACTGCCGACACATTGAAAGCGCTTGGATTGGTAACCGTAACAGGCGAGGTACGCGACCGCAACGGCAATAAAATGGCCAACTTCAACGGATTGATTTACCCTACTGTTTTTGATAAGGCAGCCACTGTAAATACTCTGGCAAATGACCCTGCCAGCAGTGTTGAAAGTTTTAAACTGCAGAAAAACATTCTTTATAAAGGTAAAGCCAGCGTTACCAATGGCGATTTCACCTTCACGTTTATTGTACCCAAAGACATCTCCTATAATTACGGTTACGGGCGCATCAGCTATTATGCTTATGACGGAGTTACCGATGCCAACGGAAATTACGAAAACGTGATTATTGGTGGTTCTGCTGATAATGTTGCCAACGATGTAAGCGGTCCGCAGGTAAACCTGTACCTGAACGATGATAAATTTGTTTTTGGTGGCGTTACCAACGAAAATCCTTTGTTGTATGCCGTAGTAAGCGACCCCAATGGAATTAACACCGTGGGTAACGGCATAGGACACGATGTTGCTGCCGTACTGGACGAAAACACCAACAAAACCATAGTGCTGAACGAGTATTACCAGGCCGACCTGAACAGTTATCAGAGCGGAACCATACGCTACCCGTTCTCGGAACTGAGTGAAGGCAACCACACGCTGAAAATGAAAGTGTGGGATGTTTACAATAATTCGTCTGATGCTTATACCGAGTTTGTGGTTTCACAGTCGGCAGAACTGGCACTAAGCCATGTGCTGAATTACCCAAATCCGTTTACCACCAACACCCAGTTTATGTTTGAGCATAACCGACCTTGTGCTGATCTGGATGTAAATATTCAGGTGTTTACCGTTTCGGGGAAAGTGGTTAAAACTATTAACGAACAAGTAAACTGCGATGGTTTCCGTGCCGAAGGCATTGCCTGGAACGGGCGTGATGATTACGACCAGAAAATAGGTAAAGGTGTTTATGTGTATCGCATAAAAGTGCGCACACCCGAAGGCTACTCGGCACAGGCGTTTGAAAAATTAGTAATACTTAATTAAGTTCAATGTTTTAATGTCCAATGTCCAATGTTTCAATGTTCAATATTCAAACTTTGGACTTTAGACTTTCCAACTTCCAACTAAAAAAATAAATCACAAATAAATCTATCTTTGCAATCCTTCAAAAAAAATCAGATGAAAAACAAACTTGTTTTAACAGCCCTGACAGCGTTTACTTTTTGCGCAGGAAGCCAACACATTCTTGCGCAACAAAATCAGAATCAGACAGCCGAAACGATACAGATTAACACCATTACCACAGCGGTTCCGTTCTTAGCCATCACTCCCGATGCACGAGCAGGCGCAATGGGAGATGTAGGTGTTGCATCATCACCTGATGCAGCTTCTATTCACTGGAATCCGGGTAAACTTGCCTTTGTTGAAAATGACATGGGATTTGCTGTTTCTTACACTCCATGGTTGCGCAAACTAGTTCCCGATATTAACCTTGCCTACCTTTCGGGCTACGGACGTTTCGGAAAGAAAAAACTGCAAACCATTGGCGGTTCATTGCGCTATTTTTCACTGGGTGATATTACGTTTACCGATAACGTTGGTAACGTAATCGGTAACTTCCGCCCTAACGAATTTGCGCTGGATTTAGCCTATTCGCGCAAACTTTCTGACTTTATTTCTATGGGTATTGCCCTGCGGTATGTAAACTCAAATCTTACCGGTGGTATTTCGGTTGAAGGCGCTGCCACCAAAGCTGCCAACGCAGTTGCCGGTGATGTGGGTCTGTATATTACCAAGCCAAACATTAAGATTGGCGATATGAAATCTGACTTTGCTTTTGGTTTAGTTATCTCTAACATCGGCAACAAGGTTTCTTACACCAATACTTCGGAGAAAGATTTTATTCCAATCAATCTGCGTCTTGGCCCTTCTTACAAAATCAATTTTGATGAGTTTAACTCACTTGCGGTTATGGTTGACATCAACAAACTGTTAGTACCTACCCCACCTACTTTAGCTCGTGATTCATCCGGCAACCCAATACCTGATGGAAACGGCTATTATCAAATTGATAAAGGAAAAAATCCCAACGTAAGTGTTCCTGCCGGAATTATTCAAAGCTTTGGTGATGCTCCCGGTGGAGCTGCCGAAGAGTTTCGTGAATTAACGTATTCTATTGGTATGGAATACTGGTACAATAAAATGTTCGCGGTGCGTGCAGGTTATTTTAACGAGCATGCTTCAAAAGGTAACCGTAAATATTTTACGCTGGGTGCAGGTATCCGCTACAATGTATTCGGACTTGACTTTGCTTACCTTGTTCCTACACAGCAACGCCACCCACTTGAAAACACGCTGCGCTTTACGCTTACTTTTGACTTTGCTAACCTGAAGGCTAAGAAAGATAAAGAAGGCGGAGCCGAGTAATTTTCACTCAAACAGACAATAAAAAAAGCCCCGCAGTACTGCGGGGCTTTTTTATTTCTACTCACTTACTATAATATCTCCACTTCCCAACTCTGCTCATTTGGTCCTTGGTTTTGTATATTGAAGTATGGGCGGTATTCTGCTGCACCTAAAGTAATGGTGGCTTCCTGTCCGGGGTTTAGGTTTTGACCAAGTCCGTTCCAGCCTTCGGTGGCATTGGTAGCTGCATAAAAATACAGTCCGCCAATAACAGGACCTGCTGTGGTATTTTTAATACGCACCTGCACCCCTGTTACATACTCGCTTACTTCTGTTGCATCAATTACATTTTCAACTGTGCCGCCACCTGCAATGGTGCCATCAAAATTAAGGTCATCCGCAGGCGGTGTATCATAAAGAACGTAATCGTTGTACTTGGCTTCGTCACGGGTTATCCAGTAATCTTTTCCGAAGTCAAAGAGCTCCATTATTTTTTTGTAAAGTGCGTTGCCCAGTTCTATGCGGTCTTCGGTGGCACTATCGCGTTGGCGGATAGCATCATCCTGCGCATCAATAGCATTGTCAAAGATAACTGCCTTATCACTCAGGTCAGTGATCATGGCAACGGTTAAGCCTTTTGCTGCCAGCGGCACCTGAAAAAGAGTAGCAATACGCACCACCCGTTTACCGCATTTAAGCAAATCATTATCCGTTAATTCGTCCAAACCTTTAGTGCCAAACCTGCGGTATTTTGCGCTGCTTTCGCCAAAAGCATTTTTAGCTCTTACCATTACTGAACGGATAAGAACCTTTACAACATCGGCACTTTCGTTTTTGATTTCTGTTTGTTCAGCTGCTGCTCCTTGCAACTCCTCATCGGTGGGAAAGTCTTTAAGGTCTTGGGTAAGTGTAGCCGTTTCACTTCTAAAGGTGGCATCTACACCGTAGGGCAAAAGTTCTACGGCATCGCGCTCCATTAAATCATCGGCTTTGTCGCCCAACTGCATTAGGTCGGCAAACGATTGGTTAAAAATTGGTTTTACTTCTGATTTTCTCATAATTAAATAGTATTAATTGGTTTATATGCTACAAATGAATAGCGTTTTCAGGTCAGTTTTCAAAACATCCTCCCGTTTTTAACAGATTTTAACTTTTGAGGCTGTTTTTTAACATTTTTTAGCAAAAGGAGCTCCTTTTCTTCAAAAAGTTGCTCTTTTTCCTCAAATAGTTCACACTTTTCATGAAAAGGAGGCATAATCACTTTTAAAAGTAATGTCCGCACCTCCAAAAGGAGCCTCCGCACTTTTGAAAGGAGCCTCCGCACCTCCAAAAGGAGTGTCCGCACCTGTAAAAGGGGTGTCCGCACTTGTAAAAGGAGCGTCCGCACCTCTAAAAGGAGTGCTTTTTGAGGTAAAAAGCAGGTTTTTGATAGAAAAAGGGAGAGTTGAACGGAAAATGCTGTAGTTGAACGGAGAACTCAATTTATGTAAAAAGGCGACTATACCCAAATAACAAACTTGGTTATTATAACTTCAAGGCTATATTTGCATTCCCAAAGGACAAATGCCGTAATTAAACGGATATATAAATTTAAAAATAATAATTTGGACCATTTACAATGAAAAAGCTGATTGTTTTATTTACTGTTCTTTTTACATCCATTGCTGCACATTGCCAGATTTTAGATACAGATGAAAAAATTGAAATTCTAGGCTTGGGTAGTCAATCAACCGCTGTTATTAATGCAGCAGCAGAAGCAGACTACACCCTTGAAGAGTTAGAACAAGCTAATGAAATAAAAAAAGCAGGCCTTAAAGACGAGGTAATAGTTTTAGTTCTTAAAGAAAGAGCAAGATTATCAGCTGAGGAAATCAAGAAGTTAAAAGATTATCAGGACAAAAATTATTCGCTGAGTATCATTACAAAATCGGTGCAGGAGAAATCAAAATTTTCAACCCCTGAAAAGATAGTTAGTCAAACATCTGCATCTAATCAACAACCACAAAATAATAATTCAGAAAAAATTAAAAAGTTTGGAATACCAATTGACCCCAATACAGGTAAAATAACTTTTGAAAACTACTTTGAGATAAAAGGAATTACTAAAGATGCTTTTGTAAAACGAGCAAGTGATTGGGCTAAATCAACTACAAAACAATGGTCAGCCGGTAAAGAAACTGAAAGTGAAAGCCCTGTAAATGCAAAGTTATGGATTGACTTACCCCCGCAAATAATAACAGCAACGGGGAAAAATACAAAATCCACAACCCTTTCTTTTAGTGCTGTAATTAAATGCAGAGACAATCAATATAGCTATCGTTTAACTGATTTTATTCTTGAATATAAAGCAGACGGTTTATTGTTTTCTGAAAAGGCAGAAGAACTGAAAACCATAGACCCTGAAAAAATCTATCCTCTCTTATCACAAAAAGTAAATGAAGCAGTGCAAAAAATAAAAGACAAAATGACTGCTGTTAATACTTCACCTAATATAAATTGGTAAACACATGAAAAAAGCATCAATACTATTTGCTGCCCTGCTAATCGTCTCTTTAGAATCGCACGCTCAGAATTCAGATGATTCTCAGGTTTTACACGCCTTGCCTTTTTTGCTAATTAACCCCGACCTTCAAACTTTTGGAATGGGCGGTGCCGGTGTTTCAGTTCCTAATTTTTATTCCAATGCGGGCTTCTATCATAACCCCGCACTGTTAGCCCAAAACGAGAAATTTTTAAATATTAATCTTTCATATTTGCCTTGGCTCAGAAAGCAAGTTCCTGATATTAATCTTGCAAACCTTGCTGCCGCATGGGGGTTTAAAAAAAATCACGCTCTTGGATTTAACCTTACTTATTTTTCATTGGGTGATATTACATTTACTGATAACGTTGGTAATGTAATAGGCAATTTCAGGCCTAATGAATTTGCTATAAGCCTAAAATATTCTGCAATACTTAGTGATAACTTTAATATTGGAGTTGGGGCAAAATACATCAATTCAAATCTTACAGGTGGTATTTCAGTTGAAGGAGCTGCATCAAAAGCAGCTAATGCATTAGCACTTGACCTTGGATTTGATTATCGTGATGAAATGGGTATTAATGACAAACATAAATTGCGTTGGAGTGTAGGATTTGCATTAACTAACATGGGGAATAAAGTTTCTTACATAAGTACAAGTCAGAAAGATTTTATTCCTGCTCAGATAAAATTAGGCGGCTCTGTTACTTTGAGAAAATTAATAAATGATAACCATTATATGGCTTTTGATTTATGCTATCAGGCAGATAAATTATTGGCTCCAACCAGCCCTAGATATGCTCGGGATAGTGTAGGAAATTTAATACCTGACGGCAACGGTGGTTATGCTGTAGAATCGGGGATGAATCCCAATGTGTCTGAGGTACAAGGAATGCTACAATCATTTTATGATGCACCGGGTGGTGGCAAAGAGGAATTAAATGAAATAACACATCGTTTTGGATTTGCCTTTAGAGATAACTATAGAAATGAAATTTATTACTCCGTAAGATTAGGATATAGCTATCAAAATCCTAGCAAACGAAGTGCAGTAACATATTCGCCTGATGCGAACGAAACTTATTTCACTTTGGGTGCTGGTGGAGGCTACAAAAAATTTTATCTCGATTTATTTTATCTATTACCTACAACCCAACGCCACCCCTTAGAGAATACATTAGGATTTAGTTTAGGTTTTAAAATGAATTTTGAAGACAAGAAAAAACCGTTTAAGGAAAATTAAAAAAGCAAATGACAAAAATCCGCACCGGCTTCGGTTTTGATGTTCACCAACTGAGAGAAGGACACCCCTTTTGGCTGGGAGGCATACAACTACCCCACACCCACGGTGCTTTTGGTCACAGCGATGCCGATGTATTGATTCACGTTCTCTGCGATGCCCTGCTGGGCGCAGCTAACATGCGCGATATTGGTTTTCATTTCCCCGATACCGCTGGCGAGTTCAAGAATATTGACAGCAAAATTCTGCTGAAAAGAGTAGT
>CAMAVO010000024.1 GCA_945861685.1 Chitinophaga pinensis | reverse complement strand
AAAGTGCCCGCAGGTGCAAAAGGTGAAGCATAAAAAACAATAGAAACCACCCCGCTTGAAAACAGTGGGTTGGGTGTTATGGTATAGGTAATTCCTCCAGGCAGATTTCCGATAACCGCAAGCGCAATATTCTGAGGCAAACCGTTTGACTGGGTAATGGTAATAGCCGTTTGTGCCGAGTTGCTGATAAGGCGGTCAATGGTTCCTGCAATACTGCTTGCCGAAAGGCTGAAGTAGCATCCATCGCAATCTTCCAGGTAAACAGGCAGCCAGCAGGTACCGTTAAAATAATCAAGAACGCTGTCGGTGGTGTTGTAAACAATAAGTCCGTCAGCAGGGTTTACTATCGCATCTCTGTCGGTCTGCGTCATGCGGGGCGGCAAAAATCCTTTGGTGGTAGAGGTAAGGTCAAGTATTGCGGTAATGTCGGGGTTCAGCGTTCCTACACCCATATTGTTCTGGGCGGTGGCAACAAAAAATCCTGAAACTAAAACGGCAACAGAAAGCAGGCGGGTAAAAAAAATCATTGTGTAAATGGTATTCTGTTATTGGGCACGCAAATTTGCCAATAATATCCTGAATAGCAAGGAGTATTCTGTTATTTTTTCAAACAGGAAAAACAGTACATTCGTCTTTCAAATAAAGCCACTCACATGAAAAAAACATATAGCTTATTTCTACTGCTTTTTACAATCTTACAAGCATCCTTTGCGCAGAACATTTTATTCGGCCCGGTTACAGGCGCAGTAACCGATGCTTCGGCACGCATTTTTATCCGCAGCAATCAGGCAGGTGAACTGGGTATAGCGCTGGATACCAACCCGGGTTTCACTAACCCCGTTACCTATATTGATACCATCCGCACACTGAAAGATACCAGTGCCATCATGAACATCAGCGGGCTGCAACCTTCAACTGTTTATTATTGCCGCTACTTCATCAATCAACAACAGGATACCATTGAAACCTCTTTTAAAACCTTTCCGCAAACGGGAGCGGCAGCTGATTTTTCCTTTGCCTTTGGCTCCTGCATGAAGGGTACGGATATGACTCCTTTATTCAATGTTATGAGCAATCATCAGCCCGATTTATTTATTCAGTTGGGCGACTTTACCTATCCCGATGCAGCCGATGAATTTTCTGAAGACTTTGATTATGTAACAGCGTCTTATCATGCCAAGTATTCTTATCCCGGAATAACTCCTGTACTGCGCTCCATTCCTCTTGATTATGTTTATGACGACCACGATTATGCAGACAACAATACTTCCAGAAACACGCAGTCGCTGGAAGCAACGTACACAGGCCCCAACGGACTGGAAACGGTTTTGATGGATGTTCCTTTGGGCGAACACGAGCGCGCAAATTCCATCAACGGCTGGCTTGATTATTTTCCGGGCTATAATGCGGTTGATACTTCGCAAGGCTTATACCACAGCTTCACGATAGGTAATGCCGAATTCTTTTTTCTGGACAACCGCAGCGCACGTTCTCCCAACAACGAAGCGTTTTATTATGACAGCACCGATGTCAGTTTCCCCTGGGAATTCTCACCACCATCAGGTCACACCATACTTGGCGATATACAAATGCAGTGGCTGCTGAACGGGCTTGCAACTTCTACTGCAAAATGGAAGTTTCTGCTCTCGGGCACTACCTTTAACAAAGCATTGAAAAGGGTAATAAATGTGGGCTTGGGTTTTCAACGCAACACGCTGAATATAGGAGGCAGTGGCGGTAGCGGAATGACTATGGCAACAGGCTTTGCCGATGCATGGCCCGGCTTTCCTGCCACCCAGGATACGCTGATAAATTTTATCAGAAACAACAACATCCGAAATGTTATTCTGCTCTCGGGCGATACACATACTTCTGCAATGGATGATGGCACAAACTCAGGTATTCCTGAATTCAATTCTTCGGCAATGGGTGTTGATGAAAGTAAAATCGCCTTGTATCACATTATGGATTCGGTGGGCTCTTTAATAGGCCAGCCTCCGGTGCTGGATTCGCTTTGGAACAAAGGCGGCAGCGGACTGGGCAATACTAATTTCAACACCAGTTTTGGTAAGGTAGAAGTATTCGGAAACGACTCCATCCGCATGTGCATTGTTGACAACGAAGGCACCGTTTTTAACTGCTGGACTTTTGAAGATGGTTTTGTGGCAGGAGTAAAAGAAACAGCAAACACAAAGAAATACAATAACCTGAAGGTGTTTCCAAACCCGGCATCAGCAGTGATAAATATTCACTTTGAAAATAGCACACCGGATGCAAACTATCTGTTCACGTTGTATGATATTTCAGGCAAAGCGGTTCTTGCCAAAAGCGATATCCGCGCTACTGATTTTACGGTTGATGTTTCAAAACTAAAACTGGGAAACTATTTATGCACGCTCACCGAAGACGGCATGGAAAAAGGCAACACAACAGTTGTGATTAAATAATTATTTTCGCGGCTTCTATTGCCAAAATGATGTTAAGACTTGTTACATTTCTTATTCTGATTACTTGTTATTCTTCAGCGCAAGCTGATATTGGCGAAACCTTTGACATGCTCAATAAAAGAGAGCAGCTTGTTCATGAAAATGAACGCCTGCTCAATGGCAGAAACATCGACAGTCTGAATACAACCGAAAACAGTCGCTACATCGAAAACCTGCACATCATCCGCCTGATGGACGAAGATATTTTCAGGAGCCAGAAAGAGACTGTCAGCAGGCTGAGCGGTTCTTCAGGCAGTCAGGAATACATTAATAAATCAATTGCTTTGTTCTGCTTTTTTCTGGCAGTTATGCTGGCGCTGAGCCTCTACATGCTTTACCTGCTCAATAAAAAACTCAACAAATTAACAGGCGAAGAAAAACCTTTTTCGGCAAGGGCAAGTGAGTTGTTTACAGTAATGATGGTAAATTTTCAACCTGCAAAAACAGGAAACAAAGAAGTTGCGGTAAACAGATTGATTATACTCGGAATGCTGTTTATGTTTATCTCTTTCATCGGCTATCTACTGAAAACACTGGGCGTTTAAAAGCCTCACCCTGCCCTCTCCGAAGGAGAGGGGAACAGCCTTAAATTTTTTTCTAAGAACTCGAAAATCTTCACCATTGCCAGCGTATCCAGTTTGCAATATTCAAGCAGGTTATCGCGCAGTTCGGCAATTTTAAAAATATCGTTTTCGGTTTGCAATTGTTCAAAAGCAGCCATAGCCATGGTGCCTTCACTAATTGCTAAATCCTTATGATTGAAATCGGGAAACAGCGCAGGCAACACATTCTTAATAGAGTGCGAACCTTTCATGAGCGGATGATAATAATGCCGTTTTTGAAAAGGTTCCATCAGGTCAATCATAACCGATAAACGCTTTTCTATTTCGGGTTTCAACTCCGGAAAATCATTTCCCAGTCTTGCAATAACCGAGCTTTCAAACGTGCGGTTGTAAACTAAAATGCACGCAGCTTCCTTCGTGTTTTCAAGAAAGTGTGTGATAAACTCTTTGCGTGGGTCAGCACCTGCTTCTGCTAAAAACTCAACATGCTGCAAAGTTGCATCTTTTGTTTTTTTATAATGCAGCGAATACTGAAACGGAATATGCTGAAACGGACTTGTGCCGTCAAACATAGGTACAGCAGGCATAAACGTTTCAATGTCGAAGAAGTAAAGCGGATAATTAACCCTTGAAAGAAACTTAGTAATCTCGGTTTTGTTGACCAGTTCTTTTCCGGTGTTAGTGGCATCTACCTGTATGCGTTGATTTTTCTCCAGCGAATAATCAGCAGGCACATCACTGATTTTTACAATGCCGCTGTCGTAGAGTTCAAACTGTTTTTCTTTGCTCATCCCCGCCAGTTCAAACACAGAATTCTGCGGCACATTCTTCCAGCATTGCCCCATAAAATCACACGCATAGGGCTCAAAGCAATGCTTTCCTATTTTTATATCGGGCACAGAAGAAAGAAAGGAAACCTCCTTCAGTTCACGCACTTTTTCAGCAATCATCGCTTGGTTTTTTTCGCACTCGCTGAGAAGTGATACTGCCGTGAAAAGTTTCTCCGGTTCTATCTTCCCCTTTTTTACATATTGATTGTTGAGGTGCAGAATAGAAAAATCTGCAAGCGCAATTCCTGCATTTGTAATAACATAGTATTGCAACGAAGCATCTAAACGGTAAACATCGCTCACACGTGTTGAGCTTTTTACTTCGTAAGCAAACCAGGTTCCATCGCGCTTTACAAGCATATCAACTGCAGCCAGCACATCATTGAAAATGAATGCAGCTTCGTAAATAATCTCTGTTCCTTCTTCAATTAGTTTACGTGTTTTCTCAACCGATGCAGAATATTTGAATACACTTTCAGGCGTAACATCTACACCTCCCGGAAAAATATCCTGCGCAATTTTCCCCACATTTATTCCCCTCGAAAAAAGTGCTTGCTGCGATGGACTTATTGCATCGCGCAGTTTGTAATTATGCTTATAGAGGTAAAGTGATTTTTTGCACTGAACTCCACGGATAAAAGAAGATTTAGAGAGAGCGTGTGCCATTACAACGGTTTTATCAGTTCCATCATTTCGCTCAGCATCATTGCTGTTGCGCCCCACACGGTGTGGCCTTCCACATCATAATAGGGTGTTTCAAAGCTCACAAATTCCCGTGGTGTAATCATTTTTCTGCCCTTAATACTTTCGTCCAGAAAGTAGGTTATTGGAACTTCAATTATCTTTTCAACTTCGCGGTCATCTTTTTTGAGGAAAGGCTTCTTGTCCATTATTCCAACAAAAGGCGATACTAAAAAATTGCTGGGCGGTATGTAAAGATTGCTCAGATTTCCGATAAGCTTTATCTCATTTCTGTCCAATCCTACTTCTTCTGCTGCTTCGCGTAATGCTGCGGCAGCAAGACTTTCATCTTCAGGGTCAAGTTTCCCACCCGGAAAACTAACCTGTCCGCTGTGCACACCATCGTAAGATGGGCGTAGCGTTAGTATGGTGTTGATTTTATCTTCATGCGGATACAGCAGAATAAGAACAGCGCCTTTTCTTGCCTTGCTTAAATCGTATTGCTCCATATCAATCGGCAAGCGGAATTGCGAAGCCATTTTAAATTGCGCTTCCATCCCCGGCAGTGGTTGCTGCAGGCGATGTTCAAGGGAACGGATGAATTGGCTGAACATATTTTCTGCGCTAAAATACCGTATTTTTGCCGCCAATATGGAAACCAAAGAAAAACAAGACTTAGCCATTTATTTGACTCCGGCTTTTTATATAGACAGTGATTCGCCCGATGTAATTGCCTTTGCAAAAAAGAATACAGAAGGTGCAACTACCGATATTGAAAAGGCAGTGAAACTCTATTATGCTGTTCGTGATGGTTTTCTGTACGACCCTTATCACGTTGACCTGCGTGCCGAAGCAATGAAAGGCAGCGCAACCTTGAAAAGAGGTTCCGGTTATTGCGGTGAGAAAGCAACACTGCTTGCTGCAGCCGCGCGGGTAGTCGGTATTCCTTCACGGCTTGGTTTTGCAAACGTTAAAAATCATTTGTCCGCCCAAAAGCTGCTTGACCTTTTGCGCAGTGATGTTTTTGTTTTTCATGGTTTCACCGAACTTTTTATTAATGGAAAATGGGTAAAAGCAACACCTGCATTCAATAAAACATTGTGCGATAAATTTGGAGTTGCGCCATTGGAATTTGATGGCATCAACGATTCTATTTTTCATGAATTTGCTGGCGGCAAAAAGTTCATGGAATACCTTCACGACTTTGGTTCTTTCGCTGATGTTCCCCGCGACCTTTTTATAAAATCATTGCAGGAGAATTATCCGCATCTGTTTGATACAAATGATGCGGAGCACCAGAAATTAGGCTGGGTAAGCTAATTACCATTGATGCGCATCATCGTCCATCCACTTACCCTGAACGCGCAAAGTTTGTTCCACCACATCACGCACACAACCTTGTCCACCTGCAATGGGTGAAATGTAAACGGAGATTTCTTTTATCTCAGTTGCCGCATTTGCAGGGCAAACCGGCACACCCACTTTTTTCATCACCGAATAATCCGGAATATCATCTCCCATATAAAGTATGGTAGCAGGATCAATATTATTTTCGGTGATGTAATCAGTATATGTTTCTATTTTGTCTGCAACTCCCAGAAAAACATCTGTTGCTCCTAAGCCTTTCAGTCGTGTTTTCACTGCTTCAGAGCGTCCACCTGAAATTATAACAATGCGGTATCCTTTTTTTGCTGCCAGCTGAACTGCATAGCCATCCTTAATGTTCATGCGCCTTACAGGTTGTCCGTTTTCAAAAAGAAAAACTGAACCATCTGTGAAAACACCATCCACATCAAACATGAAGGTGCTTACATTTTTTAGCAATTGTTTAAAGTTAGCCGACATAATTATCGTTTATAGTTCTTAATGCTCTCGCTCAGTTTTTTATAAAGTTCTGCAAGTTCAGGCTTTGCTGCCAGATAATTTAAATGCTGCTGCATAATTTTCTCATCACCGCGAAAGGCTGGCCCTGTCTGCAATTGCGAAGGACTTTTGTCCATTACCTGCAAAGCAGTTTCTTTTATCAGTGGTCGTAAAATATCGAGTGAGAGATTTTTTTCAACCAGGATACTCTCAGCAATTGTATAAAAATGATTGGTGAAATTGCAGGCAAATACAGCAGCTACATGCAGCACTTTTCTGTTCTCAGAGTTTACAAAATGAATATTATTTGAAATACTTTTTGCCAGTTCTGATAAAGAATTGGCAGTTGTTTCATTGTTTCCTTCAATGCAAAAAGGCACTTCGCGTATCTCCAGTTCTTTCTCTTTGTGAAAAGTTTGCAATGGATAAAACACACCAAAATTCTGTGCATGATTTTCAAATACAGTCATCTCTACACTTCCTGAAGTATGAGCTACTATTGCATTGCCCGCATTCAACTTTGAAGCAATCTCAGCAATTGCTTCATCCTTTACAGCTAGAATAATATAATCTGTTTCAGCAGGAATGGAAGTATAATCTGATGAATACGAGCTGCGTGTTTTCTCTGCTATCTGCGCTGCATTGTTTTGATTCCTACTGATGACAGAAAGAATACGATGACCAGCTTTTAAAAAAGCAATGGCAAGATGTGTTGCCACATTTCCGGAGCCGATGATGACAATATTTTTTCTGTCCATCACAGTGTTGAGTTTAGTTGCTTTGTTTCAACCTGTGGCGGATAGCCAGCACCGTTCCGATAACCATAATAAGGCAACCTGCCCACAAGATATTAATGCCCGGAAATACAATGGCTTTCAGAATTATGAATTCTTTCAGATTTGAATTTTTCTCATAAACCTCTAGTTCAACTTTTCCGCTTTCGGGAATTAGTTTGGTGATGATGAATTTCAATCCAAGCTCGGATATTTCATCTGCAAACGGAACAGCATAAACACTCTGAATACTATACACAGGGCGTGCGGTGAACGAATTGTTCTTTATATCAACCACGCGCATTTGAGCAGCAACTGCAATGTCTTTCTCTCCCAGATTGTATTTTGTCTTGTCCACATTTTTATCTAATCCTTCAAAAATTATGATGCTGTTGCTCCCGAAAACAGTATCGCCAGGTGCAAGTGTTACGGTTCTTGCTTTTTTAAATTCTTCTGGCTTCTTTTCTTTTTCTTCGTCAAGCTCTGCATAGGTAACATGCGTGTAAATATCTTTGCCTAAATAATGTTTGGTGGCAGGTTCCGCAACATTTCCCATGCGCGGATTAATTTGCACACGCGGGTTTAATGTGAAATCTTTTACATACTTACCATTTTCATCTTTGGAGAAATAATCAATTTCGTAAAAAATATTTACGCCTTCTTTTTTCTTTCCGTTGTAAGTAACAAACCATCCGCCCATGCTCAATGTGTCGTTTTTTACAAGCATAATATTTTCCGCATTCGGAAAATCTTCACCTAATTTTTGCAAATCAACACCTGATGTGTTGCGTGAAATCACTTCGCTTTTAGACATAGAAATTAAAGAACCAAGCAAAATCATTCCAAAGCCAACGTGCGCCACCGATGCACCCGATAGTTTTACTTTTCCTTTAAGAATAGAAATGAAATAGCTGGCGTTTGCAACAATAGCAAACACAGAACTAAACAACAAAATGATGTAGGGAATTTGTTGAACACTCAACAGGTCAAGGATAATTGTCAACAGTCCGGTAATAACAATTGCTCCGAAAAAACTGACTGCAATAGTTTTAAGAAAAACATTCATTTCTGTTTTCTTGAATTTGAAATATTGTCCAACTCCAATAAGTAATGCAACAATTACCGCAACCCAAACCTGAAATGAATTGTAGTGTTGAATTGGATTTGTTGGTGGAGCAATGTTTGAACTGAAAATTTTATTGATAACCGGAATGGAAGTGGTGAAAATGATTTGGAAAGCAGAAACCGATAACACCATTGCTCCAACAAACATCCAGAATTCACGGCTCCACACACTTTCTTCTGTTTCCGGTTTTGGAAAATGTTTCCAGTTGATGGCAATCAGAACTATTCCGAGCAAAAGAAAGGTAAGCAGGTAAACCAGCAATTGTCCGCTCATACCTAAATCGGTGAAAGCGTGAACCGAACTATCACCCAAAATACCGCTACGGGTAAGGAAAGTAGAGTAGAGGATAAGAATGAATGTGATAATGGTGAGAACAAAAGTAACCAGCAGCGATTGCCCTTTGTTTCTGTGAATAACCATTACGTGAGCCGCACCTACAAAGGTTAACCACGGGACAAGTGAAGCATTTTCAACAGGATCCCAAGCCCAGAAACCTCCAAAACTCAGCGCTTCATAAGCCCATGCACCGCCCATGAGAATTCCGGTTCCTAAAATCATAACACCGAAAAAAGTCCAAGGCAGAGCAGGTTTCATCCAACCGTTGAAATCTTTTTTCCAGAGACCTGCAATGGCATATGCAAACGGAACAAGTGTAGAAGCAAAACCCAAAAACAAAGTTGGGGGATGAATAGTCATCCAGTAATTTTGAAGCAAAGGATTTAATCCGCGTCCGTCTAATTTGGCGAGGTAGTTTTCGTTTTGCAGAAATGGAAGGTTGGCAAAATCTGGCACATCACGCAGAAGCAGAAATGGATTGCTTCCTATTTTATATCCGAAAACATAAACGCCCAGCAACATAGACGCTAGGAAAATTTGCACCAACGCAACAACTGCCATCACCGGACCTTCCCAGTTTTTTGCAGTAAAAATTAAAATAAAACCCAGCACCATGTGCCAGAATGTCCAAAGCAAAAAACTACCTTCCTGTCCTTCCCAGAAACACGACAAAATATAGCGCATCGGCATTTCGGTATTCGAATGCTGCCACACATAATGGTACTCAAAAAAATGATTGAGCAGCATGTAAAACAAAGTGCCTATAATTCCGAGAACTCCCGATGCATGAATGAAAAAACCTGCTCTTCCTAGTGACTTCCAAGAAGTATTCTGAATTTCATTCTGCGTAAAAATAAAATAACTGAGTGCTGAAAGAAGTGCACCGCAGAATGAAAGAACAATAAAGAAATTTCCTGTATTACCTGCCCACAGGTGTTCGCCTACATACGTTATATCCATCAGATTTGAGCCTTGTGTTCTGTTTCTTCAGGCTTGCCCTCGTTGTATTTTGAAGGGCATTTCATCAGGATTGTGTTTGCCTGAAACCCATCCTCTTTCATTTTTCCAACTAACACTACTTGTTCGCTGCGCTCAAAATCCTGTGGTTTTGTGCCGTGGTACAATACTTTTTTTACTGCACCATCTGTGTCTTTAAGGTAGAACGTAAAGAGGTTTACATTTTCCTGAGGATTATAAATTAGCGCACTGTCTTTTTCTAATTTTCCAACTACGTGATATTCTTTTCCCGAATTTTCTGCAGCAACTGCAAACGAAGCATATGTGCTTGAATCGCCAACCGTAGTTAGTATTGCACCAATTGCAACAGCAATAATTATTATGGCTATAATGTGAGACTTCTTCATTTTTATTCTTCCATTTGCTTCTCCAGCTTTTTTACTTTCCTGTCAATAGTGATAAGGAAAATTACCAAGCCGATGAAGATAATTGCAATCACTGCCACCACTACATAAATTTTTCCATTGCTGCGCATAGCCTCTGCCATGTCAACTTTATCTGTTTCCTGTCCGAAAGAAAATAATGAAGCGAGCAAGAGCGAGCAGAAAACTGTAAAGCCAAGAAGTTTCTTTTTCATTTGAATTGTTTAATAAGCAATTTATGATTCAATGTTCTGATGCGCAGACAAACCTGCATCAACCAAACTCCCAATAATGTCCATCCAATTACAGCCGGATAAAAAATCAATTTCATGGTGTTGTCCAGATCATAACCACCAAAGCCTGGATTTCCTCCGTTTCCGGGATGTAGAGAATCTGTTAAACGCGGTAAAACCATCAGAAATATAATCAACATTGTAAAGGCGAAAATGTTGTAAACAGCAGCAACGCGTGCGCGTTTTTGTTCTTCGTCCATTGAGTTGCGAAGAATGAGATAGGCGAAATAAATTAGTAAAGTTATAGCTGCACCATTGAGTTTGGCATCACTTACCCACCAGGCGCCCCATGTAAATTTTGCCCAAACAGAGCCGGTTACAATTCCAAGTATTCCCATGTAAATACCCACATTGGCAGCTTCAGCCGCAACAAAATCGTGGTGCATTTTAAAGTTGGAGAGGTAGCGTATGCTATGCCAGAGCGAAACAAAAAGAATAATCATCATTCCGAACCATTGCGTAACGTGATAATAAAGGTTGCGGATAGTTTCGTGCAAAATCGGTAAAGCAGGAACATCAATTAGTAAGCCGCCAATTAATGTATAAAGCACCAAAGCAATGGCCAGAAATTTCCACCATTCCAGTTCGAAAGCTAATTGCAGGCTAAAGAATTTTTGCACGGTTCAAGGTCTTTTTTAATCGCGGCAAAGGTAGGGAAATAAGATATATGAAAGCGTAGCCACAACTACATTAATAAGGAACAAAATAATCAGGAATTTATAGCTGACAGAAGGGTCAAGACCATCTATTGCGTTTTTAGAAACCCTTATCAGTGTCATGAGCAGCGGAACCTGAACGGGAAAACTGAGAATTGCCATTAGTGTAAGGTTTCCGTTGGTGCGTGAAGCAATGGCCGACATTAAAGTAAGAACTGATGAAAATCCTGCGCTACCCAAAATCAGGCAGAGAATAAACATGGGAATATCCTGAACAAGATTTCCGATAAAGAGAGAATAGAACAGAAAACAAATCAGTGAAAGTGAAATCATCAGCAATACATTGTAAATAACCTTGGAAAGTATGATTGCCTGAGGGCTTGCCAGTGTATGCATATACAATTGTCTGCCGCGGCTCTCCTGCATAAAGCTTTTTGCAACAGCATTTATAGAAGCAAACAGCATGATAATCCAGAACAACGAGTTCCAGGTAGTTGGCTGAATAACCGAACGAAACGAGAGGTAACAAACAAAAACGGTGGAAATCACATAAAGCAGGATGCCGTTCAACGCATATTTCATGCGCAGTTCAAGCATTATTTCTTTTCGGATTAAGTGTTTTACTTCGTTAAAAAGCATAAGATTGCCCAAAAGTAGAAATAAAGCTGTTTAAAAGCCGATAACACTTTTATTCTACATTTGTAAACAAAATATAAATAGGGGTGTTTGATACTAAACATCTAAAATATTAATAAAATGAAACGAATAATTCTGATAGTACTTATTACATTTTCAACCCAACTAATTTTCGCACAAAATATGAGCTTCTACGATTTTAAAATGAAAACTATTGACGGCAAAGAATTTGACTTTGCTCAACTGAAAGGAAAGAAAGTGATGATAGTTAATACCGCCAGCAAATGCGGGCTCACACCTCAATACGCAAGCCTTGAAGAATTGAATAAAGAATTTGGCGGTGATAAGTTTTTAATACTTGGTTTCCCTGCCAATAATTTTATGGGACAGGAACCTGAAAATAATACAACGATTGCAGAATTCTGCCAGAAGAATTATGGAGTTACTTTCCAGATGTTTGAAAAAATATCAGTAAAAGGTGCAGATAAAGCGCCTTTGTTTGACTGGCTTACACACAAAGATAAGAACGGTGTTGCCGATGCTAAAGTAGAGTGGAATTTTCATAAATTTCTGATTGATGAAAAGGGAAATTGGTCTAAATCTATTGCATCAACTACAAGTCCGGTTGATGAAGAAATTCTGACTTGGCTGGGCAAATGAAAGTAGATATATTAGTTTTTGCAGCTCACCCTGATGATGCTGAACTGGCTTGCTCCGGCACTATTGCAAAGCATGTTGCTGCCGGTAAAAAAGTTTGTGTTGTTGACCTTACAGAAGGTGAACTGGGAACAAGAGGAACAGCAGAACTAAGAAAAAAAGAGGCAGAAAAATCATCTAAAATTCTTGGAATAAGTTTCAGAGATAATCTTGGTTTTGCAGATGGCTTTTTTGTAAATGATAAAGAACATCAGCTCGCGGTTATCAGTAAAATCAGACAATACAAGCCGGAGATTGTGTTGGCTAATTCTATAAGTGATCGTCACCCTGATCATGGGCGCGCAGCTAAATTAGTTGCTGATGCCTGTTTCTACTCAGGGCTTTTGAAAATTGAAACCAATCTGGACGGTAAAAAACAACAGGAGTGGAGACCCAAAGCAGTTTATCATTACATTCAGGATTATTCATTGGAACCTGATTTTGTGGTGGATACCAGTGATTTTTTCGAAATAAAAAAGAGCGCTATACTTTCTTTTTCATCACAGTTTTATGACCCGACAAATCAGGAACCTAAAACCCCTATTTCAAGCAAGGAGTTTTTGAATTTTGTAAAAGCGCGTGATATTCATTTTGGCAGACCAATAGGCGCAAAGTATGCTGAAGGCTTTAAAGTAAATCGCAGCATTGGTGTAAACGACTTGTTTAATCTGATTTAACAATGACCTTACTTTGCTTAATCGGTGAATGTGAGTTTATCTCAGTTTTGAAAGGCTTCTGGATTGTTCAGGCTTTTATTTCCATATTTTTCGCCATTCTTTTTTTGCAATCGGGTTTGGATAAAGTATTTGACCGAAAAGGGAATTTAGAATGGCTGACCGGACATTTTTCCAAAACATTTTTGAAAGGCACTGTGCCAATCATGGTAACAACTGTTACAATCGTTGAATTGGCTGCGGGAACACTATCAGCCATCGGAGTTGTTGAAGCAGTTATTTTTAAAACCTTTTGTTTTGCTTTTACAGGAACAGTTATCGCTGCGCTTGCTTTTATCATGTTGTTTTTCGGACAACGCATTGCAAAAGATTATGCAGGTGCTGCAACCATTGCGGCTTATTTTATAACTGCTGTGGTTGACCTGTATTTCTTAGCGTGAAAACTTTTATGTTTGTCGTGAATTATGACGGCAGGCAATCTATTTACACCAGCAAAAGAAAAAGCAATTAAGCCGCTTATCAAATGGACCGGAGGCAAATTCCGTGAGTTCAGTTTTTTCGAACATTTAATTCCGGCAGATTTTGACCGTTTTATAGAGCCTTTTTGCGGTGGTGCCGGTGTTTTCTTTGCTTTGCAGCCACAAGTAAAAACGTTGCTCAATGACAAAAGTTCTGACCTGATTGAGTTTTACAGCACACTTAAGAACCCTGAATTTGAAAAGGAGTTACGCCTTTATGCGCGCAACTGGAATGATATAAAAAAACTGGTTGACGATCTGATGTTCGACCTTTCAGCACTTTTTGTTTTGTACCGTCAGGGAAGTTATGATAAAAAGGAATTGAAGGAAATTATTTTTGAGATAGCAGAGAAATACATAAATAATCACCCCTCTCTTTTTGATAAAAAATTTGCTGTAAATCCAGATGGCTTTAAGACTGAAATTAAAAACAATATTTATTCAAAGTTCACGAGGGTTCTGGTGATTGAACAGAGAGAAAGCAAAATTTTTTCAGAAATATTGTTGGCAGACCACATTGAAACTGCAGTAAAGAGTGGTTTTTACATTCATTTTCGGAATTTGTTAAATGAAAATATGTATGCTGCAAAAACAAATATCAATGCATCTAAACGAGTAGCAAACTGGTATATAGTTCGAGAGTTATGTTACGGTTCCATGTTTCGCTTTAATTCAAAAGGAGAGTTCAATATTCCCTACGGTGGTATTGCTTACAACAAAAAAAATATACTGCAGAAAGTGAATGCAATGTTTAGTGAGCCTGTTAAAAAGCTTTTAGAGAAAACAAGTTTTTATAATGAGGATTTTGAGACGTTTTTTCAAAAAGCGAAACCGTCCGAAAAAGATTTTATTTTTCTTGATCCTCCTTACGACAGTGAGTTTAGTGAATATGATAATAATAGTTTTACTAAGGAAGATCAAAAGCGTTTGGCCGGAATATTACTTAAATCAAAGACCAAATGGATGTTGGTTATTAAGAACACGCCTTTTATTTATTCGTTGTATGACAAGTCGAATTTGCATATTCATACGTTTGATAAAACCTATACCTATAACGTGCGCGGCAGAAATTCACGGAATGCAGAACACCTCATTATCATGAACTATGAAGTATGAAAGGATTTCTGAAAATCGTTTTAATTGCGCTACCTGCCCAACTCCATGTGATGGAGTGAGCAAAGAAGTTTATCTGTTTCAAAATGATTCCGCTTTTTCTGAGCATTTTGAAAACGAGATAATTGCTCACATCAATAACAGTAATGATTTTAAAGCCCGCAAAACACCTGCATCAGAGTTTCCTGATATTGAGGTATCGAATAAATTAACAGATGAAATCTCGTTTTATATTGAGGTGAAGGTGCAGCGCAGAACATTTATGTCTGTCGAGAAAATTCTGCCGGAAAGTGGTTTGCTTCCATCTGAAACTATTGCATTAAATCTGAGTGATTTACTCCGGTATTTTGAAATAGTTGAAAAGAATAAGGTGAAAGTTTATGTGTTATGGATTTTGCTGAACCGCCCGTGTATATTAGATGTTAATGATAGACGCTTTTTTTACAGCGATACCGAAAACCTTCAAAAAGTTTATAAAAAGGTAAAAGATAAAAGACGGTTCCGTAGAAAATCAGGCGAGGGTGATGTGGTGAACGGAGAACACAAAGGAGTTGTGGTGAATTACCATTTCAGTTTGAATGAACTGAAGGAGTGGAAGGGATTTTAATCACTTTGGATATTCTATTCTAACGTGATAAATATTCGTCAGTTTTTTCTTGAATATTTTTTTGATCTGCGTAATGTCGCGGAAGGTGATGTCGGTATTTACAAATTGATTTTCGGCAACCTGATGGTTGATGATGTCGTCTACTAATTTTTCAATGGTTTCGCTGGTGTAGCTTTTTAGGCTGCGTGATGCCGCTTCCACGCTGTCTGCCATCATGAGCACGGCAGTTTCTTTTGAAAACGGGATAGGGCCGGGATAAGTGAACAGCTTTTTATCTACTTCTTCTTCGGGATAATTCTTTAGATAATTTCTGTAGAAGTATTGCACCATTGTAGTGCCGTGATGTGTGCGGATAAAGTCAATTACCGAATCGGGGATGTTGGCCTTCTTGGCTTTTTCAATGCCTTTGAGTACATGGTTGATGATGATGTGTGCGCTTTCATCAAACTCAAGTTCGTCATGAGGGTTTATACCGCTTACCTGATTTTCGATGAAGTAGGAGGGAGCATCCATTTTCCCGATGTCGTGATACAAAGCGCCTGTTCGGGCAAGTAACACATTGCCTCCAATCTGGAATAGTGCGCTTTCGGTTAGGTTCGCTACTTGTAATGAATGCTGAAATGTTCCTGGTGCTTTTGTGGCCAGTTCTCGCAACAGTTTTCCGTTGGTGTTACTTAGTTCCAGCAGCGTGGCTTCGGAGACAAAGCCAAATATTTTCTCGAAAATAAAAATGAGCGGATAGGCAAACAGGGTAAGCAATACACTGATGCCGAACCAAGCAAAATACATGGTGTCAATAGTGGTGATATTGCCTTCCTGCACTACCGACATGGCAAAGTAAGCTGTGCAATAGGTGATGAAAATAAGGCCTGCACTTAGAAACAACTGCACCCGTTTCTGCATGTTTACAAAACTGAAAATGGATACAATTCCTGCCATCAGTTGCAGGTAAACAAACTGATAACCGTTGGGCACAAAGTAGCCGATGATGAGGGTTGTAACAAGGTGTGTAAACAATGCAACCCGTGTATCAAAAAAGGTACGGACAATAACGGGCAGCAAGGCAAATGGTACAATGTAAATACTTAACGTGGAAACATTGTTGATCATGCGTGCGGCAAACACCATGAGCAAAACTATGAGCAGAAGGAAACTCACTTTCAGGTTGTCGATAGCAATTTGTTTGCGAAACAGAACGAGGAAGAGATAAAGCACCATCAGCGATAAACCAATCATTATGGAATGACCGAGGTAGATGAGATAAAACTTTGAGTTTACTCCGCCTTTGGTTTCGTAATTGGCGCGTAAGGATTCCAGCTTCTGAAATTTGTCGTAATCCACAATATCGCCTTTGTCAATAATGCGCACACCTTCTTCTACCATACCGCGGTCGCGGGAGATGGCATTCATTTCGTCTTCCATTATTTTGGAAGTGGTTTCTTGGTCGTAGAAGATGTTGTGGGTAATTGCGTTTGCCAGCAGGTCTGCGAAGAAATCTTTTTCTTTCTCGCTCATGCCTTTTAATTTTTCCTGTGCCTGATTGTAGGCGGCTTGTATGGTATAAAACTCACCGAATTTTGCATCCCGCGATTCATTGCCATCCACTAATTGGAAAACAAATTCAGCATCTTTATTTTCCAGTTCTTCTCCAAGGCGGATGATGCCTTTTGCATAGATGGTTTCCAGTATTTCGGCACAGTGTTGTATGTCTTTTTCAGGAACTTTTCCGTCTTTCTTTTCTTTTCCTTTTTCTTCGGCTGCTTTGCGGAACTCCGCAATTTTAGCTGCAGCTACAAGGCTATCGGTGCGGAAGTATAACCTGGTGTTTGTTTTTACCGTTTGCACTTCGGCATCCAGTTCTTCGGCAGTTTTGTTGATGGGAAAGCTGTAAGGCGCAACCAGATTATCATGTTTCCAGGGTTTGCCTTTCTGGTATTCGTATTTAAATTTTCCTTCGGCAGGCAGCAGCAGCACAATGATAAATGCGCTTATTGCAAACAGTAAAATACGTTGCAGCGTTTCGTGGCTGTTGCGGAAGTAGGTGGCGAGTTTGTTGAACACGGCTTTTTGTAAAATCAGTGCAATATCGGAAAAAAGTTGTGTTCCGATTTTGTTTCTACATTTGTTTCATCCAAAACCAATACCATGAAAAAATCTTTACTCCTTATTACGTTCTCACTCTTTTACGTTCTTACTTCTTATGCGCAAACATGGAATCAGTATCCGTATGCACCTGCCGGAACTAATCTTACTTTTCCTGCAGATGAAGGGTACCACCCCGGTGAACCTGTAGAGTGGTGGTACACGATAGGACATGTTGTGGGAGCCACTTCCGGCAAGGATTACAGCTATATGCTCACCTATTTTTATTATCCGCAATTCGGGTTTGACGGTTTCCGTATTTTCAATTTAAGTGACGATGTTACAGAAACATTTTTTGCCGAAACACTACCTGTAAATTATGGCACTATGGCGCAAGACCATCTTGAAATTGTGGCCAATGTTGTTACAGCAGGAACTGAACAATGGGTAACACGAACTGAAGGTCTTGACCTTGTTCCGTTCAGCTACCATGTTGAAGCTGCTCAGGCAAACGGTTCTATCAATCTGGATTATGAACCGGTAAAACGTCCGTTGATATTGGATACTACCGGTTTCTTTTATCAGGGAGCAACAGGCTACACTTATTACTATTCACAAACGATGCTGAATGTGAGCGGCAGCATGACTATTGACGGTGTTACTGAAGATGTTTCAGGAACTGCCTGGATTGACCGCCAGTGGGGACAATTTAACCCTAATAACGGTGAGAAATACGAGTGGTTTTGTGTGCAGCTGGATAATGGAATGGATATGAATATCTGGAATATTTTTGACAATAACAATCAAATTCCTGACCTGCCTACTTACCAGCTTACCAGTATTTATGTAGATGAAACGCATGATATCAATACGCATGACTTTGAGTTTGACCGCCAGACTTTTGTTTACACACCCGACAGCGCAAAGGTGTATCCGCAGCAATGGCATTTTGTTTATGATAGCATTGACATTATGATTACTACACTTTATCCGAATAGCGAGGTATCACTGCCGTTTCGTTTTTATGAAGGCACCACTTCTGTTACAGGAACTGTTGGTAACACACCGGTTGCCGGTGTTGGCTTTGCCGAGTTGCTGCACTCGTATTCAAAACCAATTGTAAATGCTGTTGTGCCTGCTGACGGAATAAGCTGGGCACCGGGTCTTGTTGACTGGGAGCTGGCTAACCCCGAGGGAGGACGCGACATCTGGTACGATGTGGAATACAGTATTGATAACAAACAAAGCTGGAGTTCTATTGCCACCGGTATTACAGAATCCGAAGCTGCATGGGATGCCGCAGGGGTTAGTTACGGAACCGAAGTATGGCTGCGTATAACAGCGTATTCTATTGACCATACGCTTACGGGCAAATACGAAACTACTACACCGTTTAAAATTGGTGCGGTGGGTATTGATGATGCTTCGACTACGCTCAGCACGACAACCGTTTATCCTAATCCAAGTGCTAGCGGAAGTTTTGTAATCAGTGTGAACGATGTTACACTAACACCAAAAGCAATTCAATTGCTTACACTGCAAGGCAAACAGGTGTTGTATAAAACGCTGAATGCAAAAGCAACAGAAGGCAATAAAATTGAACTGCAACTGAGCGGACTTGCTGCCGGTACTTATCTTGCCCGTGTGGAGATGAGCAATGGCAAAACGGCTACGGTGAGGTTGTGTATTGCGGAGTAAGCTTTAGTGTAATTTTTTTACCGTAAAGCGCGCAAAGGAAAAGCAGCAAAGCTTTTACTCCACGCACCAACGCAACTTTTCTTGTTTGGCTTGCCTTGCAATTCTCCTTCATCTGAAATAATAGTAGTTTTGAACGATTATAAAAATCTAAATTATTTTTATGAAACTATTACTGCTTCCTTTTCTTGCGTTATTTGTTTTTACAACTGTTGTTGCACAGCCAGGTGCACTTGACAGCGATTTTAGTGCTGACGGAAAAGTATTAGAAACGTTTGACTCGGGAAGTGAACGGGGAGGAGCTGTTATTGTGCAGCCCGATGGAATGATACTCGTTGGCGGCTTTGCCTATCTTCAGGGTGATTATGATTTTGTGATTGTGCGTTATAATTCTGCCGGATCGTTAGACAATACATTTGGGGGTGGCACAGGAAAAGTAAGTTGCAATTTTGGGGCACTGTATGATGATTACGCTATTGACATGGTGCTGGAAGCTAACGGAAACATTACACTTGCAGGACATACAACATCACCAAGTACGGGGGTATATATTTGCCTTGCCCGCTTTTTGCCTGACGGTGAGGTTGACATGAGCTTTGGTACGTTTGGACAGGTGATTGTTCCAACAGGAAGCGACTATTATGTTATTGAGGCTATGGATGTAAGTTCTACCGGTAAATATGCTGTTACCGGAAGGGAAACGCCCAGTACTTTCTTTGTAGCCCAGTTTAATAATGACGGAACTATTGATACTGGTTTTGATACAGATGGCATTGTTACTTTTGATCCTGTGGTTGGAATGAATAAGGGCAATGACATTAAGTATCAGAGTGACGGCAAACTGGTAGTAACGGGTTATTACAGTGGAAATCTCGCCATCAATGTTATTGTAGCCCGCTACAATACCGATGGTACATTGGATAACACCTTCAGTCTTGACGGAATTGTGGAAACTGATTTTCTCAACAATTCAGCTGATGAAGGTTCTGCTTTACACCTCTACGATAACGGTAAAATACTCGTGGCCGGTGTTACCGGATCAGATATTGCACTTATCCGCTACAATAGTGATGGAACATTAGACCTTACCTTTAACGGTTCGGGAAAAAAGTCCATTGATTTTGGAGCAGCAGAATCAGCAACCGCCATTACTGTGCAGCCCGATGGAAAATTGCTTTTAGCAGGAACTACTGATCTTGGTGTTAATGGCAGCTATATGCTGGTGCGAACCGACAGTGACGGAATGGTTGACAACACCTTTGGCACCAACGGACAGGTGGTTACCACTTTTGGTTCCTACGATTATGCTGTGCTAAATTCTATTGCGCTGCAACCCAACCTGCGCATTGTAGTTACAGGTGGTGCAGGTGATTTGGCAGATGCACTGGATATTGCTACTGCCCGTTACCTTTCGGGGCTTAACCTGGGTGTTGCCGATTTCAGCGCTAACGGTATTATTCCTTTGATTTACCCTAATCCGGTGAAACAGATAGAGACACTGGAATATACCTTGTTACAAAATGAGGTAATCAGCATTGAGCTGCTGAATTTGAACGGAAGCATTGTAAAAACGTTTGTTGCCAATGCACAACGTACTACAGGTGCGCAGCGCGAAACGCTGGAGTTTCCTGCAGATCTGGCTGCGGGCAGTTATGTTATTCGTTTGAGCAGCGCAGCAGGGCAGCAGAGCATACGGTTGGTGAAGAATTAATAACTGAGCACAAAAAAAAGGCTCATTCAGCTTGCTGCTGAATGAGCCTTTTTATTACCGTCATTGCGAGCGCAGCAATCTCCCAATTGTATTCAGTAATTATATTAAGAGATTGATTCACCCGCAGGAAACGGGTTCGCAATGACGGGTTTATTATTCCACCACCTTCTTACTCGCCACCATTGATTTTAATCATGTTTTTTTGAGAGCATTGTCATGCTTGAAAAAAATCTGCTCCTGTAGATTTGCGTTAATGTGTATGAATGTGAAATCGCAATATAAATCAACTGCTAACTGCATTGTTGTTAGTGAAACCGAGGTGGAGGCTTGATACCAAAACAGCTAATGCGTTACTTTATCACCTTCATGCTGCTGATATTTTCTATCACGGCATACTGTCAGCAAAATAGAGACACCGTTCCCGAACCTATCAGGGGATACCGGAAATACCCTGCCGTGGCTTTAGAAAACGGTAAGTTACAACTGCGTAATGAGCCCGCCACTTTTGCCCGTAAAATGGTGCGGGGCAGTGTGTTCATCTTTGTAGTAGAAGGAATGGGGTTTGGCGGACTTGCACTGCTTAATCCCAAAATAAGCGGATGGGCTTCGGGTTCATTTGATAATTATGGCAGCAACATGAAAAGGGCTTTTATAGCACCTCCGGTTTTTGATAAAGACAAGTGGTATTTCAATTACATCGGCCATCCCTACGGGGGAGCATTCTATTACAATGCTGTTCGTTCCCAAAACGCCACAGTGCTGCAATCATCTCTTTTCAATTTAGGACATACGCTGTTGTGGGAGTATGTGATTGAATCGGGATTAGAGCAACCCAGCATACAGGATTTGATAGTTACCCCTGTAACGGGCATTATACTTGGCGAACTGATACACAGGAGTACCGTGGCTATGGCCCGCAACGGCTTTAAATGGTATGAGGCTACAGCGGTGGTTATTCTGAACCCGATGTATATGCTGAATAACGGATTTAAATTTGCAAGACCAAGGTCTGTTGGGAGTAATTAATGCACACACCCCTTGCTATCGCACCAGCTTGAGCACAAAAAAAAGGCTCATTCAGCTTGGTGCTGAATGAGCCTTTTTTTTATTTAATCCATGCATTAAACCTGTATTTATTTGTCAATATTAATATAGTGTTACATTTGCCTTCCAATGCAACAAAAAACCTATAATTAATTTTTTCAGGTATCCCTTTACGGCATACAACGCAACCCTCTTAACAAAAAATTGAGCGGGTTTTTTTATTTAAAGAAAATCTATCATCTTAATCTATGAAAACTTTATTATTGCTATTGCCTTGTTTGTTTTTTTCGTTTGCAGTAAGTGCTCAAACTGAAACCACTGACTTTATACAAGAGCCTGCTATATCAGCTACTGAGGAGTATGATAGTATATGGGCCAGAGCGGCAGGTAAAAAGGTAAAAACAGTGGCATATCACGACAACGACAGCGACAAAGACTCATTACAATTAGTAGCCTTTGCCAGTTTTAGTAATACGGGTAAGTTAATGTATACCAACTTTCCTTTCAAAACAGAATTTAAACGAAGTCATTACACCTATTATAGTGATGGATACAAAGTGCTGACTGTAAAAGGGGATGAGGAGCGAATTGCGGATGGTTACAAAGTAAAGATTATTGAAGCAACGTTTGATTTGAAGGGACATCCTCTTACGTATGGTGAAGCAAGTTCAAATTTTGATGCCGATACCTTGGTGGCTGAAGGAGGTAGCGGATGGATTATACAAATGAAAGGTGATTTGCCTGCCGAAAAGTATGATTCAAAAACAGATGAAACCGAATATTATACCTACGACAGCCATGGATATATTACAGAAATTAAACGGGCAAGGGATTTTGATACCGAATTATATCGCAGGATATATGATGGTGATAAACTTATTGAAAGTTATTTTATGAGAGGCGGGCACGGAGGAGATCATAAGCTTTTTGAAAAATTTGAATACAATAATCAAGGGCTTGTAAGCAAAAGTATAAGCGATATAACACCTACCTACGAAGGTTTGGTTACTAGTTATGATTACAATGCTGCCGGACAATTAATAAAAAGTGTTAACAAGTACGGTACTAAACTATTTACCTATGATTCAGCGGGCCGATTAATAAAAGCAGAAAAACCATTTATGGAAAATGTTAGAATTACTAATTACAGCTATAATGCCCAGGGATTGTTGATTTTAGCAGAAGAAGCATCTTTAGCAAAACCTGAGAATATTTTCAGACAAACCTATACTTACACCTATTGGTAGTAACACTAATCTTTAAATAATACTTTATGAAAACCCTCAAATCTCTTCTTTTTCTTTCCATTGTATCACTTCAGGCTATAGCACAGGTTACGTCTGCAGATTTAATTGTACGTGACCCTGCCTTAACCGTAAAAGACAGCATAAATGTCTGGGCTTCGCATAAAAATGTGAAGCAGATGAAAGGTTTTGTTAATCAATATGGCGGTGAAACTGAATTAAAGCGTGTTTCAGATTTCAGTAGGGGTAGACTAGTAACAGAATACTTTCCGGGCAGTTTTTTTCTGCGGCATCATTACACCTACTCGGGTGATACTTTAGCTATCCGTAAACTTATGCCTAATCCAAATCCTTATGGTGGAAGTGATAACATTTTGTATCTTGAAAAATATAATTCAAAAGGGCATCTGCTTTTATATTGCACTGAGGAGCTTGTAGATTTAAATGATTCAATGAAGATGCCGGAAGAGTGTCAGTTCTATGAATATGAAAACGGTTTGCTGGTAACGGTTATTTATGGTGATGATAAGGAGCGCACTACGTATGATAAACATGGCTATGTTACCAAAGTAAAAAACAAAGAAAAGACCGAAACCTATCGCAGAGTATATGCTGATGAGCGGCTGGCCGAGAGTTATTACTCGCTTAACAAAGAACCTGAGAAACTTTTTGAGAGCTTAAAATTTAATGCCGATGGTACGCTTGCCGAAAGCACTTCGCATAGCGAGTATGGAAACTCTACTTACAAATACACTTACGATGCTGCAAAAAGATTGATAGTGAAAACGAGCGACTGTGGTGAGGTAAAGTTTACCTACAACAGTGCAGGCCGCCTGCTTAAAGAGGAGCAAACGGGTTGTGCCCTTTATCCAGCTACCTATGTAAGGGACTATAAATATAACGACAAGGGACTGCTGATATCCATAGTAAAAAAAGCAAGTGACAGGGACGAAGCGGATACCGAAACGTTTACCTACACCTATTGGTAGCAGGGCAGGAGCAGGGGCATAAAAAAAGGCTCACCCCGTTCTGCAGAGCTGCGGAATGAGCCTTTTTTTATGCTTCAATTGTACAGTTTGTTATTTTTATAATTAAATTTTATTTTAGCGCCATTATTGCCTGCGGATAATACCGGTTGCTTACTATTAACACTTAACAGCTTTACTATTATGACAAAGTTTACCTCCCTGCTTATGGCGGGTTTTATTATGCCCATTTTTGTATGTGCACAGGATTACGTTGTAAGACTTGAAGAAGATTACAGCAAATCCTCAAGCAGTTTGTTTAACGCAGCAGATGAATTTCAGACCAACTCCATTGAAAACGGAATGTATGTTTCAAAGGCAGCACGCAATCATGCGCAAATTGATTTCCCACCTGAATTACGCGACCGCCAGAAAGATTGTTATGGTAACAGCGACATGGAATTTACCATTGTGAAACTGAAAGGTAGTAAAGAAGATTTTATCTCTGTTCAG
>CAMAVO010000023.1 GCA_945861685.1 Chitinophaga pinensis | reverse complement strand
GTTGACGAGGTAATGGAGAACTACAACATGGGGGTTATTACCAACAATGAGCGTTACAACCAGATTATTGACATCTGGACACATACTAACTCTAAGCTTACAAAAACCCTGATGGATAAACTCATCAGCGACAAGCAAGGATTTAACTCTGTGTATATGATGCTTGACTCAGGTGCAAGGGGTTCTAAAGAGCAGATCCGTCAGCTTTCAGGAATGAGAGGTTTGATGGCGAAGCCACAAAAATCAGGAGCTTCTTCACAGGAGATTATCGAGAACCCTATCCTTTCTAACTTTAAGGAAGGTCTTTCGATCCTTGAGTATTTCATTTCAACTCACGGTGCGCGTAAAGGTCTTGCCGATACGGCTTTGAAAACTGCCGATGCGGGTTACTTAACACGTAGGTTGGTTGACGTATCACAGGACGTAATTATTTCAGACGAAGACTGCGGAACATTGCGGGGACTGATTGCAACTCCATTGAAAAACAACGAAGAGGTTGTTGAATCATTGTATGATCGCGTTCTTGGTCGCACATCGGTTCACGATGTTTTTCACCCGCTTACAGGCAAACTGATTGTAAGTGCAGGTGCAGAAATCGTTGAAGAGTTTGCACAAATCATTGAAGATTCACCGATTGAATCGGTTGAAATACGTTCAGTATTAACCTGCGAATCGAAGAAAGGTGTTTGTACCAAGTGCTATGGTCGCAGTCTTGCATCGGGCAGAATGGTTCAAAAAGGTGAAGCTGTGGGTGTAATTGCGGCACAGTCAATCGGTGAGCCGGGAACACAGCTTACTCTGCGTACCTTCCACGTGGGTGGTGTTGCGGGTAACGTAACTCAGGAATCAAAAATTGAGGCAAAATATGGCGGTGTTACTGAGATTGACGAGTTGCGTACAGTGCCAAGTCCTGAAGGTAAATTTGATGTTGTAACAGGTCGTTCTGCTGAGCTTCGCATCATTGATGTGAACACACGCATTGTTCTGTCAACTGCCAATATCCCTTACGGTTCTGAGCTTTATATTAAAGCAGGAGCTAAAGTGGAGAAAGGACAACTGATTTGCAAATGGGATCCATTCAACGCGGTTATCATTTCTGAATTACCGGGTAAAGTGAAGTTCGATCAGATTGAGGAAGGTATTACGTTCCGTCTTGAGTCGGATGAGCAAACCGGTTTCAGTGAAAAAGTAATTATCGACAGCAGAGATAAAACCAAAAATCCGGTTATCCAGATTGTAGGTAAAGATAAAGAGGTGATGCGTAACTACAACATTCCTGTTGGTGCACACGTTGTTATCGAGGAAGGAAAAACAATTCCTGCAGGAACAATTCTTGTAAAAATTCCACGTGCAACTGGAAAATCGGGTGATATCACAGGTGGTCTGCCAAGGGTAACGGAGTTATTCGAGGCACGTAATCCATCTAACCCTGCGGTTGTATCGGAAATAGATGGTATTGTTACGTTCGGAAAAATTAAACGCGGTAACCGTGAGGTGGTTGTTGAATCAAGAACAGGTGAGATTAAAAAATATCTTGTTTCTTTATCTAAACACATTCTGGTTCAGGAGAACGACTTTATCCGCGCAGGTGATGCCCTGAGCGATGGAGCTATTACTCCTTCAGATATTCTTGCGATTAAAGGACCTACAAAAGTTCAGGAGTATTTGGTGAATGAGGTGCAAGAGGTTTACCGTTTGCAAGGCGTGAAAATCAACGACAAACACTTTGAGGTGATTGTTCGTCAGATGATGCGTAAGGTTGAAATCGTTGATCCGGGCGACACTACATTCCTGGAAAGAGAGTTGGTGAACAAACTTGAATTTGGTCAGGAGAATGATGAGATCTTTGACAAAAAGGTTGTAATTGATCCGGGCGATTCGGCTACGTTGAAAGCAGGACAAATTCTGAATGCACGTAAACTGCGCGATGAAAACTCTATGCTGAAACGTAAAGACTTGAAGACGGTTGAATCGCGTGATGCAATTCCTGCAACATCAAATCAGATTTTGCAAGGTATTACCAGAGCATCACTGCAAACCGAAAGCTGGATGTCTGCTGCATCGTTCCAGGAAACAACAAAAGTATTGAACGAAGCTGCTGTGAAAGGTAAGAGAGATAGCTTATTAGGACTAAAAGAAAACGTAATTGTTGGTCACCTAATACCTGCGGGAACAGGCTTGAGAGAATACGACAAATTGGTTGTTGGTTCAAGAGAAGAGTACGAAAGACTATTGGCTGCTAAACAAGAGGCGGAAGTAGAAGAGTAGACACGTAATAAGTAACATGTAAGATGTAATATTTGGTGGGTAAACCATCAAAATATTACATCTTACTTTTTAAATCTTACATATAAAATGGCAGAGCAAAAACCAAATCCACAACAAGGACAAATAAATATTGAACTGAGCGAAGAAATTGCTGAAGGACAATATTCAAACCTTGCCATTATCACGCATTCAACTTCTGAATTTGTGGTTGACTTTATACGGGTGATGCCGGGTGTGCCCAAAGCCAAAGTTAAATCACGCATTGTTCTTACTCCTGAACATGCCAAGCGTTTGCTCAACGCGTTGGAAGACAATATTGAAAAATTTGAGCAGCAACACGGGGTTATCCGTTTTACTGAAAATCCTCCTAACGTTCTTCCTATGAACTTTGGAGGACCTACTGCGCAGGCGTAGGGATTTTTCTCACACACTATTTTCAATTAATGCCTATTACGAGCTTAGCAACTTGCTTGCTGAGTTAAAATTGACCTGTTTTGCACCTAAAATCGCGTAATTTAAAATTGAATGATGGTGTTTTGCATACAAAACACTAAACAAGAAATTAAAATAGTGTAGTTTGACAAGCAAAACTGCATGAATAGAAATGAAATCACTGACTTTTACATGTCAAACTATACGAATTAAAAATGAAATACATGGTTTTACATGTCAAACTGCACACATTGAAAAACAATAGCCCACTTTTGCATGTCAAACTACATGAATTGAAAAACAGAGTCGCACTTTTGCATGTAAAAGTGAATGGATTAGAATTTAAATCTGTGTTTTTGAGTGCAAAGCCCTACCTCTTCCCCTTAAAAAACTCCTTAACAATAGCCGAACATTCTTCGTGAAGAATGCCGGGTAGTATTTTGGTTTTGGGATGCAGGATTTTTCCCTGCACAGAAGTATATCCTTTCTGTTTATCAAATGCACCGTAAACCAATCTGCCAAGCTGAGTCCAGCCGCAGGCGCCTGCACACATGATGCAAGGTTCAAGCGTAACATAAAGCGTGCATTCATCTAAATATTTTCCGCCTAAAAAATTGGCGGCAGAGGTAAAAGCCTGCATTTCGGCATGAGCGGTTACATCGATCAGCGTTTCGGTAAGGTTATGTGCGCGGGCAATAATCTGGTTGTTGCAAACTACGATAGCGCCAACAGGAACTTCATCGGCATCAAAAGCCCTTTGCGCTTCTTTCAGGGCTTCGCGCATAAAATAGTCGTCAGAGTAAACACTTAGTTGCATGGGGGCAAAGATAGCTTGGTTTTTTACTTCACCACTAAGGGCACAAGAACACTAAATTTTTTTGTGAGCATGGTATTCTTAATAATACGAGCTATATTTTTCTAAGTGAGCTTAGTGTACTTAGTGGTAAAAAAAGTAGCCTGTAAAATACTATCTTTGCGCGCTTTTAAAATTACAGGAAAAATGATGGACAGGAATTCGCTTATCGGTATGTTTTTAATTCTTCTCATCGTATTAGGATATGGTTACCTGACCATGCCCAACGAAGAAGAACTGAAAGCAATGAAGCACAAACAGGATTCAATTGCGCTGGTTGATTCGCTCAGCAAAATAAAACACGTAGAAATAAAACAAGCTGTTACTGATACCGTTGAAAAAATTCAGCAACTACCAGATTCATTACGCGATGAAACTGCAAAAAAATTATTCGGTTCGTTTTACAAAGGTGCACTGGGAACAGAACAATTTACAACACTTGAAAACGAAAAAATAAAAGTAACACTGAGCAATAAAGGCGGAAAAATTTATTCTGTTGAGTTGAAAGAATACACAACCTACGATTCACTTCCCGTTATTTTATTCAAAGGTGATAGCGCTGTTTTTGCACTGCGTTTTCCTGGTCAGAATAAAGAAATCAACACTTCAGAATTTTATTTTGCTCCACAGGGAACTTCAGCTTCTGTAAAAGGAAATGAAACTACATCGGTAGCTATGCGCCTTGCAGATGAAAACAATAACTATGTTGAATTTGCTTACAAACTAAAAGGTAACAGTTATGTGGTAGATGTAGATGTAAACGTTTCAGGCGGGCAGAGCATGATTGCTGCCGGCACCAAAGAATTGGCTTTTGACTGGTCGTACAAGGCTGCTCAAATGGAAAAAAGCAGAGAGAACGAAGCCAACGTAACCAGCATTGAATACATGAATACTGAAGAGGAGTATGATTACCTCTCCCCTACTTCAGATGACGAAGAAAAACTGGAGGAAAAACTGAAATGGTTTGCATTTAAACAGCAGTTTTTCAGTTCGGTGTTGGTTTCAAAAGATGGTTTCAGTAATCCTACTTTAAAAGTTACCAAAGAACCTGAGACAAGCCGAAATCTGAAAACACTTTCTGCTTCGCTGACGTTGCCTTACAGCGGGAAGTCAAGTGAAACTAATTCCTTCTCTTTTTATTTTGTTCCTAATCACTACAGCACACTGAAAAGCTATGAGCTTGGAATGGAACAATTGGTTCCGCTGGGTTGGGGGATTTTTGGTTGGGTAAATAAGTTTGTGGTAATTCCTGTTTTTAATTTCCTTGGACAATTTATTTCCAACTACGGAATTATTATTCTGTTGCTCACACTCATTTTCAAAATCGGATTGTTGCCTTTGACTTACAAAGCCTATATGTCAACTGCCAAAATGCGCGTACTGAAACCGGAGATTGACGAATTAAACAAGCAGTATGAAAACAAAGATGCAATGGAAAAGCAACAGGCTACCATGGCGCTATATAAAAAAGCTGGAGTAAACCCCTTGGGCGGTTGTTTGCCTATGGTTTTGCAGATGCCAATTTTGATTGCGTTGTTTCGCTTCTTTCCTGCTTCTATTGAGTTACGTCACAAAGCATTTTTGTGGGCCGATGATTTATCGAGCTACGATTCTATTTTCAATCTGCCATTCACTATTCCGTTCTATGGCGATCACGTGAGTTTGTTTACGTTGCTGATGACTGTTACCACCATCATCTACACCAAAATGAACAGCGACCTGCAAGGCAGCAACCCGCAAATGGCGCAGATGAAATGGATTATGTATCTGATGCCGATTATGTTTCTTGGTTTCTTTAACAGCTATGCTTCAGGCCTAAGTTACTATTATTTCCTTGCCAACATGGTTACGTTCGGACAACAATTTTTGTTCAAATACATGGTGGATGAAAATGCTATTCACGCCAAAATGCAGGAGAACAAAAAGAAACCGGTAACCAAATCTACCTTTCAGAAAAAACTGGAAGACATGACCAAGCAAGCGCAGGCGCAACAAAAAGCAAAGAAGAAATAATCAGCGTCATTGCGAGCGAAGCGAAGCAATCTGATGAAATAGTTTTACGTATTCCTGAATATTTTTTTCTACAGAATATTTTTCTGCAACACATTGTTGGGCTTTTGCTGTAAGTGATTTGCGCAAACTTTCATCGTTCAATAACTGATCGATATTTGCTGCCAGCGATTTAAAATCCTTAACAGAAGAAAGCAATCCGAGGCCTTCCACCGTTTCTTTTAATCCTCCTGCATCAGTTGATACCACAGGCACTCCGTGAAGAAAAGCGTCCAGCACACTGCTGCCCAAACCTTCTTCCTGCGAACTCATTACAAATGCATCCATCACTAAAAAGAAGTCTTCAGCATCCTCTCTGAAGCCCATGAAAATATACTCCTGTTGTAAGTTCAGTTTCTGAACTTCCGCTTTTATTTCTTCCATTAATTCGCCTTCTCCAAAATGAAGAAACACAAAATCGGTTCGCAATTTCTTCAACGCTGCAATAGTCCGAACCATTGTGTACGGGTCTTTGTGCGGAAAAAAAGCTGCAGTGGTAGCAATGATTTTCTTTCCTGTAAAGCCTAATTGTTGAATTGTGTTTGCTGCATTTTCTTGATTCAACCGTTGTTGCTTTATCATAGACGGAATAACCTCAACATGTTGAACTCCCTGTCTTTTCAGTATTGCGCGTATTGCCTCCGAAATAGCAACTACTTTATTTATTTGTTTGTATTTCCACAACGTGAAAAAGCCTTGGGGTACAAAATCAACTCTCCGTGTGTAAACAACCGGTGTAGTATGAAACAGTTTTGACAGCACTACCCATATCAGTGCTTTTGAATTCTGCACATGAATAACATCGTATTTATTTGCATTGAAAACGAGATAAAAAAATACTGCAGATTGAGAACCTGCATCAATCAGTTTGATTCCGCTTTGTTTTGCTTTTATTGCCAGCAAGCTGTTGTGAAGACATAAGAGAGAAACGCTAATTCCTTTCTCTGACAGACCTTCCACGGTGTAAAGCGTTTGCCGTTCGCCACCTCGCCATGTTTTTTCGGTATTTATTTCAAGGATGTTCATCTGCCTTCAACAATGTGTTACAGAAAAGAAAGAATGAATTGAAGAACGCAAAAAAGGTAACACCTGCCTGCGATTCCAAAGTGTCTTCGCTAATGAATGAAAGCAACGTAATAATCAAAAATACGAAGTAGATATAGCCCGGTTGAAAATGGTGTGCAACCAAAGGATAGAAAAGTGAAAACAGAAACCACACCAATCCGAAGATACCGAAGGTAACTGCAATGGTAAGGTATTGGTTGTGTGCGCGCTTTCTGAAATTATCTGACAATGGTGAATTCGTTTTATTGTATTGCTCCTTATAAGAGAGCGCTACATCTCCTGTTCCAACTCCAAAATATTTGTTCTCTTTAATAATATTTACCGCAGCTTTCCAGTATTCAAAGCGTTGCATAACCGAGTGTCCGCTGGGGTTTCCTTTTGTGCGGTAATCTTCAAACTCCCAGAGTATTTCATAAATCCTGTCACTGAAGCTCAGTTTATCTAAATAGCGGTAATTGGCAACACCGCTTTGTATGGCAGCAATATCTTTATCTGAAAGTCGTGCAACTCCTCCGGCATCTTTGCGGTAGCCTTTTGAGGTAAGAAAACGTTCGAGTGTGAAGCAAACCAGGCTTCCGTTTTTATCTTTCTCGTCAAATTTTAAATCGCTTCGTTTGTTCCAGGCTTGTTCCAGTTCTTCCCATGAAACATAAACACCTACACGGTTTCCGTTTTCTATTCGTGTATCCTTCATCTTGTGTTGATAAGGGTTTCCAAGTGCTGTAAGGGAATCCAGTTCAGCAACATTCACTTCATTAACGTGATAAAAATCCTTAACAACGCTGCCCAGCCAAACACCTGCACCAACAACAGAAAGAATAATGACAGAGAAAAATGAAATTTTTAATGCTTTGTTATTTGTTTTTAAAATGCCATAGAAAACCGAGAACAACGATGAAATGAAAAAGATAATCAGCCCGTTTGCGCTTTGCAACACAAAAAGGAAGAACATAAACCACAGGGCAAGTGAGCCCATCATGATTTTTTGTTGTTGACTGTATTCGTCTTTCCATTTCTCAATAAGATATGTAACAGAAAATATTCCGAGACATAACATCAGACTGAAACGGATGTGTGAAACATGTGAAGTCATTTCACGCATGTTGGTTACTATCTTGCCTGAAAAACCATACAGATTGTAAACTCCCACCATGGTTTCGCAGAAAAGTGCAAACAGAAAAATATGTAACACCGTTCTGAATTTTTTTTCGGAAAGAACAGGTGTGCTTGACAAAATGAGCGGAAGCAACAGCAAAGGCAGTTTTGTTTTCAGGTCTTTCAGCGCGTAGGCAAAATCAGTGGTCCAGAGTAAGCCGATGAGATGCAGCAGATAAAGCGAAGCAAGTGCTACTGCAATTTTATTTTTGAAAAAGAGATTAAATTTTTCTTTCAGCCCGCCTTCAAGCAGCCAGTTGACCAGCAATACAATCATAGAAATGCTTATCAGCACCTTGGAAAGCGGCATACCAATAACAGCCATTGCCAGTGCGGCAACATAAACCTGTGGATGATATGGCCTGATAAACCCTAGTATTTTATTCATTGTCAGCGAAGATAAGTATTGCACTGAAAAAGGAATAGAAAATAACGCCTGCCTGTCGCTCTAACATTGATTCGGTAAAAAAGCTGATGGCAATAACTGTAAAAAATGCAGCGCCAAGAAATTGTTTTTTCTTTAGAGCGTGAGCAATTCCAATGATGATGGAGAACAGCAAAGCAAACAAGCCGGGCAGGCCGATGGCGGCCCATGTCTGCATAAACTGATTGTGGTAGTTCAGGTTTTTTTTAACGATGCTATCGTAATTATTTTGTTGTGCTTTTTTTAGCAGTTCATCTTTTGCATCGCCAGTACCCACGCCTGAGAGTGGGTGTTCGCGAATAACTTCTACGCCTGTTTGCCAGATAGCCAAACGCAGGTAAGAAGAATAGTTTACTGCATTTGTATCATTTAAAAAGTGGTTCAGCTCATTTTGTGTAGTCTGAAAGCGTTGGCGGGTTGCCGGAATAAAATAAAGAGAAACAACACCTGTTATCAATACTGAAAACAAAATGAGTACTCCTTTTAATCTGTTTTCATTTTTAATCAAATAGAAAATTGCTCCACAACTTATTACTACAAAATAGGCAACAATCTGAGCGCGTGCAGAGAGCAATATAATTACAAGGGTTAAAAAAAGAAATGCAACAATGTAAAGTGCTTTCCTATTATTTTTCTCTTCCCCGAATAAAAAATACAACGCTACAAAAGCCGCGAATACAAGATACATAGCATAATGACCCACATGAAAAAACCAGGAGAGTTTGTAGTAATAAAAATAATTTTCGCCAGTAGTGTAAGTGAGATAGCCCGAACGAACAACGCAAACAACGGCTGAAAGTAATGCAGCAATCAAAAATGTTTTAAGAATGAAATCTGTTTTGCCCTTCAATGTAGATGATGCAATTACCAACGGAAAAAGAAGCAACGGAACTTTAAGTAAAAGATCGGTTTGTGCGTATGCAGTATTTGATGAATAGAAAAAACCTGCACAATAAAAGAGATACAACACTGCAAAGATTAGTGCATTTCCGTTTGCAAGAACTAACTGAAATTTTGCTTTCAGATTTCCGGAAAATAACCAGACAGCAACCATGAGTGCAATACCCGGCCAAACAGGAACAGCCTGCTTCTGAAAGGGCATTACTGCTGCTGTATACAGCAGTGAAATGAGCAGCAATGTTTCAGTTGTATTACCGAAATATTTCCGGGCTTGCTGCAAATTGTTTTAGTTTAAAGTTTAAACGTCATGCTGAACTTGTTTCAGCATCTTATACTAAATACTCTGATCCGCCTTAGGCGGACAGGGTGACGAATTACTGTCTATTTATTTCTTTACCGGAGCTGCAAGCAGTGCTGTATATCTTGCTTTATCAGCCAAGACACTCAATGCTTCTTTAATGTCAGGGTCATTGTCTAACAACGATTCCACACGGCCTTTCTGGTAATAGTAGCGCGATACAATTTCTGATTTCATCAGGTCTTTTATTTCTTCTTTAAATGTTTCGAGGTCTTCGGTTTTATTGTGACTGAGTTTTGCTTTCAGTGCTTCGTATTCCGTTTCCACTTCTTTAAAATATTTTTCCTTTTCTGCAGTTTCTTTAAATGCTTTTACTACATCTTCGCTCTTGGTAGAGTATTCATACTCTTTATCAGCAATAAAGGCAATGAACTGATTCATGATTTCATCGGTAATCTGAAAATCTTTTACCGCAGCAATTGTCGGGTTCTCACGTTTATACTTTGTTGTAAAATCAAAGATGAGACTCTTATTACTCAATGCTCTTACAATCTGTGAATACGAAACAGCTTCGAGTACTATATCGGGTAACACGCCACCACCATCAAAAACAGGGCGTCCGTTTTTAGTTGAAAACTGTTTCATCAGCGAGTCTGGAACTTTGCCTACGCTGCCATCTTCATTGCGATGAGCATAATCCAATGCCTGTATGCAGCGGCCACTGGGGATATAATATTTTGCGGTAGTAACTTTCAGTTGTGTGTTGTAAGAAAGCGGGCGTGTGGTTTGCACCAAACCTTTTCCGTAAGAACGTTGTCCTATGATTACTCCACGGTCAAGATCCTGAATAGTACCCGATACAATTTCGGATGCAGAAGCCGAGCCGCTGTTTACCAAAACCACCAGCGGAATATCAAGATCTAATGGAGTGTTTGCAGCTTTGTATGTTTTTTCCCACTCCTTTACTTTTCCTTTTGTGCTTACTACCAGTTGTCCTTTTTCAACAAAGAGATTACTAAGACTTACCGCTTCATTCAGCAGTCCGCCCGGGTTTCCGCGCAAATCCAATACAAGCGCTTTCATTCCTTTTTTCTCTTTCAGTTCTTTAAAAGCTGCTTCTACTTCATCAGTGCATTTATCGGTGAACTGGTTGAGTTTGATGTAGCCCACTTCATTGTTCAACATATCGTAATGCGGAACAGATTTTACTTTTATCTCTTCGCGCATGATTGTTTTTTCAATCGGCTTATCAACGCCATCGCGTTTTACAACCAACTTCACTTCTGTGTTAGGTTGGCCTTTTAAAATCTTGCTGATGTCTTCGGTATTTTTTCCTTCGGTTGATTTTCCGTCCACCTGAATAATTTCATCACCCGCTTCCAGTCCTGCTTTTTGTGCAGGTGAATTTTCATACGGTTCGGCAATTAAAATCTTTTTTTCTTTGGTGCGGATGAGTGCGCCAATGCCTCCGTATTGTCCGGTTTGCATGAAACGGAAATCTTCAATGTCCGATTCAGGAATGTAATTGGTGTAAGGATCCAGCGATTCCAACATGCCTTCAATACCTGTTTTCATCAGGTCGCCCGGCTTGGTTTCGTCAACGTAATAGAGGTTGAGTTCTTTGAACAGCGTAACGAAAATATCGAGGTTCTTGGTTATCTCAAAGTAGTTGTCAACGTAGGACGAGTTAAGAAATGCAATACCCGAAAAGGTGATTGCAAGAATAAGTCCTTTAGTTCTGATTGATAAATCTTTTAGTCTTTTCATCTGTTAAAATAGTTTAGGGAACCGGGTCATATCCATGTCCTCCCCAGGGATTACAGGATACAACGCGTTTAATGGTAAGCCACAATCCTTTGAACGGACCGTGTTTTTGTAGCGCCTCAACACCGTATTGCGAACAGGTAGGTGTGTAGCGACATGCAGCACCCAGCAATGGTGAAATGGCTGCCTTGTAAAAGCGGATAAGAAAAATAAAAAAATTACTGAGCAGGCGTTTCATACTTAGATAAACGTTGTAAAATTAGAATTATTTTATCCTCTGCTAATTTATATTCGGGCAGCTCGGCACCTACGTAAATAAGCATGATGGCCAGCTTTTTATTTTGTTCAGTCAGCGCTGTGTAAAGCGTGTGTTTATTTTTACGGTAGGCTTCGCGCATCAGGCGTTTTATGCGGTTGCGGTCTACTGCGCGCGGAAATCTTTTCTTTGGTGCAGTCATCATTACCTGTGCGGGATACTTTATTTCAGTTCCGATAGCTGTCGGGACTTCCAGTGTAATTACTTTAAAGGGATGCACCAGAAATGATTTACCTTCTTTTGCCACTTGCTCAATAAGCTTGCGGCTGCTTAATCGTTCGTCTTTAGAGAAGGTTTGCTTTTCTTTTACCACAGATTTCACAGATTAACACAGATTAGTTTTGGGCTTTAATTAAAGTATGTGTGTTTCTACTGAACAAAGATAAAGGGAATGCGGGATGGTTGGTTGTTAAAAAATGTTAGTGGGTTTTGTCACACTGAGCTTGTCGAAGTGTCGTTTACTAAATGCTTCGACAGGCTCAGCATGACTTTATTTCTCCTTCTTCTTCCACACCTTAGCACCTAAAATTGTAAACCCGTAAAACGGTTTTTCTTTCGGGGCTTGTTCTGTAAGCGTAAGCGGTTTTTTTACTTGCGTTAGTGTATCGGGCGGGGCAGCAATAAAACGGTAAACAGGTGTTTTTGTATTGGCATCTTTTTTCAATACTCCTGAAAAATCTTTTGCATAAAAGGTGATGCTGTCGCGGATTAAAAATCCGTTTTCCTGGATTGTTTTAGTCAATACAGTATCGTTTTGTGCCCACCAGTAAAAACCTTTGCATTGTTCATTACCATCAAAATCAATGGTGCAAAAAACGCTGTCGTGAAAGGCATAAACCGTTTTATCACTTTGATACAAATCAATTTTAGCTCTGCCCATAACAGTTTGTACCGTGTTGCGCCTCATGCCTAATTCCAGTTTGGTTGATTGCGCCAAACTTGAAACGACAGAAAAAAAGAAACAAAAGAAGAGGGATGATTTCATCGGGGACTAAATTACGGAATTGGTTCGTCATTGCGAGGCACGAAGCAATCTCCTGTATGAACTACTGGTTATTATTATGAGATTGCTTCAGGGCGAAAAGCCCTTCGCAATGACGGGTCTACTCAATCACCTTCTTCTCCACCACATCACTTAACGGGCTAATACCTTTAGCATTTCCGGCCCAGTAATAAATGTAATAAGTAACGCCTACTTCCAGATTTCTGAATACTTTTTTTCGTGTGCGGTTAAGTTCAAAAATAATAACAGAGTCATGCAAGGCAGCAGATACTTCGCTAAAAAACAATTTGCCGCTCTCAACATAAACTCCGTGAGGTAATGGTTTGTCTGTTAAAATAGCTCCGTAAGAATCAGCATTCTCTACTTTGGGGCAAATGGTTAGAAGCTCGCGGCTGCTGCCTCTTTTTACGGTTACTTTGCATTGTTCAGGCACATTTTTTCTTCCTACATATTGCAGCGTAGGTTTAAACCCGGCAAGTTCAATAATAGCAGCATTGTTATTAGCCCGCTTATCTACATAATCAGCCAACAGGTCGGTTGCTTTGAACAGTTTTTTTAATTTACTTTGCATTGCAGACATCGGATTTCTATGTCCTTTGTAGGCCGAGAATGTGTCTGTATATTCTTTTATCACGTCTGCATATTCTTCTTCTGTCAAGTCAGGATGAGGAAAATGTTCGGGGTGACTGTACACTCCGCTCTTAATTTTAGAAACTGCAAGGCCAACACTACCGGGTTTAAGAAAATGGTAGTCTCTTTTGCAACGCACTTTTTTAATCTGCATAGGCTTGTATTAAATTGATTTATAAGTAGTTATAGTTCAATGAAAGCATAAACTGTTTGATGAAATAACTGATTTAACCTGGTTTTTTTTCGGCAACGTGTTGTAGCTTTATGAATTAACTTGTTCAGCAGACGAAGTAATCTGTTCAAAATAATTTAACGTTTTGTAGGTTTATGAATTAACTTGTTCATCAGGTGAAGTAATCTGTTCAAAAATTTTTAACGTGTTGTAGCTTTATAAAATAACTTATTAATCAGACGAAGTAATCTGTTTGAAATAATTTAACGTGTTATAGCTTTATAAAATAACTTGTTCATCAGGTGAGGTAATCTGTTCTAAATAATTTAACGTGTTGCAGGTTTTTGTTTTAACCTGCTTAACTGTTAAAACAATTTGTTCCTAAAATTTTAACGTGTTAAATGTTTTTATTGCGATTACTTGCTCTGTTAACTCAGTTTCAATGAACGATTGTATAACAACTTGTTCTGTACAGCAAGCTATAAGCCTACATGTAGCAGTTAATTAATGTAACGTACAAATAAATAAAGAACCGGAACTGATACTTGATGAAACGTACTAGACTTGGTCGGCAAGGGTTTAGTACTGTTTACTAAACCGTGGTGCTAATGTAGGAAGATTTTTGGGAATTGCAAATGGTTGAACACCTTAAACATTAATACGTTGATATTTTTTTTATTTTAGCAGCACAAAACCCTTGCATTGTTTTTATGCAGACCAAAAACCCGTATTCACGCCAATCCATCCGATTAAAAGGATACGATTATTCAAAGGCAGGGTTATATTTTATAACCATCTGCACCCACAACAGGGAATGTTTGTTTGGGGATATTGCAAACGGAATAATGGAAATAAATGATGTCGGAAAAATTGCGAACGATTGTTGGTTACAAATACCGCAACATTTTCCAAATGCCGTTTTGCATGAACATATTATTATGCCCAACCATGTTCATGGAATAATTGAATTGACAGATATTGTGAATGTAGGGGCGAAACATTTTTCGCCCATTTCAAATATCAACGATACCACCGTAGGGGCGAATAATTATTCGCCAATGAATAATTCACCGGAAATCAACACCCAAAATAATATTATGGATGTGGGTAATGGGGCGAAAGATGTTTCGCCCCTACCACCGGATTTTGCCGTTGATAATAACAAGGCGAATGTTTATTCGCCCCTACAACAACAATCGCCCGCATTCAAATCGCCATCCAAAACAATCGGTTCAATTGTTCGCGGTTATAAAATCGGTGTAACAAAATGGTTTCGCACCAATACGGATATTATAAATGTATGGCAACGCAATTATCACGACCACATCATTCGCAACCAACAATCCTATGTAACCATTTCTGATTACATCATTAATAATCCTATGAAATGGGAGAATGATAAATTTTTCCGCAAATAAACCATTCCGACAACACTCAAAAAGCATTTCCGAAATACTACTTTTGACAGCTCTGAAATGAAACGCTTAGCTCTGCTCATTACTGTATGTATTCTTTCGTTGGGCATGACACCGCCCAGCGAAGGCATTGTTAATGCGCAGTATTATTTAAACCAGGCCTATGGTCCGCACAAGCGCCATAAAATGGATGTGTATCTGCCTGCAGTTCGCAAAGAAAATACACCCACCATAATTTTAATACACGGTGGCGCCTGGGTAATAGGTAATAAAAACAGCTGGCCTGCAGAAATTATAAACGGCCTGGTGCAACAGGGTTTTGCAGTAGCATGTATTAATTACCGCTATGCCTGCGGTGATTTTCACGCACAGATGGATGATATACAATCAGCCATTGATTACCTGCGCAGCAAAAGCACCGAATGGCAAACAGGCAATGGCAACATAGGACTGGCAGGCGTTAGTGCTGGCGCACATCTGTCGCTCCTGTTTGCGCATAAATATGATACGGCACATCAGGTAAAAGCAGTGGTTTCATTAGCAGGCCCCACCGATCTTGGTGATACATTGTTACAACAATACCTGAATCGTCACTTTATAAACTTTGTTATAAAACGTTTTCTGGGCACAACCGATGCACAGGTAATTGCCGATGCCAGTCCCGCCATTAACCCCGGCAAAGTGCCTACATTGTTTATTAATGGTGACAGGGATAAGCTCATTCCCATAGAACAAAGCCTGGTTATGTTCAATACCCTTAAAACGGGTGCAACACCAACCGACACCACCATTCTGCATAATACCGGCCATTATATTTATGGAGTCCGAAACGTAAACATCCCGCAACTCAGCAGTGAGATTAATCAGTGGATGAAAACTTATTTGCAGTAACACAGTGCAGGTGTGATGCCCCGCTCGTTGCTTATACGCTTACAGAATTTTCTGTGTGCGGATTTTTAAAAACTCAACTACTTCAGCATCGTTTTTAAAAACAGCACCAATATTTACAAAGTGTTTTGCGAGCACCTTATATTGCTTCAGCATCAGCAGCAGCCAGATAAAAAAGAAATCAATTCCTTCAAACACAATGGCACGTTGCCTGCCATACTCAGCGTTGTTGGCAATAAAATCAGCAGGCATATCGGTCCAGTGCATCTTGGGTGATAAGTGATGGCCTATGTGGTAACCGTCATTAAAGCACTTTCGGTTATAACCCGAATTGATGCAGGTAATGCTGTTGAGGTAACTGTTGCCGCTATCGCTGGCATCAATAAATGCGTGTTGTCCCCAATTACCAGCCATCATTGCAAAGCGGGTAAGTATAAACGGCATAATAAAAACAACAAGCGTTGGCTGCCAGTTTATAAAGCTGAGTGCAATACATAAAACAAAAAAAGAAGCTTCGCCACGAATTACTTTTTTCATCAGCTTCTTTCGCTTTTTGCGGTGAAAATAATTTGCCAGTTCAATTAACCCTATGAAAAAGAATTCAAGATAATAGCGCAAAAAACCACGAAAGCTGTCGCGCTGATAGTGCATGGTACTGCTGCAATCATCTTTAAGATTATTTTCGGCATGGTGCATACCCACATGGTGGCTGAAATAGGTTTCAGGTGATTGCCCGAAAAAAGGACCTATAACCCAGGGAATAATGTTATTTGCCCAATCATTTGTTCTGCGAAAAAGTGCGTTGTGACTGGTATTGTGAAGCATAAGGGTAAAAGGACCCATAAAATAAAGCAGGACAGAAAGTATGTACAGCAAAGCACCTGCTTTCCATGCCCAGCCCTGCAGCAGGGGTGTATAAAGAATAACTGCAAGAGAAATTACAAAGCAGAAGATCTGCAGACACAAATAAACAAAGGGAAGATCACGCTCATCATTTAGCAGCGAAATAAAAAATCTATCCAAAGCACCCGGGTGCTCATTTTTAACAAACCCCGGATCAGTGATGAAAGAAAGCGTTTTCATGAAGTTTTCAAAAGTAGATAAATATTTATAGCGGCTCTAATTTCAACAAACAGCTTCCATAACTATTAATATCTATTTTTGGCGTGCCTGTAAAAACCAATAGCACTATGCCGTGCCACTTCGTTCACAATAAAAATATATCACCCCCGATATTTGAAAATAAATTCTTCGATTATTTTTCAAGAGTTCATTTCAGCATTGTGCTTATTGTTTATGTTCCGGTGGTATGTTGGTTTTTGTACCAGTCGGTTTATAATTATAATCTTGAATTTACAATCATTATTACGTTGTTATTATTCGGACTTTTTTGCTGGTCAATAATGGAATATACACTTCACCGTTTTGTTTTTCATTATCACCCTGTCAGCAAAGCAGGAAAACGAATTCATTTTATTCTGCACGGTGTTCACCATGATTTTCCAAGCGATTCAAGACGACTGGTAATGCCTCCGGGAGCCAGCATTCCGCTTGCAGTAGTTATCTGGTATGCCTGCTATGGCATTTTCGGAAGTATTTATGTAGCACCGTTTTTTTCAGGATTTGTTACCGGATATATTATTTATGACATGAGCCATTATGCTGTTCATCATTTGAACTACAAAAACAAACTGTTTCAAACAATTAAAAAACATCACATGCTTCATCATTATAAAGACCCCAAGGCAGGTTTTGGCTTTACTTCCAAAGTTTGGGATCAGGCGTTTGGTACAGACTTTAAAAGGGATGGCAACAAGGTTATTTAAAAGATACCGCTTCTGCGGGAGCGTTGTATTCTTAAAATAACGGTCTCTTCTTTAACATTCCACCTCAGGATAAAGGTAAGCCCGGTTATCAAGATGCCAAAAATTTGCAATCCGATAGTATACAACAGCCCAAATAATTATATTTGATGTGTGGTTGACCTGCTTCATTCATCATAACACTTAATATATGAATCGTCTTATAAAGAATATTTTTCTTGCAATGCTTGTGATTGCTCAGGTTTATACCTGTTCATCTCAAACATATATTAATACCCCGGGAGATACACTTTCACTTTCCGGCATGATGGAAGACCTTCATGAACCTATGATCCGGCAAGAGAATATTTCAACCGACACCATACAACTTCAATGGAAGAAAGTGAGTGCTAGTGTTCCGGCTAATTGGGATGTGGCAACGTGCGATAATTATCTTTGCTACACTTCATTAGAAGACAGTGGCGCCATGAATCCGGTAAGCCCTGGAGCGTTTGGTTTTCTGATAATGAAGATTACGCCTCATGTAAATTACGGAACAGCGGTTATCCGCTATGCTGTTTGGGATGCAGCAAGCCCATCCGTAAAAGATACGCTTACTTTTATACTTGCTGTTAATGACCCGCAAGCAATTAACGAAATTCAAAACCAAAGTTCGTTCAGCATTTTTCCTAACCCTGCTTCGGATTTCATCAACATCAGATCAAAAAATAATTTCAAGTTTTATATTACCGATATTTCAGGAAAAGAAATTCTGAACACAGTGAAAGAAACAAATCACATCTCTGTATCAACTTCAGAATTATCAGCCGGAGTTTACTTGGTAAAAGCTATATCGAACAATTTTTCCGCTACTCAAAAATTAATACTACGATGAAAAAATCCCTACTCATTTTTTTATGCTGCATCAGTGTAACAGCTTTCGCACAAAACGATATTACATGGAACATGGATATGAACCTTGCCAATAATACTTATAGCAACATGCATCCGAGGATGAGCCTTGATGGTGATGGAAACCCGTTGGTGGTTTGGGGCAGGATGAGTGACCAGGCAGTATTTTTTTCGCGATGGAACGGAACTGCATTTACTACGCCTGTAAAATTGAATCCATCATGGCTTTCAGTTGCAACTGCTTCATGGATGGGTCCTGATATTGCATCACATGGCGATACGGTTTATGTGGTGGTAAAGCGCACACCCGAAGCGTCAGACACTAATCACATTTTTATTTTTACTTCATTAAATGGCGGTGTTTCATTCAATAATCCGGTGGAACTGGCCATAATTGGCGACAGCCTTTCTCGTTTTCCTACTGTTACAACCGATGCAACAGGAAAACCCATTGTGGCCTATATGAAATTCAATTCCTCATTTGGTGATTCAAGATGGGTAGTTACAAAGTCAACAGACTACGGAACTAATTTTTCAATTGATAAAAAAGCAAGCGGATGGGCTGGTTCTGCTGAAGTTTGTGACTGTTGCCCGGGTGCTGTAGTATCCGAAGGAAATGCCTGTGCCATGCTTTACCGGAACAACAACAATAATATTCGTGATACGTGGACAGGAATTTCTTCTAACAATGCTTCAACATTTACTACCGGCTTTGCACTGGAGAATCATAACTGGATGCAGATGTCATGCCCCTCAAGCGGACCTGACGGTGTTATAATTGGAGATACGCTTTACAGTATTTTTATGAATGGAGCTATAGGAGGTTTCAGAGTTTATATCAGTAAATCATTAGTAAGCAACAATACACTCGTTTCAACAATCGGAATAACAGGTTCTATACCTGGTTTGAGTCAGCAGAACTATCCACGCATAGCATCCGATGGTTATGCAATGGCTATCGTTTGGAAACAATCTGTGAGCGGTGTTGCACAGTTGCCGGTTCTTTTTACTAATGATATTACAACCGGTTTCCCGGCTGCCTATGATACCGTGGATTTAGGTGATATAACAAATGCGGATGTAGCACTCGGCAACGGAAAAATTTTTGTGGTATGGCAAGATGACAATGCAGGAACCGTGAAATACAGAAGCGGAACATATACTTCTTCCACAACAGGATTAGCGCCTTTAGTTAGTGAAGAAAATTCTTTGTTTGAACTCTACCCAAATCCTGTTGTCGGGGAGTTGAATATCATTTCATCTGCAAAAGAAGTTTTTTCAGCAACTATTTTCAATTCTTACGGACAAAAAATAATTTCTGAAACCGCTACATCAAAGATTAAGCTAAATACATCTGGTTTAATTGAAGGAAGTTATTTTGTCCAGTTTATTTCAGGTGATAAAATGGCTACCCGTAAATTTATAAAGAAGTAAGACGGAATTATATATAGTCTGTTTTAAGCGTAATCTTTCTCAGGAGCTATCTGAGGCGAGTTTTTTCATTCGCATTCTTTAACACCCTACCTCAAAATAATAATTCCTATTTTCGCTCGCCTTCAAACAAAACCTGAACACTTGAAACAATATAACCTCATCAACAACATAGCCGGCTGGCTCATCTTTGCCGTTGCTGCCTTCGTTTACATTTCTACCATTGAACCTACTGCAAGCTGGTGGGATTGCGGTGAATATATTTCTGCCTCTTACAAACTCATGGTTGGTCACGAGCCGGGCGCACCTATGTTTCAGATGATAGCGCGCCTCTTCTCATTGCTTGCCGGTGATGATGTTACGCAGGTAGCAAAATGGGTAAACATTATGTCGGCACTGGCAAGTGCTTTTACCATTTTATTTTTGTTCTGGAGTATTACCGCTTTTGCAAAGAAGATGATTTTCAAAGACGGAGAATTTACCATGCCCGGAATGATTGCCGTAATAGGCAGCGGTGCGGTGGGCGCACTGGCTTACACCTTCTCCGATTCATTCTGGTTCTCGGCAGTAGAAGGTGAAGTATATGCCATGTCATCGTTTTTTACCGCTATTGTTTTCTGGGCAATATTGAAGTGGGAAAGCGTTGCCGATAAACCTCATGCCGACAGATGGATTATACTGATTGCGCTTTTGATGGGAATGTCAATAGGCGTTCACTTATTGAATTTGCTGGCTATTCCGGCATTGGTAATTGTTTACTATTTCAAGAAATACGATTTCAGTATTCAGGGATTTATTGCAGCGCTGGGAGTTTCCGTTTTAATTCTGGTGGGTGTGCAATACGGTGTTATACCGGGTGTGGTAAAGCTGGCTTCTCTGTTTGAACTGTTGTTTGTAAACAGTTTTGGTTTGCCATTCAACAGCGGAGTGGTGTTCTATTTCATTCTGTTAATTTCAGCCATTGTGTTTGGAATCTGGTATACCCAGAAACATCAGAAACATGTTGCCAACACTATTATTCTGGCGCTTACCTTTTTGTTGATTGGTTACAGTGCCTACTTCTTTTCTGTCATTCGCTCCAACGCCAATCCACCAATGGACGAGAGTAACCCCGACAATGTGTTTGCCCTCATCAGCTACCTCAATCGTGAGCAATATGGCGATCGCCCATTGTTTAAAGGGCATTACTTCACCGCTAAAATGACGAAGACCGAAAAGGGCGGAAAGGTTTGGCACAAAGGAAAAGACAAGTACGAAGTGGTGGAAGAAAAAACAATTCCCGTTTATGATTCACGCAACAGCGGAATATTTCCGCGTATGTACAGTAATCAGGCGCATCATATAACAGAGTATAAAAACTGGAGCGGAACAGATGGCAAACGCAAACCAACCATGTCTGAGAACATCAATTTCTTTGTTGATTATCAACTTGGGCACATGTATTTCCGCTATTTCATGTGGAACTTTGCTGGACGTCAAAACGATGTGCAGGGCAATGGTGCCGATGGAACAGGAGCAAGTGATTTACTCAATGGCAACTGGATTTCCGGTATTCCGTTTATTGACGAAGGGCGTCTTGGTCCGCAGGATAATCTTCCTGTTTCCATTACTTCCAACAAAGCCAACAACAAGTTTTACATGATTCCTTTTCTGCTTGGAATAATTGGTTTGATAGGTCATTTCATGAAAGACAGAAAAGACTTTTTCGTGGTGATGTTGTTATTCATACTCACAGGTGTTGCCATTGTGGTTTACCTGAATCAGTATCCTTATCAGCCGCGTGAACGGGATTATGCTTACGTAGGTTCGTTCTATGCCTTTGCCATCTGGATTGGTCTCTCGGTTGCAGCAATATATGATTGGATTTCAAAGAAAGGCCCGGCTATTGCAGCAGCAGGTATTGGAGTTGCATTAGGACTTTCCGGTCCATACCTGATGGCAAAAGATGGCTGGGATGATCACAACAGAAGCAACAGAACAGCAGCACGCGACCTTGCAGCTAACTATTTAAAAACCTGTGCGCCCAACGCCATTATTTTCACCAACGGTGATAACGATACATTCCCTCTGTGGTATGCTCAGGAAGTGGAAGGTATACGCACCGATGTGCGCGTTGTTAACCTCAGTCTTTTCAACACCAGCTGGTATATTGATCAGTTGCGCAGAAAAGCATATGAATCAGATCCGCTGCCCTTTTCATTAAGCGAAGAAAAATTATTAGGCGACAGAAGATTGCAACTTCCCCTTGTTGACCGAAGCATTCCGGGTTATGTTGATCTGAAAAAAGTACTTGACTTTGTTTCGCGTGATGAAAAGGAATACAAGATTGCAACCAATGGTGGTGATTTTAATTACATACCTACACACAAATTTCGCATCCCTGTTGACTCTGCAAAAGTAATGAGCAACGGAACTGTTTCTATTGTAGATACAGCAGGTCTGGTTAAAGCAATTGAGTGGGAAGTTTCCGAAAACTACATCACCCGCAATCACCTGATGATGCTCGATATTTTAGCCAACAATAACTGGGAGCGCCCGATTTATTTTGCCGTAACTGTAGGCGATGATTTATACCTGAACCTGCAGGATTATTTCCGTGTGGAAGGTTTTGCATATCGCCTAGTTCCTGTTAAAAATACTCCAAGAGACGGACAAACCGGAACGGTTGCTTCCGACAAAATGTTCGACAACATGGTGAACAACTTTGCTTGGGGCAACATGCTTGATTCAAATGTATATCAGGGAACAGAAACGGTGCGCATGAGCATGAACTACCGCAACATGTTTGCACGTCTTGCCTTTTCACTTTTTGACGAAGGGAAAAAAGAGGAAGCTATAAAAACAATTGATAAATGTCTGGAACAAATTCCTGCTTCTTCCATTGAGTTTAATTTTTCTGCACTGCCTTTAATGGAAGCTTACTACCGTTTTGGTGAAAATGAAAAGGCAAATAAAATAGCGGAGAAGATGGCAGATATTTACAGCCGTGAAATGGATTATTACATTTCTCTTCCACTTGAATTTGCACAACGAACCGGCAAACAGCCGCGTATTGCCTTTTCTGTATTGCAGCGTTTGGTGCAGATTACCGGCACTTACAAACAAGACGAACTGAATGCGCGTTTGAAAAAAATGTTTGAAGAGAAGAAGGATGCGTTTGTAAATTCTCCTGCAGCAAAGTCGATTAAGTAAATGAAATTATTATTCAGAGTGATTGAATTTCAATTGCTCTGAATAATTAGTATTTAAATTTTTCTGAATCTTCCAAAGACTCCAAGCGGCAACTTGTTCCCCGTTGTGGCTTGCAGGTAAAGTTCACCGGTTTCCAAATCGGGTTTACGATGAAAATTATTGTAAATCAGATTCTCAATAATCATGGATGAAAATCCGAGTGAGTAGGTATTGAGAATGAGGAAATGTTTTTCTTCGTCTAAAAGCAAAGCAACATTTTTTATCATCTCATCAATCATTTGTTCTAATTGCCAACTTTCACCATTAGGACCATGACCGTAAGCAGGAGGGTCAAGGATAATTCCGTGATATTTTTTTCCGCGCTTTACTTCCCGCTTTACAAATTTCATAGCATCTTCCACCACCCAGCGGATATTATCTAAACTGCTATGTTGCATGTTTTCATTTGCCCATGTAACAACCTGTTTAATAGAATCAACATGGGTAACATCTGCTCCTGCCGCTTTAGCTGCAATAGATGCAGCACCTGTATATGCAAAGAGATTCAGAAACTTTGGTTCGTTAATATTCAGCATACCTATTGACTCAGTAATATAATCCCAGTTCACAGCCTGTTCAGGAAAAATGCCAACGTGTTTAAATGATGTTAAAGCCAAACGAAATTTTAAATTTCCGTATTGGATATTCCAGCGATCGGGAACATTTTTCAATTTATCCCAATTTCCGGAAGAGCTTGATTTGGCAACAAATTTTACGTGTGCTTTTTCTCTCCATTGTTGTGCACTCAACTTTGGTTCCCAAACGGCCTGGGGCTCGGGGCGGATTGTTATGTATTGTCCGAAACGTTCTAATTTTTCAAAATTTCCGACATCAATCAATTCGTAATCTTTGAAATTCTGAGGAGAAAGAAGGAGCATAATGTTTTTATTACTTGCTCTTTTTAGGCCAGTTATTTTGCCAGGTGCGGCCAAAACTAATACCTGCCCAGGGAACAAAAAATGGTGTGCTTGAAAAAACATTCATTCCTAAAAGCGGAGTAAACGTGGCGCGTATCATAAACTGTTCGCCATACTCGTTGGGTTTAGAGTTCCAACGGTAACCAATAACAGGAGCCATAAAAATTCGTGTTGGAGGATTAGTAAGGTAATAACCATAGCCACCAATATTATTGGGTGAAAAATCTAAACGAAATAAAGCGCCAAAACCTATTTCTAATTTACTGCGTTTTTTGCCGAGCAACAGATTTGCAGCCAATGGAAAATGAACCATGCGGTCGGCATTGCGGATAGGGAGATACTCTAATCCGATTCTGCCAAACAAAGCTGTGGCGCTTGATTTCACAATCAGCAATTCGTAATTTATAGAGTAATAATATCCAGTTCCGCCCAGTTCAAGATAAACATTGTTGCGGTTAATATTCCGGTTTTTGTCCTGCAACGAAATTTGTGCAAGACCCGAAAATGAAAAAGTAAACGCGAAAAAAAATACGAGCGAACCTGATTTCATTTTGCTTTTGTTAATTTTAAGGGCTTAAAAATAGAAAATAATAAGCACAGCAGCATCTCTTGCTTCTGTGTTAAAAACAAACAGCGCATGAAAAAACTCCTACTCCTTCTCCCATTCTCATTTTCTTACTTCCTCACTCTTCACGCCCAAACCAGTGGCGGACCAGATGCTTTTGGTTATACATGGATGCATTCAAACGCTATTGGCGGACCGGTTTACAATTGGATTGACATTCTTCCTCTGGCAACGGAAATAAATGGATTTGCCGATGATAACTCAGTTGGTTGGGTGCCTATAGGTTTTGATTTTCATTATTATTGGACAGATTACAATCAGGTGCGTGTGGGCAGCAACGG
>CAMAVO010000022.1 GCA_945861685.1 Chitinophaga pinensis | reverse complement strand
CTTCTTCTACTCTGTTCTCTGGAACAATAATTCTGCGAACAGCAGTACATTTTTGTCCTGCTTTGGTAGTTATTTCGCGTACTACTTCTTTGATGAAAATATCAAATTCGGGTTGGTCAAGTGAAACATCGTTGCCAAGGATACAACAGTTCAGAGAGTCTGCTTCCATGGTAAAAGGTACCGCTTCTTCAATCAATCGCGGATGCGATTTCAGCATTTTGCCAGTTGATGCACTGCCTGTAAATGTTACCACATCCGAGCTGATAACATTATCCAGAATTCCGTTGGCGCTTCCGCAAATCAGTTGCAAAGCACCTTCGGGAAGAATGCCGCTTGCTATAATTTCTTTGGCAACAGCTTCAGTAAGAAATGAAGTAATGGTTGCGGGTTTCACAATAGCCGGAACTCCTGCGAGCCAGTTCACCGCCACTTTTTCCAGCATTCCCCAAACCGGGAAATTGAATGCGTTGATGTGAATAGCAACACCTTCTTTCGGCACACAAATGTGGTGACCGATAAATGTATTTTGTTTAGACAGTTTTGCAATATCCCCTTCCACACAAAATGTTTCGTTAGGAAAAGTTCTGCGCAATGATGCGTAGGAAAATAAATTGCCGATGCCGCCTTCTATATCCACCCAGCTATCAGCTTTGGTAGCGCCTGTTGCCCATGATATTTTGTAGAACAGGTCTTTCTTTTCCATCAGGTGAAGCGCTAATGCTTTCAGCATTCTTCCTCGTTCAGGGAAAGTCATTTTGCGGAGTTTGGGTCCGCCAACTGTGCGCGCATAGTTGCACATGGCAGCAAAGTCTAATCCTTTGCTGCTGGCGGTGGCAATAGTATCGCCTGTGATGGCGTTGTATAATAATTGACCTTCGCCTTCACCGGCTATCCATTGACCGAGGGCGTAGTTGTTAAGAGGTTGTATAGATATAGCTGTGCTCATTGAGAAATTATTTTGTGAGGTCAAATATAGAAGCATTTTGAAAATGGTCATGCTGTTTCTATTATTACTTAACAGAATTGCATTTCCGAATATTTTTTAGCAGATAAATTTACAAGAGAAAAGAAGTGAGGTTTAAGGTATGTATGATGTAAATCACAGATACACATTTTATCTATCTTGTATTTATCTGTATTTTTACACTTCAATTTTAAGGATGTTAGTGAAGAAGTTTTCAATACTATTTCTGTCAGTAGTAATTTTTTTCAGCGGCTGCAAAAAAGATGACTGCAATTGCGACTGCGATTTAAGCACCTATAACCCAACTGCCTATACTGTTGATCGTCCTCAGGGATTTCCTGAAATGGTTATTCCTGCTGATAATCCGATGACGGTTGAAGGGATTGCTCTTGGAAGAAAATTGTTTTATGAAAAAAGGTTGAGTGATGACAATACCATGTCATGCGCCACCTGTCATGCGCAGCAGACGTTTGCGTTTACAGACAGGGGAACGCGCTTTAGCACAGGTATTGATGGCATTACAGGAACACGCAATGCAATGGCTATAGTTAATCTCGGTTGGGCTCCCCGTTTTTTCTGGGACGGCAGAGCATTTTCATTGGAAGAACAGGCATTAATGCCTGTTACAAATCCTATTGAAATGCATCAGAGATGGAGTGATGCCGTTTCAAAATTGGAAGCGGATAGTGTATATCCGCAACTTTTTTTGAAAGCATTTGGTGTATGCGAAATAGATTCACTTGTTGTAGCGAAGGCAATTGCTCAGTTTGAGCGCACTTTGATTTCAGGCAATTCATTATTTGAGAGATATGTTAATAATAATGAGAATGTTTTACCTGATCCAACTTCGGTATTGAGCGGTTTCTCACTTTTTAACCGTGATAAAACAATTACCCTTTCGGGTGGGGATTGTTTTCATTGTCATGGTGCATCAGGTGGATTATTTACCGATAATGCATTTCACAATAACGGGTTGGATTCTGTATTTACTGATGTAGGATTAGAAGCTGTAACAGGCAGTCCCAACGACCGCGGCAAGTTTAAATCACCCACTTTGCGTAACATTGAACTTACTGCCCCTTACATGCATGACGGACGTTTTGCAACGCTGGAAGAAGTAATTGAACATTACAATTCAGGTGGACATGCCTCTGCTACACTTGATCCGCTTATGAAAAATGTTGGTGTTGGTTTGGAACTAAGTCAACAGGATAAAACAGACCTTATCAATTTTCTGAAGTCACTTACTGATATGGATTATGTGAATAATCCTGCGTTTTCTGATCCTCATTAATTTGCTCTGAAGTTTACATCAATAAAAAAGGGAAAGCAATTCTGCTTTCCCTTTTTTTGTTACAAGAAATAATGATTAATCAGCCCAATGCAAGGTATAGTTTAAAGAGTCTGCATTGTTATCGTGATCCCATGCTTCAATTTTCAAATGGTAGTGAACGTGAACCGTGTCTGTTGGTAATACAAATGTGTCGATGTGAAAACTTGGTATATCATGAACGGTTGGTGTGTAATCCAGAATAGTGTTACCCGATTCCTGCTGATAAACCATTACCATCAATTCATGTAATCCTTCGTTATCTGTAATATCTCCATGAATAAAAATGGTATCACCGATTTCATAGTCTTTCTGATCCGTTGGAGTTGTTAATGTAATTACAGGGCCTTGCACTTCGGTGTCATCTGTATTGCAGGATGAGAATCCCATTATTAAAGCTGTAGTTAAAATTGAAAGAGATTTGATTTTCATTTTTTTTGATGGTTTTAGTTTTTGTTAGTTTAGAACATGAATGTAAGATTTACAGTGTAGCGTTGATCAGGTTTTATAAGTCCTTCTGCTAAATTGTAAGCCACCGGCTGCTGAAAAGAAAAACCAAGGTTGAATTTCTTAAAATAGGTTTCCATGCCTGCGGTTGCATAAAGAGCATTTCCACCGGTGTAATATTTTTCACTGTTTTTACGTGTGTTTTTTTGTGCATTTTCAAATGAAACACCGGCATTAGGAAGAAATGAAACGTTCTTGGCTTTTAGCCAAAAAAATGTTTTAAAAGTCAGGTTTAAACGATTTCCGAAACGGTAGTTATCACGATTAGCCGTGTTGAAACGATAAGAAGCCTCGGTGTTAATTCCTGCTTTTTTGTAGCGCATGGTATAAACACCGTTCACAATAAAATCAAAGCTACCTGTTCCTGTTTGCATATTAGGATTTGCAGCACTTCCATCATCAATACTTCTGAATTTTCCGGTAGGAAATTTCACGCCACCGCCTAATAATACGGTGTGCTTTAGTTTTTTCATAAGGCTGTCACCTGTATTTATTATAGCATAATTTGCCATTAGTGTTGCATCCGACAATCCAAAAATGGTGTTAGCAATATTGTTCTCTTTTTCTGTAAGCACATTAAATGGAATAAACACAAATAATTGCAATCGCTTTGCAAGATAAAACCGTCCCCATAATTCAGCAGAATGCAGTGTAATACGTGTTGGTGGAGTATAAATTTCATCTGCTATGTATGATGGAATATGACTTGCGCTGGAAGAACTTCCCGTCCAGCGAACACCAATAAAATGTTTCTGGAACTGCGGCAGAATTCCATAGTAACTTCCACCGGAAGAACAACTGCAAACATCGCAGGCAATTGAGCCGGATGCAAGAATTGTAAGCATATAAAGTGTTATGATTATTTTTTTCATGGCATGTTTTTTTTATTCAGCCGTTTGTGAAATAAATTCGTAATCTGTTAATGAGTTTAGAAAGTTTAGCAAGTCTGTTTTTTCCTGAGTTGTTAACTGAAAACCTGTAATTAAAGGGCTTTTGTTTTCGTGTAATTTGCCCCCGGCCTGATAATGTTCAATCACCTGCTCCAATGTTGTTAAACTTCCGTCATGCATGTAAGGTGCTGTAACGCCAATATTCCTTAGTGTGGGTATTTTAAACAGTCCGACATCTGAATGCAGGGTTGTTACTCTTGCTCTTCCGCTATCAGCGAAATATTCATATAATCCATTGTTTTCAAAACCGAATGAGGTAAAGTTAAATCCGCTGTGGCATTGCGAACAATTGGTTCGCGAACTATTGAATACTTCCAGTCCCCGTTTTTCCGACTCTGTTAATGCGTCATTTTTTTCATGATACATATACTTATCGTATCGCGAATTTCCGCTGATTAATGTGCGTTCATATGCAGCTAATGCACGGGTAATTGTAAACGGATCAATTTCTCTGTCGTATGCCTCCCTGAATAAGGAGGGATATTCGTGGTTATTGGATAGCCGTTCAATAAGTTCAGGCATATTCATATCCATTTCGCCCGGATTTTCAATGGGTGCAAGTAATTGCAATTCAAGACTCGTTGCTCCCCCATCCCAGAAAAACAGCGTGTTGTAAGCAACATTAGTGAGTGTCATGGATTGTCTGAAACCACTTCTTCCCTCAACTCCTTTGCTAAATTGTTCAGGGTCGCTGAAACCGTATTCAGGTAAATGGCAAGATGCACAGGAAACACTGCTATCGCGTGAAAGAATATTGTCAAAGAATAGTTTTTTTCCTAAAGCAACACGTTGAACAGTCAACTGGTTATCCAATGGAATATCCATTGCCGGAAAACCTTTCGGAATTTCAAGGTTGTATGCTGTATCGGATATCAGTTCATCTTTACCGCATGAACTCAGCAGTAAAAAAAAACTTACAAATGCGGGAATAACTCCCGCATTTGTAAGTCTGTTTATATTTTTACTCAGCTGAAATTGCATCGTCAGCATTGTCGGCTATTTTTTCGGCCAACATCATATTATCCATACTGTGAGTTGAGTTTTCTGTCCGCATATCCACACCCAGAAAAAATTTAGCGAAGTCAATTTCTAACCCGATTTCTGCTGTACTTCCAACAAGGTCCTGGCTTATGTCAAGGTCAATGTCACGCTTAAATTCATCAAATCCTACATGGTAGAAAAATCCAAAATCAGCATCGCCATTTGCAGCTGCAGTAGTATCAACATAGCCTTCAAGACGAATAAAAACATAACCTGAATTCCAGTTCCAGTGTGTATAGTTAGGATCGAGTGAAGAAAGAGCATGGTCAGCAGCATAAGTTGAAGGGTCGCTGTGATTAGCAGCAGAGTCAAGTCCAACGCTGAATGAAATGCCGTGATAATGCTCAGAAGCAACTTTGCCTATTGAGTAAGCATGTTCCTCACCATGAACCAGAAGGTATTTATCTTCTAGGTGAACTAGGTCACCATCTGCCTGATGCAAATGAATTTCTGAAACATAAAACTGTGCGCGTGTGAATTTTACTTTACGCCCGTTGATGGTGTATTCCTGATTGTAAACCAAACTTTCAGTGCCAACCATTGAAGAGAAATGAATTTCTACATCGGTCTCGGCATTGTAAGTGCAGGAGCCGTCATCTTCTTCAGCTTCGCTGTCGTAGTTGGTTGCTGTGTTGTCGGTGCATCCTTTTTGTTTTGTACAGGATGGAAGCACAACGATTGAAATTGATACTATAAAAATATAGAATAAGTGAAATGATTTTTTCATTTTTAGAAAAATTATGAAATTAGTAAATTATAGGTAATACTATGCGCTGGTGTCAGCACAAGTCAAGATTTAATACGATTACCCTATAATGGTAGGCGGATGGAATATTTTTCCGGTGAAATCCTGAGGATAGATTTCTGAATAAATAAAAGAAGATTTTACTGGTTCAGAGGCAGCAAAACTAAGCGTTGTTGTTGTTTCACTGTATAATATAATTTCAATTTTTTCTTTACTGCCGGATGGAGTACTTTCCTTTTTTTGTTCCTTCTCCAATTCTTTTTTCAGGTGACATTTACCTTCGCAATGCATTGCTGTTTTCTCTTTGTTTTCGCAAAGCACATTAGAGATATAATCTTTGTTTACCTGATAATTTAAGATGATGAAAGTCCGCGTGAAAGACTGCAGCACAAATAGAAATGCGAGTGATATGGTAATCGTGTTTTTCAAAACAGGCGCAAGTTACTATTCAATTTGATTTGTTCTGTACTTTTCCTCCAGAATTATTGCTTTCGGAAAAAGTATGTTGTTCTCTAAATGAATGTGGCGGTGCAAATATTCTCTGAATTCTGCCAAACTGTTGTAAAGTAGTTTGTAGCTGTTGCAAGCCCAATCAGGTATGGCAAATGAATTGCTGAGTAAATAAATTTCTTCCAAAAGAGCTCCGGCAAGTTCGTGCTCCTTTTCCATCATGGCTATTGGGTTTTTAACGGTAGTAAAATGAGGTATTGTATGTTCAGCCTTTCCTTCCAAAACAGCCACCATTTTCTTGATATAAGGAAACAGCACTAATTCTTCTTTTTGCATATGGGGAGCCAATTCTTTAACTACCTCATTCCACAATTCTTTTATTTTAACCAGTTCGGGAGCATGCTCACCATGAACACGAGCTACCTTTTCTGCTAACTCACTTATTAAAGGCATGTTTTGCTTTACATAAGTATGGTGCAGGTTTTCAATATAATCGCACAAAAAATCAATTTTCCACTTGTCAGGATTTATTTCCGGAAAAGGATTGTTGCGACTCATCAGGTCAATCAACTCTTCCTGAATAGTGTCAATATTTACATTCTTTTCTTCACAGGCTTCTTCCAATGTCTTTTTACCGCCACAGCAGAAATCAATTCCGTTGCGTTTTAAAATTTTGGCAGCACGAATGTCTTCGCGTACTATTTCACCTATGGTTTGGTGACTGAGATTGGTTTCTATTACTGACATGTCTTAAATTTTGGGTAAAAGTAGACATGCAGGTCTTTTATTAGACTGATTTTGGTCAGTTGATTGGGTGATAAGAATCAGTTAATCTTAAATCAAGTGATTGATTATTATAAATTCTTTTTTCTGAAAATGCGAAGCGCTATAAGCATCGGCAAAATAATCCACATCAACATAATGGAAAGACTGTAAATGATGCCAAAATTGCTTCCGAAGAACTGTTTGTAAACAGCACCTGTCAGCCCCATCAGAGCAGAAATATCCATCTTCATCAGAATAATAATTCTGCCCAGGTCAATCGGGTTGAAGGATGCCAAAGCAATAACTGCTTTCTCGAGTGGATATTCATTAAATGAAAAAAGAATACCCAAAACAAGTCCGTCATAAATTACCGAAAAATAAAACCATAGCATCAGCGACATGCCAATGCCTTTTGCTTTGTCGCGCATGGCAACCGATGAAAAAAATGCGAGTGAAATAAACGATAGCGTCAGTGCAAAACCTGAAATCATTAATACTAAACCTGTAGAGTCAGGAGCATAAATTAAAACAGGAATACCAACGCCTGTAAACAAGGCAAAAAGTAATGAAACGGAAACGCCTATAAATTCACCCAGCAAAATAGAACTGCGGTTTATAGGTTGCGCCACTAATAATTCTATAAACTGATAAGCATTATAAAAATACGTTGTAGAAAAAATAATACTCACCAGAGGAACAATAATCATCACTACACTCATCAGGCTGATTAAACTCTTAGAGCTGTTCTCTTCCATACTGAAAAGGCTGAACGAAACCAACAGCAGAAACAATGAATAAGCAATCAATACTTTGCTTCGCAAAATATCATACATCACATATTTGGCTATCTTAAACATGCGCTGACTCTTTCATGATTTTAGCAATTGCTTTCCCCACTTTTTCTTCGCCCGTCTGTTGTTTCAGTTCAGTAATTGAATTGTAGAAATTCACTTTCCCTTCATACAAATACATTACAGTATCCGCCATTTCTTCTACCTCACTCATAATGTGTGAGGTAATGATAACAAGCTTTCCTTTGCCCTTTGCTTCCAGAATTTTTGTTTTTAAAATCTCAGTAGCCAAAGGGTCAAGTCCTGCTGTGGGTTCATCTAAAATCAGCACCTTGGGATTAAATAAAAATGCAAGTGATGCACTTACTTTCTGTGTTGTTCCTCCTGAAAGCGCATGCATTGGTTTTTCAAAAAGTTCAGAAAGTTTGTATTCTTCCATTAAACTTTCATCCAGCACGTCTGCATTTTTACGCAGGTCTTTCATCATCCTGAATATCTGCCCGATTTTCATGTTCTCAGGATAATGCCCTATTTGCGGCATATAGCCGATGTTTTCGCGGTAGCGAAAATCTCCTGCAATACTTTTTTCGTCAACATAGATGTTGCCTTTATCTGCCAGTACCATGCCCAGTATGCATTTAATAAGCGTGGTTTTTCCGGAACCGTTGTGTCCGATAACGCTAACAACCTGCCCTGCTTTAAATTCAACATCAATCCCTTTCAGAACATGTAGTTTGCCAAAACTTTTTTCCAGTCGTTCGGTTCGAATCATAAAACGTTTGGTTTCATCATGGGTTCATAATCCTGAAAAGTTTCGGGAACAATTCCGGGAATACTTTTTTCAGCACGGTTTAAAATTTCAACCGTAAAACTACGTAGAAGCATTACGGCATAAGGCATTTGCTCAATTATCATGGAATAAAGACTTACGGGGCGAAAGGGAATGTCACCGATTTTATCACGGTTTAAATCATAGCCCTCGTATTTATCCCAGTAATTATACTTGAAACTGTTTTCGCGCAGCTCGCCATTGGTGGCAGCGTCAAAGGTGTTTGCCGTAAAATTATTATACATAAATGTATCGCGGATACAGTTGGCCATCACCTTTAACGCATAGCCGTTGGAAGCAAAATTGTTTCTTGAAAATGTTATGCTATTTGAACCTTCCATAGTTACACCAACGGTGTTATTGGTAAATGTATTCCTTTCAATAATGCTGTTGCTGATATCTTTCAAAAGCAAACCGTAAGCCGCATCGCCCCAGTTATTACGAAAAATGTTGTCATACATTTCAACGTTTTTAGTGTACATCACAGCTACACCTGTTCCGTTATTCTGAAAAGTATTTTCGCGGTATACATCACTATCAGAAAACATGAAGTGCAAGCCATAACGGAAATTTTTTTCGCAAAGGTTCTTTTCAATCAAACAAAAATGCGCAAACTCAAAATAGATACCATCACGGTGTCCTTCCATGTGGTTGTTCTCAATTGTGATACTGTCGCATTTCCATAACTGAACACCGTTTCCGGTATCGCTTTTGCCATAGTTAGCACCTTTGCTGTGGTTGCCGCTTACAAGGCAGTTCTTTGAATTGGCAAGATATATTCCGAAAAATGTATTTTCCAGTTTGCAGTTAATTATTTTCACGTTGCGCGAATCAACTATTCTTATTCCTGCGTAATCTTTCATGCTTCCGCGCTTTGAGTTTTTTATCCATAAACCCGAAAGTGTAACATTATCTGCTTTCACTACCAGCACTTCATCTTTCTCCTTTCCGTCAATTACCGGGTAGTTCTCTCCAATAATAACAACCTGCTTTTTTATTTCGGTGTTTACCGAAGTGTAGGTTCCTTTTTTTACAAGAATGGTGTCGTAATCAGCAGCTAAATCAAGTGCAGTTGTTAGTTGTGTTACTTTGCATTCGCTGCAAACAACAATGGTTTTTGCTTCGGAAAAGAAGCAGAAGACAAGAAGCAGAAGACAAGATAATACAAGCGTTTTCAAAAGTCAATTTTCTTAACATCGTTCCACAACATCAAATCACCGCCAAGTTCAGCCTGCATTTTTTCTGCATCTGCTTTGGTGTTGAATGCAGCAAGATTTCCACCCATGGGACTATTTACATTGCCTCCATGAAGAAAAAATGCTTCTTCTGCTTTTATCAATTCGCCTTCTGAAGTGTAATTTACAATAAGGTATTGTGCGGCTTCAAATTTTGTTTCTGAATTTATGTAGTTCACCATGCATTCACCTGAATCAAATTTTACGGCTTTGCCTTTTGAGTTCACCATTTCGGCTCCGAATTTTTTATCCATGATGGTCATGCTGCAATGTGCACATAAATCTTTTCCAAAGTTAATGGGTTGCGGTTCGGTAGAACACGAAACAATTAATATACATACACTAAAAACGGACGCAAGAATTTTATTCATGATTAATATACTCAGTTTGTAAATGAATTATTTTTTTCTGAAAAATTGCTCGTAAGCCAGCACCAAGATAACAATTACCGATGCACCGATAATAAGCCATCCACCCACATCCGGAAATGAGCCGGCAAGAAAGTTTAGTAATTGCTTCCACCCGAAAAGTGGAGGTTGATAAGCCATACCCTCAATTTTTATGGCAGCATGCGGATCAAGATTATGTCCGTATTCATATTCCCAATGCCAGAAGTCATAAACACCCCATACCCCGCATAACACCTGGTAACCTGCAAATATCCAAAGCATCCATCTTTTGCCTGTGGCTGCAACAAGCAAACCCAAAACACCCATTGCAATAATCAGGTAGGGCATTATTTTAAACTCAGGAAAGTTCTCTTCCTTAATCAAAGCCATGCCTATGTAATGGTTCAGTCCGTTTATTTTATCAATGTCACCACCAATTTTGTTCGACCATATTTCCATTTTCAATCCCTCAGGATATTGTGGAGCTTCCAGCAGAATTTTCCATGCAGGAAATTTCAGCGAAACAAACATTGCAATACCACACAACAACAACACTACCCTTAGAAAAGGTTTGATCGTCTTCATAATTTCTTATCTTAAAAAGTTAAAAAAAAGGGGAGGTAAACCCTCCCTCCCCTTTTCAAAGCTCAACCTATTTTGCAGAAACTGCTTCCTCTCCGGTTGAGTATTTTAATGCTGGGTTAATGCCCGCAGGAGATACGCGAATGTATCCTTGCATTTCCTGATGCAGTGCAGAACAAAAGTCGGTGCAGTACATTGGAAATACACCTGCTCTGTCTGGTGTCCATTTAAGCGTTGATGTTTCACCGGGAAGAATTAACAACTCTGAATTGTTAGCACCTTTAATTGAAAACCCGTGCGGTACATCCCAATCCTGCTCAAGGTTGGTAATATGGAAATACACATTGTCGCCAACTTTTACACCTTCAATATTATCAGGCGTAAAGTGTGAACGGATTGCCGTTGCATATACATGCACATCATTTCCGGTACGAACTACTTTTGCGTCTTTCTCATTTTTTACAACAGCAGCGTGATTGTTATTCTCTAATTTATAGAACTTAACTTCGTGTTTGCGCACAATTTCAGCAGGGCAAGCCTGAGCATAGTGTGGCTCACCGATAGTTGGGAAGTCAAGCAACAGCTGCATTTTTTCGCCTTCAATAGAATATAACTGCGCAGATTGTGTCAATTCAGGACCTGTAGGCAGGTAACGGTCTTTGGTGATTTTGTTCAGTGCAATTACATATTTTCCGGAAGGAGTAATGTTATCGCCCATTGGCACACAAAGGTGACCGATTGAATAATAAGTAGGAATACGGTCAATAACCTGTTTGGTTTTAACATTCCACTTTACAATTTCTGATGAAACGAAGAATGAAGTGTATGCATTTCCGTTTGCATCAAACTCGGTGTGCAGAGGTCCAAGTCCCGGACGTTCTACTTCACCATCAAGAGCTGCTTCGTATTTTATTACAGGAACTCCGTCATAATCGCCTTCAAAATCCTTTGCTTCAATTGCTTTTATCATTTTGCTGAATGAGTAAACAGGAATTACAGCAGCCAGTTTACCTGATGCGCAGATGTATTCGCCAGTAGGGTCAACATCGCAGCCGTGTGGTGATTTAGGGCAAGGAATAAAATAACATACGCCCGGAAGATCTTTAACATCCAGCACCGTAACTTCTTTTTCCATAGTAGTGGTAGCAGTATGCGTTGCCTCGTCATATATATTATGCGCATAGTTTGCCGCCCACTTTTGTCCTTTACCTGCTGCTAAATATTCTTCCGCTTTTTTCCAGTTTACAGCCATAATAAAATCTTTATCGCGTTGTGAAGCATTTACTTCTAACAATGAGTGCGCTTTCTCGCTGTTGTAGCAGCTGAAAAATACCCATCCGTCAGAAACTGCCTTACCTGCACGAGCCAAATCGTAGTCTACACCGGGAACCAGCAACTGAAAGTTCAGGTTCATTCTTCCGGTTTCTTTATCCACTTTAATGAAAGAAATGGTGCCTTTGAATTTGTCTTTGTATTCGGCAATCGCCTCATCACCTTGTTTGTCGTAAGGAACAGAAAAGCGCGAAGCTCCCACAACATACTCGGTATTCTGCGTAGTGAAAGGCGAAGCATGGTTACCACCTGTGTTAGGCAACTCAATAATTTCACGTGTTTTAAAAACACCTAAATCCAACCTCGCAATACGTGGAGTATTGTTGGCATTAATAAATAACCAACGTCCATCATCCTGTCCTTCAGTACGTGAAAGTTGCGGGTGGTGACTGTCGTCCCAGGGAACAAAGCCATGTGAAGTCATCAACATAGGTTTTGTTTCTTCGCTGTATCCCCATCCTGTTTCGGCATCCATAGAAAATACAGGAACCTGTTTTAGCATACGTCCTGACGGAATTCCGTAAACGCCTACTTGTCCGCTGAAGCCACCGGAGGTAAAGAGGTAAACTTCATCGTATTTACCTGGTGCAACATAAACTTTTGATGCTGCATCGCCTGAAAGAGCAGAGTCAACCTTTTTGGGTTTGCAACTGCTGATAATACCTGCTGCTGCTATGCAGGAAGCAAATATTCCAATTGATTTTAATGATAGTGTTTTCATACTGTTTGGTTTTGATTGGTTTTAATTATTCTGATAAAATTAGTTTGCTGCTGTGCCTTCGCCATCAATTTCTCTCATGTATTCGAGAATGGCTTTCGCCTCATCATCGGTTACATTCTGAAAAGTCATTTGGGTAAGGTGTTCTTCCAGCAGTTTCATTGCCTGAGGATCTTTCTTTGTCATTTCTTCAGGATTGGTAATCATGTTTAATATCCAACTTGGTTTTCTGCGTTGTGTTACACCTTTTAGTCCCGGACCTACAATTTTTTGGTCAGTTATTTTGTGGCAGGCAGAGCATTTGGATTCAAATATTGTTTTGCCCGATGCTGCAATGGCAGCATCAAAAGATGCCAGTGTTACACCACTGAATTTTCCGATACCCTCTCCATTATCAGCTGCCGGTTTGTTTATCATGCTTTCAGGTGCAGCACCTGTGTTGGAAGTTTCACTGCCGGAACATCCTGCCATTAATGCAACGCCTGCTGCCATAATGCTTCCGGTAATTAATTTTAATAGTATGTTTTTCATATGTATAGTTTTTGATTACGGGACAAAAGTAGCCCCTCTTTAACTGAGAGATAATGAGGTTGGTCAGCAAAAAACATGATTAATATCAATAAAAAGACCTTTTTATCTTTTATTGAGTTGGTATAACGTCATTGCGAGCGATAGTGAAGCAATCTTACAATGCCATATCGTATTTTAATGAGAGATTGCTTCGGGTGAAAAACCCCAGCAATGACGGGTTAACCTAAATTGGAAATGAATGATTTTCCGGCTACAATACTATCAGAAAACTCCTGTACAGTTTTCTTTTCCAGCAAATTTTTGAGCTTGTTTGAATAGTTTGCAAATTCATTGTGAATAGGGCATGGGTGATCTGCATCGCAGTTTTTTAAACCAAGACCACAGCGCTCAAAAGCTGCTTTGCCATCCATGATTTCAACAATATCCATTACCACAATGGGCTTAGCTTTTTTATCAATATAAAAACCACCACCCGGCCCTTTTGATGATAAAATAATTTTATGTTTTACCAGCGTTTGCAGAATTTTTGCTGTAAAAGGCTCTGGTGATTCTATGGCTTCAGCAATTTCATGGATGCTGAGTTTTTTTTCGGTTTTAGCATTAATGCATAAATGAAGTACCGCTTTAATGGCATACTCACAACTTTTAGAAAACATCATAATAGCTGCAAAAATATCTATTAGTTGCGGAATGCAAAGGAAGAATCGATTTTTGAAAAAAGAGAATAGATTTCATTACTTGCCTGAGCTGCTGCAGAAACATCATTTTTCTGAAGTGCAGGAATTCTTTCCCTGATAAGATTAAGATTGTTACAAAGCGTAGTTTTAGAATCTTTATCAAGACCGCAATATTTTGTGGTACGCTCAATATGATTTTTGAGCAGGTTGCCATATTCATTATAAGCAGCCAGATTATTTGGCTGACGTTTTATCATCAACGAAAAATTAACTATTGTGTTTTCCATCACTTTCAGTTCTTCGGATGTAGAGCGATCAACCGTATATTTTCCGTTTATTTTTTCTGAGACAAAATTCTCGTTTGTAGCCGATGAACTGTTTTTTGTCTTTGCATCTTCATTGCATCCAATTGCAATGAAAAGAGTGCAGCACATCAGCAGAGCTGATTTTAAAATATTCGACATGTTTTTTATTTTATTAGTAGGTGGGTGCAAAGTTCTTTTTCTGTCTGAAATAAAATCTGGATTAATTCTGTATTTTAAAATGCTATTGGACACAAAGAAAAGAAGACAATAAGGTCTTTTTATTGATAATTATCATATTTTTTGCTGATAAAACTCATTACTTCATCTATTTTGTCAAAATACATTTGTCACCGAAACCATAAACATAAAAACCATTTAAAAATGAAAACAATTTCTTCAATCACAAAAATTATTGCACTCGGTTTCTTTGTAGCCGCCTGCAGTTCACCCGATGAAAATGCAACAACATCAGCAACCAATGAGCAAGGGGCTCCGGCTGCGGGACAATCTGCTGTTAAAGACGATATGTCTCAAAAAGACGTTGTAAAAGTTGCAGTTGGCTCACCTGATCATACAACCCTGGTTGCAGCAGTTCAGGCTGCAGGTTTGGTTGATGTGCTTTCCAATGCAGGACCGTTTACCGTATTTGCACCGGTAAATACAGCATTTGATGCTTTGCCTGCAGGAACAGTAGAAGGTTTGCTGAAACCGGAAGCTAAAAAAGATTTGATTAATATTTTGGAATACCATGTAACAACAAGTGCTTTACGCGAAGATTACCTGAAAGACGGAATGGTGCTTGGAATGGTGAACGGTGGTAAAGCAACCATTACCATTAAAGACGGAAAAAAGCAAATTAACGGAGCCAATATTCTTGCTGCCGTTCAAGCCACAAACGGTATGGTATATGTGATTGATGCGGTGCTGTTGCCTCCGCAGAAGTAAACGGCAACTTGGGTTTTAGAGTGAAGAAAACTCCGTTATGCATAAGCATGGCGGAGTTTTCTTTTTTTATTCGGTTATGAATGATACTATACCGAGATAGAACCTTTTCTGAAATCCGTTTTGCCCAGAATAGCGTTAATCAAAAAAGGTTTACCAAGCTTGTTGGCTTCACGCGCTTTTGCAATGGCATCAGGCAATTGAGATAGCTCTGTGATTTTCATTCCGTCACCACCATACCCTTTTGCCACTTCGTGATAATCTGTAAAAGCTAAATCAGTAGCTACGCTGTCACCTAAAAAATCAACCTGGTCGCGGGCAATTTGTGCCCAGCTTGCATCGTTACCGATTAAGGCAATTACAGGAATTTTATGACGGGCAAAGGTGTCGAATTCTGCCAGTGTGTAAGCTGAGGAACCATCACCGTAAATGATCCAGGTTTCTTCATCAGGGCGACAAAGTTTGGCACCCATTGCAAAGCCACCTCCAACACCCAATGTGCCAAATACTCCCGGATCAAGCCAGGATAGGGGAGAGCGTGGATGAAGAATATAGGAACATGTTGCTACAAAATCGCCACCATCTGCAACCAACACTGTTTTTTCGGGCAACATTTTTTCCAGTTCACGGAAAAGCGCAACAGGATTTATTCCTTCTGTTTTTTCTTCTGCCTTTTTGGTTATTTCAACTTCGCGGGTATCATCGCTTTTGCGCAAATGATTTATCCATTCAGTATGTTTAATTTTTTCATGCTTCATATTTTCCGAAAGGGCTATCAGAAAATCCCCCGGCTCGCCATGCACAGCAATTTGCGGCTTGCGGTTTTTATACAGTTCTTCATGTGAGCGGTTAATAGAAATCAGTTTTACTTTTGATGAAATATGTCTGCCGTAATCCATTCTGAAATCGCATGGAACACCTGCAAGCAAAACTAAATCAGCTTCGCGCAAAGCAACTTTGCGGTTGTGTCGCGCCTGCAATTCGTGGTCGGCACCTAATAAGCCGCGAGCCATTCCGCTTAGGTAAACAGGTACGCCAATTTTTTCAATGGCTTCTGCAATTGCTTTAGCATTCTGGGCTTGCAGCATGGTTTGTGAGCCGATTATCATTACCGGTTTCTTAGCTGCATTTAGTGCTTCAGCCACTTTATCTTCATTGCCTTTGCTGTGTGCAGGCGCTTGTGCTTCCTGTTTATATGCAATCTTTCCCCACTTGTCTTTTTTGCCGAAAGCGCGGTCTAAATGGTATTTCAGATAATAGTGTTCTGCTTTTTTCGCCAAAGGATAATCTTTCGGATCTTTATTCAATCCGTACCAATCGCGCACCATCATTTCGGGATAAAGCAAATCAATAGGACATTCAACAAATACAGGACCCGGAATTCCATTTTGTGCTTCGTAAAAGGCGCGTTGAATTGTAGATGCAAGGTCGCTGACTTTTGTGACAACTGTAGTCCATTTTACATTTGGAGCCATCAGTGCCTGCTGGTCAATATCCTGCAAAGCACCGCGTCCGCGCAATACGGTTGCAGTTGCACCGCCAAGCAAAATTAAAGGCGATTGTGCCATCAGCGCATTGCGTATTGCTGTCAATGTATTGGTTACCCCTGGACCTGCTGTAACAGCAGCTATACCAGGCTTGCCAGTTAAACGAGCAGTAGCATCAGCTGCAAAAACAGTAGTGGCTTCGTCACGCACATCAATAACGCGTATGCCGGCTCTTTTGGCTTCCACAAAAATGGGCGAAATGTGTCCACCGCATAGTGTATAAAGAAATTCGGTTCCGTTAGCTTTCAGAACATCTGCTATTATTTTACCTCCATTCATAAGAAAAAATTATATGGACAAATGTGAGAAAAAGAATTTTAATATAATGGTGTATAACAGCGAAAGCCTATACTGGATGAGCTGGGATTGCCTAAAACTGGCTGCCAATAGCTAAATGAGAGTTCAATAAATATCAGTTTATAATCGAGATTTAAAGGCGCTGCTCCAATCATGGCGGCAATGGAATAATAGTCCATATCAGGCCCCCACACTGAAGAATAGTAGTTGATTTTATCTGTTTCTATAGGACCTCCGTCCATTAAAGCAAGTTTGACAAAATCATTTTTACATTCTACATTTATTACATTACAAAGACTGTTGTATTCTTCCTTCGCAGCTTCAAAATCAGTAGAATAAAATAATTGTGTTTTCCATGTCCAACTACCTTCTAATTCTGAACCGTCTTCATAATCTTTTATGCCATCGTAAATAAAAGTTTTATTGCCACTTTGGAAATTATAGATAGACGACCAACGCTGGCTTAAATCCTGATTTTTTTTAACACCATCTCCATTATCTCCTGCTAATATTCTATCAAAAGCATCATCCAGATCTTCTGAAAAATCTTCTATGACAGGTTCTCCCTTCAGTCGTTCAAAATTATTTGGATAATCTTCAAGGATTGCTTGTAACATAGTACAGAAATCAAGTTTCTCTTCAGCTACAGTCTCTTCTTCTTCCAATACTTGCAATTTAGGCAACTCATCCTCTAATAGTTGTTGCACCTGAGCATTTGGGTCTATCCAGTTTCCGTTTTCATATTGCCCGGCAAACACAGTTCCATTCTCATCCTGAAAGGTTCCTTCACCTTGTTGCGTTCCATTTTCCCAGTCACCATCATACCAAGCCCCGCTTGTCCATTTCATTTTTCCTTTTCCATGTGGATTGCCGTTCTGGAAATACCCTTGGTATTTAGTTCCGTCAGGAAATAGAAAAGCGCCTTGCCCGTTTTCGCAATCACCGCTTTTGCAGCCAGAGTCAAACTCCCTGTGCTGAGGAGCTAAGGATACCTGAAGATAGAAGAAAGATAAGAATGAAAAGATTTTTCATAAAGTAGATTTTATACAAACCTAAGATTTTATTAATCATTCAGAATTTACTTCAGTTTGAGTTGTTAAAAACTTCATCCTGTTTTTTGTTTTGGCGGAATTATTGATGGATATATTTGCAAAAAAATAATCAAATGAAAAATATCGTAATCATTCTAACTTTCTTTCTTTCTAACATTCTAACTTCTTTTGGGCAACATTCTGTTCACCTCAAATCGGGTGTTACTGTTAACGGCTACGTAACTGGCATAACAGCGGGTGTTTTAAGTCTTGATGCTGATGGCAAAATGATGACCTATAAGGTTGATGAATTGAAAAGTATTGACTTTAATGCAGCTGCATCAATCGCATCATCAAGTTCGGCAATGGAGCAAAAGTTCACATCAAGTGATGGTTTGTATATTGTGAAATATCAAATGAAAGGCAGAACGGTTTCTAAGCCTTGCAAAATTGTAATTGGCACTCAGGACAGAGGAACTGTAATTGTTGATATTACCATTGATAAATACGGAAACGTTACGGAAGCAATACCAGGTGCTCCGGGCTCATCAACCACTAATGACAGTTATCTTTTTACAAAAGCCCAGAAATTTGCACAGGAAATAAAGTTTGACAATGTGCCTACTGCACCTTTGCAAACAAAAGGAACTGTAACGTTTACGTTTTAAATAAGTGAGAATGTAAGAAGGTTAGAAAGTAAGAATGACACTTTCTAACCTTCTTACTCTCTAACCTTCTCACTTTTTATCTTCTTGGTCTTCTTTACTTTTTTATTTATTGGTAAAGGCATAAAGAAATACCGAACATCAAACGTGAGGTATGAACCGTTTAGTTTCATCAACACGTTTTCGTTATTTGCCTTGCTGGGTTCGTAGGTAAGGCTTGAATTATATATCTGTGCAAACGGACGCTGAAATGAAGCACCGATATAGAAGTATCCTGATTTTGGTGTTCTGTATTCCCAGCCCAGGTTAGCTAAAACACATGACTGAAAAACACCGTTACGTTGTGAATAATTATTGAAATAGCTTAAAAAAGTACGTATGTCTGATACAAACATATCAAGTGATAAGCCCGCAGAAGCATTCATATAAAGCCGGTTGCTTAACCTTATAAATACTAGTGCGCTGACGGGTATCTGGTAATTGACCACACCAAAATCGCTTTTGCCCTGAAACGTGTCGGTTTTAAATTCAAGGTCGTAGTTGCGCTTTACATAATTGATACCTGTTTCCAAAGAAAGAGTGTTGGTAAATCCCCAGCGGATAACCATGCCTCCTGAGTAGCCTAATTTAGGTGTAATGGTAAAATTAACTCCGTTTTGTGTAACAGTTTGCCCACCTGTTTTCAGAAACTTTACAGGGAAGATTGGTTTTACCTGCAAACCAACGGTAACGGTTCTTTCCTGTGCTTGAGCTGCATAGGTTAATAATGATAGAACACAGATGACGCAGATTTGGCTGATAAACGCGGATTTCATTTTTTAATGAATTTCAAAAAGTCTTTATGCAACTCCTCTGTATTCTCTACCTGAGGAACATGTCCGCATGGGTGATAAACAATCAGGGTGCTGTTTTTTATATCGCGGTGAAATTTTTCGGCATGATAGGCAGGTACAATCTCATCTCCCTTTCCCCATACAATCAGGGTAGGGCAATTCAGCGCCAGTAAAGCGGCTGTATCGGGTACTAAATCAAAGTTGGCAATTTTAAAAGCTGCCTGTAAGTTTCCTTCGCGGTTCCAGAAATCGTTATTGGCCTGCACTTCCACGGGATCAATAAGGCTGTCGATTGCCCAGCAGCGGATGGCTGCATCTTCAGAGGCTGACATAGGCATGCCACGCTCCAGAGCTTTTAGGACAAAAGGATAGCGCAACCAGTTTACTGCTTTCGCTTTTATTTTATCCATCTCATAGCCTGCGCTGCCCAATAAAACAATGCCTTTTACTTTCTGAGGATTTTCAACCGCCATTTGCCATGCTACCCAGCCGCCCATTGAATTTCCCATTAAATAAAAGCTATCCAGTTTCAGCGAGTCGGTAATAAACTTCAGGTATTCACGATAAATAGCCGGAGGGTTTATGTTTTCTCTTTCGGGCATATCGGACATGCCAAAGCCGGGAAGGTCAATGCGCACCACACGAAAACTGTCTTTCAGCAGTTCGTTTATTTTGTTGAAGTTCCGGTGCGAGCCTCCAAAGCCGTGTATCATCACTATCGGCATGCCTGTGCCTTCATCGGTATAATGCAGTTCGGTGTTATGCCATTTTACAAAATGCGATGTGGGCAGGGCATATTTTGCTTTTATTTCATCAGAGGATATGATTTGTTTAGGCCTGAAATAAACAACAAACAAAAAGACCGCTAACAGAGCAGCAATAACAAAAAAGATAATTTTCTTCATGGTGCAAAAGTCCGAAAAATTATCTTTGTCTATGCTTTTGATTTTATTGAATTGGCTGAAACAACACAAAGCTGTTAATCTTTCGCTGGTTTTCATCTATGGGATTTCACTCGTTTTTCTTCACGATTTTTTTGTCGGACTTTCATATAATACAATGAATAGTCTTAGCCTGCCTGTTTATAATAAGGTGGTGCTGATTGTCAGTCTGTGCGGGGGAGTTGCGGTGTTTGCATCGCTGTTGTACATGCTTTATAAAACAACCGAAAACAGGAGATGGAAATTATTTTTTCTGCTTGCTACTTCTTTGTTGATTGCCTTGCACTACAAATTTTTATTTGAGATGAATATTGAAGTAGTACACGTTCTTGAATTTACGCTGTTATCGGTTTTGCTTTTTCCGTTGCTGGGTAGTTTTGGTGCTTCGGTGGCTTTTACCTTGCCTTTTATTTTTGTGAATGAATGGTATCAGTACGTTGTTTTATATCCCGGCTATATTCAGTATATTGAGTTTAATGATATTGTAATTGACCTTTTAGGATGCGGAATGGCAATGATTGTTTTGTGGATTGCAGGAGTAAAGCCTGTTTCGCAGCCGTTGTATAAAAAGCCAGAAATCATTTTTCTTGCAGTAGTTAATGTGTTGATAGTTGTTTTGCTGGCAACCTGTGTGCTAACTTTTTATCCCGACAATAAATGTGAGAATACTTTTCTTGTACTAAACCAGTTGCAAAATCCGCATATGTTCTGGCAAACCCATGTTTACGGGGCAGTGTACCATGTTATGAAACCACTGGAAGGTTTGGTTATCGTTAACGGTGTTTGTGTGTTTTTTTCTTTTATGAGTTTTGTTGCTCAAAAATAGGGGATGATATTAATATGTGTTTAAATTTGGGGCACAAACCAAATTTCTAACAGCATGAAAAATTGTTTAACCCTATTAATTGCAATCATACATACAGGTATTGTTGCTGCGCAAACATACTTCTCTGAAGTTTCGCTTAGTTCAGGTATAAATCATAAGGCGGTGCGGGTTTCCGGTTTTGAACCTATGTCAGGCGGAGCTGCCTGGATTGATTATGACAATAACGGGTATGACGATTTGTATCTGACTGGCGGGAGCGCGAAAGATGCATTTTACCGGAATAATGGTAACGGAACATTTAGTTTGCAAACAATTACAGCGGGTTTTGGCGGTATGGACGAAACTGTTCACACTACTGGAGTTGCAGTTGGTGATATTGATAATGACGGTTTTAAAGATGTGTTTGTAACAACTCTTAGAAGTCATCACAATTACCTTTTTCATAATAATGGCAACGGCACGTTTTCAGACATCACCTTAACTGCCGGTGTTGCAGATACTGCTAATAGTGTATCTGTTTCATTCGGTGATTATAACTTAGATGGTTTTCTTGATATTTATGTTGCCAATTGGTGTTCAGAATACACAAATGGTCCTACACTTGGTTTGCCCACCGAACAAAATTTTTTCTACATCAACAACGGCAATCTTACGTTCACCGAAAGTAGTGCAGAGTATGGTATTGGAGATACCAATGCTTGCTCATTGGGTGTGGTTTTCACCGATTATGATAACGACCACGACATGGATTTGCTGGTGGCAAATGATTTCGGTTACCTGCCTGAGAATGATGAAAACTCACTTTTTCAAAACCAATATCCGCTTGATACTTTTTTAGATGTAAGTGTTGCAGCTAATGCCAATATCGAAATGAACGGTATGGGAATAGCTGTAGGTGATTACGATGAGAACGGTTGGCTTGATTACCTGATAACCGATATGGAAACACCGGTATTAATGCACAGCACAAATGGAATATTTACCGATGAAGCAGTAACATCAGGTCTGCAAAACGATCAGGTTCCAAACCTTAATAACAGTGGCACCCGCGCCACCGTAAGCTGGGGTTGCGCTTTTTTAGATTATGACCACGATACCTATTCCGATATTTTTATTTCGCAGGGTGATTTGAGTTATGATTTCCCGCGTCCTGCCCTTGACCCTAATAAATTGTATCACAACAATGGTAACGGAACCTTTACGGATGTTTCAGTTTTAGGTGGAATTGACGATAGTTACATTTCACGCGCTTTGGCCTATTCTGATTATGATAACGATGGTGACCTGGATGTTCTTGTAGGCATACTTGATTCGGCAAACGGTAGCGCTCATTCTTTTCTTTTTCGCAGCGATGCCGCCACAGGAAACTGGCTTAAAATAAATCCGCAGGGAATGGCTGCCAATCGCGATGGCTACGGAGCAAGAGTGGAAATAAAATTTGACGGGAGAACCATCATTCGCGAAGTGGACGGAGGTTCAAGCTATGGCTCGCACAACAGCAGTATTGTGCATTTTGGTTTGGGCAATGTAACGTATGTTGATACCGTTTTAATCACCTGGCCCGGTGGTGCAACCGATGAGTTTTACCATGTTCCCGCCAACATTACTTATGAAGCTATTGAAGGCACAGGAGGTATTACAGTGGGAGCAGATATTAGTGTAAACCGTGAAGAGAAATTCAGCTTTTTTCCAAATCCAGCGCAGGCAGGAAATACGGTGATGTTTAAGACCTTGTTTAATAATTCACAAATTGCTTCGCTACATATTTATGACTTAAAAGGAAATAAAGTGGCAGAAGTTTTCAGTAGCAAAACACTTCAGGTAGGAATTACAACAACAGAATGGATAATTCCCCCTTTCTTAAATGCCGGTGTTTATACGTGCAGACTTGAAACGCAAAGCGGAGTAGTAAATCAACGACTTATTGTGTTTTGACCGAACAACCTTACACCCTGAAAGACGGCACCGTAATTTATGTGCGCCTGCAAAACCCCGATGATGCCGTGCATCTGAAAAAGGCGTTTGATAAACTGTCAAACACTTCAAAGCGTTTGCGGTATTTTTCGGTTGCCAATGCGCTGTCCGATAAAGACTGGGAGCATTATTTAAATACAGATGATACCAGCCGCGCAGCCGTTGTTGCCTACAAAAAAGATAACGATGAGATTTACGGCATAGGAGTAGCCCGCTATTTCAGAACTGAAGATAAGCCAGAGGTAGCCGAAGCCGGTATTACCGTAATTGACGAATACCACCACAAAGGCATCGGCAAGATTTTACTCAGCCACCTTGCAGCTCATGCCAAGGAAAACGGCATCACAACTTTCCGTGCCGAAATCCACTCTTCCAACACCAATATGCTGAATATGCTGCGCAACCTTCCTCATACGGTTGCTATGCTGGAAGATAATGTGCTGAGGTTGGAGTATGAGATTTAGTCTATATAAATGATTTAAATATATAATGGTTATAGCTTTAGTAATAGACTATTATATAAATATTCAAAATGGAAATTTTAAGATTTAATTCTTAACAGATGATTTCTGACTGTAACTTGTATGATGTTAATATTAAATCTTTGAACGCTGTTAACTAATATTAATTACATTTATCATTGTAAGTGAGTTTTATTAAATAGCGTAATGAATAGGTTTGTGTCTATTGTATGATTTAAATTTTCTACTGATCTATCTTTAACTATAATAAATTGCATGGTTAAGTTATTAATTAAGTTGTGCTTATAAATATTCAAATAAATTATTCTGATACCGGTTTTTTCTCCAACCTTATTCTGGATTATCTTTCAGGAAAGCCTGAATTGAAAAGCTTTTATGAATCAGAACCTGGATTTTTTTCTTTTGGAAAAAAAATCAAAGAAAGAGGATTAAAAAATATTGACCGAAAACTTTTAGCGGATGTATTATCAGAGCAAAATAAACCGCTGAATGACAATGCCAAAGTTCTTGCGAATATTGAATTACTGAGAAGCAACAACACGTTTACAGTAACTACCGGACATCAGCTAAATCTTTTCACAGGGCCGCTTTATTTCATTTACAAAATCATTTCCACCATTAACCTTGCTGAAAAACTAAAGCAGGATTATCCTTATTCAGATTTTGTTCCGGTTTACTGGATGCACTGCGAAGATCATGATTTTGCAGAGATCAATCACATCCATCTTTTCGGAAAAAAGATAGAATGGAAAGAAGAGCATCAAGGTTCAGCAGGTGAAATTTCAACCGCTTCATTGCATTCAGTTATTAACGAACTGAAAACTATTTTAGGTGAAAGCCAAAACGCAAACGAATTAATTGCTCTTTTTTCTGAAGCCTACCTTAATCATTCCAACCTTGCAGATGCTATGCGTTACCTCTGTCATCAGCTGTTTGGCAGCTACGGTCTGGTTATTTTAGATGCACGCGATAAAAGACTAAAGCAAACGTTTGTTCAACAACTGAAAGAAGATATTTTTCAAAACACGTCTTACAAATCAGTTTCAGAAATAAATTCGGAATTAGATACGCTTGGTTACAAAGTGCAGGTAAATCCCCGCGAAATCAATTGCTTTTATTTAACAGAAGGGAAAAGAGAACGCATTGTTAAAACCGACAAGGGTTTTGAAGTGCTGAATACTGCTCTAGTATTTTCAAAAGCGGAATTAGAAAATGAACTGGATGCATATCCCGAAAAGTTTAGTCCGAATGTTGTTTTGCGCCCGCTTTATCAGGAACACATTTTGCCCAACCTTGCCTACATCGGTGGAGCAGGGGAATTGGCCTACTGGTTGCAGTACAAACGTATGTTTACCGCTGCCAAGACTTCTTTCCCTGTTCTGGTATTGCGTAATTCGGTGATGGTGGTTGACGAAAGTCTTAAAGCTAAAATTGAAAAACTAAGTTTGTCAGCAAAGGACTTTTTTGCTCCGGAAGAGAAATTAGTAAATGACTTTATTGCTGCCCACTCTTCTTCCGAAACAGGTTTAACAACTGAACAGCAGCAACTGAAAGAACTTTTCTCTTCCATTAAAGCCAAAGCTTCTAAGGTTGACTCAACCTTAGAAGCAAGCATAGAAGCCGAATTGCAGAAACAATTAAAAGTACTGGAACAATTAGAAGGGCGCCTTCAGCGTGCCGAAAAGAAGAAACACGAAACGGCTATCAAT
>CAMAVO010000021.1 GCA_945861685.1 Chitinophaga pinensis | reverse complement strand
TGCAATGTTTACAAACACATTGCTCAGGTTCACAAATGCGAAACGGAAGGCTTTATTTTCCTGTCGCAGTCGCGCAAGTGGGATGGAAGAGAGTGCATCCAAACCAACTATAATTGCAAACCAAACAACATATTCGCTGTTGTTAGGGTAGCGTAGCCAGTCGGCAACAGAGTGTTGAAAAACAACAGACAATGCAATGAATAAAAATGTGCTTGAAACAAGCGAAGAAATTATGGTTGAGTAAACTTTTTCTTTGTTGTCATTTTCCTTGGTTGAGAAACGGAAAAAAGCGGTTTCCATTCCATAAGTAAGTAGTATCACCAGAAAGGCAACATAGGCATACATCTCCGTAATAATTCCAAACTGGTCGGTGCTGAAAACACCTGTGTGCAGCGGAACAAGCAGATAATTCAGAAACCTGCCGACAATACTACTAAGCCCGTAAATAGCGGTTTGTCCCGCAAGTTTTTTCAGTGATGACAAATGCTCGTTCCTTTAATTTAAAAGATAAAGGTAGGCTTCAGAAAAATACAGAAACTGAACTTTAAATTAAGTTATAAACGCTGTTTCGTCAATTTCATTCATGCATTTAAAATGCCCTTTCGGACATTTTTCAAAACCAATTTTTGAGCAAGGACGACAAGAAATATTTTCGACTTCCACAATTTGTGAGTTCGCTTCATTTCCAGGCATGTATGGATACATTCCAAATTCAGGAACAGTATTTCCCCAGATCGAAATAATATTTTTCTGAAATGCAGCCGCAATGTGCATCATTCCTGTATCGTGCGTAATTACTTTTTCAGCCTGTTTTATTAATGAAGCAGATTGTTGAAGATTATATTTTCCGCATGCATTAAAAGTAGTTGAGATTTGTGAAGTAATCTTTTCTCCGGTTTCCAAATCTTCTTTTCCCCCAATCAAAACTACCGGGCGATTTATTTTTTTGCAAATGGAAATTATTTTCTCAGTTGGCAATTTTTTGGTGTTGTGTTTTGCACCAATTACCAAAGCAATATAACCAGTAGAAAATTCTTTTGGCAAAGAAGAAATGTCAATTTCATCTTTTACATCAATAAAAAAATTCAACCCTTTTAAATCATTCTTAACGCCAATGTGTGCAACGGTTTCAAAGTAACGCTCAACAATGTGCTTATCAGGCAGACGATTGATTTTCAAATTCACTAACAACCATTTTTCAATGTTAAGTTTGTTGAATGATTTTGATGGTTTTCCTAATGCGCGTTTCACCTGCATGGAACGCAGGTTATGATGTAAATCAATAACACAATCGTAGTTTTCTTTCTTTAGTTCGGGCAACACTTCCGAAATATCTTTTTCAAAACTGAATACCTTGTCAATGTTCGGATTATTCTCAACTACAGAAACGAAAGATTTTTTGGTGAGATAATGAATTTCTGAATTCTTTAATTGTTGTTTGAGGCAACGCACAACAGGCGATGTGAGAACAATATCACCAATTGAACTGAAACGCAGAATGAGAATTTTCACAGGATAAATGTAAGCAGCCTTTCAGCGCTATACAAACTTCAGCCTGCTGTTCAAATCATCTTTGTATGAACCGCCAATAGGAATTACTTTTTTATCGTCTTCCATAATAAGGTTCGGGTAGTCAATAGCTGCAATTTTGTCAATACGCACAATATAAGATCTATGAACACGTATAAAGTCTTTGTCCATCAGGCTCGACTGCATATCTTTCATGGTAGAGTGAACAGTGTATTTTGCTCCAACAGCATGAATAATCACATAATCTTTCAAAGCCTCTACATACATGATGTCTGCTGTTTTCAGTTTCACCAGGCGTGAATTTGATTTCACAAAAATGCAATCGATTGCGTTTTTATCCAACACAATGGATGAATACATATCACGTTCTTTGCGCACCTCACTTTCTTTGCCATGTTTATATAGAGCCATTTCAATAGTGGTATGCAAATCTATTTCCTTGAAAGGCTTAATAATATAGCCATAGGGTTGAGTTACTTTTGCTTTGGCAAGCGTACTTTCATCTGCATAAGCGGTAAGGTAAATAACCGGAACATCAAATTTCTGACGGATTTGGTCTGCCGCTTCAATGCCGCTTAATTCGCCTTTAAGCATGATGTCCATCATCACTAAATCAGGCTTGTGTTCTTCTGCGGCAACAATTGCTGCTTCGCCTGAATCTACAGCTGCTACTACGTTATAGCCTAATTTTTTAAGGCTGTTCTGTATATCTTTAGATACAATGGCTTCGTCCTCAACCACTAAAATATTAATCTTTGACATAGGATGATTTTTTATCGTTAAAACGATGGTAAATGTAGTTTTTTTTGAAAAACATAACGACTAATTTTTTATCAGTCTAAACGCTTTAACGAGAAACTTAATACATAAAGTTTCGTAAAGATTTCGCTTTGTATAAAACCTTGCAATTTTCCTCTTACTTTTCAATGAGATATTTTCTCATTTTCTTGCTTGCTTTTTCTTGCTTTGGCGCTTCAGCCCAGCATTATAATTTCCGCAATTTTTCAATTGAAGACGGGCTGGAACAAAGCCATATAAACACAGTTTATCAGGATAAAAAGGGCTATATCTGGATTGGCGGCAATGGCGGACTTACCCGTTTTGACGGCAAAAATTTTAAAACATGGACCGTAAAAGATAGTTTACCCTCTGCAAATATTCTTGCAATTGCAGAGGACAGCAAAGGAATTTTATGGATTTCGTGTGCTAATAATGGAGTTGCAAGTTTTGACGGTAAGAAGTTTACACATTATACCGAAGCAAACGGACTTGCCGCCAATGATGTTCGCGCAATTTTTGAAGACAGCAAAGGAAATCTTTGGTTCGGAACATTTTCGGGCGTTTCAAAATTTACAAAAGGAAAATTTGAAAATCTTGAACTTAATAATGGTTCAGCCGGAAATTTTATCTACTCTATTTGCGAAGATAAAAACGGCAACTTGTGGTTTGGCTCCTATGGTGGCGGCATAGGAAGGTATGACGGTAAAAGCGTTGTGTTTTTTAAAACCAATGATGGACTTGCCGATAATTATATAACAAATGTTGACATCAACAGCAAGGGCGAAGTGGTGGCATCTACCACTTCGGGCATCAGCATTTTTGATGGTAAGAAGTTCAGTAATATTGGTCAACAGCAAGGCTTACTCAGTTTTCAGTTAAATGATTTTGCTTACGATGGCTCAGGAAATTTATGGATGGCTTCGGATTACGGAGTTACAAAATACGATGGCAAAACGTTTTCACACATTACAGAAAAGGTTGGAATACCTGATAACAAAGTCAACTGCGTATTTGTTGACCGCGAAGACAATCTTTGGCTGGGTACAAAAAAAGGTTTAGCAAAATTAGCAGACCGCAGTTTTGTTCATTTTTCTGAACCCGGTTTTAGCCCTTCTGAAATTTTTAAAACATCCACCGGAAAAATTATTGCAGCAAATCGTGGCGGTGGAATTTATATTTTCAACGGTGATAATTTTTCTAAGTGGGAAATTGATGAAACGTTGAACGAGCGTGTTATCAGCTGCATTGCCGAAGACAGGCTTGGCAGAATTTGGTTCGGAACATCTGATTTTGAAGGTGTGTATGTTTTAGAACAGGGCAAGAAAACTGCCGTTATACAATACACGGAAGATGTGGGTTTGCCATCTAACAACATAAACGATATTATTTGCGACAGCAAAGGAAAAATCTGGATTGCAACACCAAACGGAGTTGCAAAATCCGACAGTTCAGGTTTCAGCAAAATTGAAATCAGTGAAGATGTTACTGATAACAACATTGTTTCGCTGATGGAAGATAATTCAGGAAAAATTTGGATGGGCAGTTTTGACGGAATGATCTACAGATATGATGGTAAGAGAATTCAAAAATTTGATGAAAATAAATCGCCCGTTCTTTCAATTATACAAAGTAAAAACGGAACTATTTTCTTTCGCACCGAAGAGAATGGTTTCCTTGTTTTAAGCAAAAATAAATTCACAATAGTAAAGCAGAAGGATGGCTTGAGTTCTGATGTTATTCGCTCATTAGTTTTTGATAATAACGCAACACTTTGGGCAGGAACACAGCGTGGAATAAATAAAATCAGTTTTGGTTCAGAAAACAAAATCCTGGTTCGCAGTTATGGCTTTAGCGAAGGGTTTAAATCATTGGAGTGTAACTCAAATGCTGCATTGTTTGATAGCGATGGACATCTTTGGTTTGGAACAGCAAAAGGTATAACACGCTTCACACAATCTGAAGAAAAAGTAAATACAAAAGTGCCCGAATTGATTGTGAATGATATTCTGCTTTTCTTCAAACAGTTTGACAAACAAAAATATTCTGAACGCATTGATTCTGTTTCCGGTTTGCCGGTAAACATGAAACTGCCTTACAACGAAAACTATTTATTTTTTACGTTCAGTGCTATCAGCCACAAGAATCCGGACAAAGTTTTTTACCAATGGATGCTGAAAGGTTCAGACAAAGACTGGATGCCGGAAACCAAAATCAGTGAAGCAAATTATTCAAATCTTGCTCCAGGCGATTACACATTTATTGTACGAGCCTGCAACGATGAAAAAATCTGGTCGCAACCTGTTGAAGTACATTTTGTAATTACGCCACCATTCTGGAGAACATGGCTTTTTTACATATTGGTGGCTGCTTTCCTGATTACTTCAACTGTTGCTTATATAAAATGGCGCGAGCGAAAATTGTTGCATGAAAAAGCAGAATTGGAGGAAAAAGTAAAAGAACGCACACATGAATTGCAGGAACAAAAAGAGATTGTTGAAGAGCAAAATAATCACATTACAGAAGGAATAAATTATGCAAGGAATATTCAGATGGCGATTTTGCCCAGCGGTGAAGAAATCAATAAAGTTTTTCCCGAACATTTTATTCTCTATCGTCCAAAAGAAATTGTAGGAGGGGACTTTTACTGGTTATTTCGTCATGGAGATTTTGTGTTTGTTGCTGCTGTAGATTGCACAGGACATGGTGTTGCAGGTGCATTCATGAGCATGATAGGTACTGATTTACTTAACCAGATTATTATTGAAAAGCAGGTAACAGACCCATCTGAAATTCTTACGGAACTTAATCTCGGAATCAAACTTGCATTTAAACAAAGTGCGCGTGAATTTGAAACTCAGCAAGGAATGGATGTAGCGATTTGCTCTATCAATCTAAAAAATAAAGAAGTGAATTTTTCGGGAGCACTGCGACCATTGTATGTAATCAGCAACGGAGAATTTAAAGAAGTGGAAGGAGATAAATCGTCTATCAGCGGAACATCTGATACAGGCTACCGTTACAACTCTAATAAACTGAAGCTAAAAACTGGTGATTGCATTTATTTATTCTCCGATGGTTATGCCGATCAGTTTGGCGGACCAAAAGGAAAGAAATTTATGACCGGAAAACTAAAAGACTTGTTGATTAGTAATAACGATTTGACTATGGACGAACAACGCAAAAAATTACTTTCAGCACACGAAGACTGGAAAGGTGATTACAAACAGGTAGATGATATTTTGGTAATGGGAATTAGGCTTTAGTTTATCTTTGAAGAGAGAATGAAAAATAGATTTCAAAAATTTCTTTGTTTTTTATTATTGATGATTGCAGCAAATACGTTTGCTCAAAATCCGGCTATTGATAGTCTGGAACAGGTTCTCTCTTTACATCAAAATGAAAAAGATACTGTACGGATAAAGTTGTTGAATGAACTTGCAAAGCAATACCTACGCATTAATCCAGATAAGGCTATTGCATATAGCAATGAGGCGGTTGAACTTTCGAAGAAGAATAACCTTACCAAAGGAATTTCTTTAGCCTATAATAATATAGGAACTGTTTATCGTCTGAAAGGAAAATATAAAGAAGCGCTTGATTTTCACCAAAAAGCTTTGGTAATCGACCATGAAACCGGAGACAAAAACAGTGAAGCACTTTCACTGAATAATATTGGGAATATTTATTTGTCGCAAGGAGTATATGATAAATCACTGGAATTTTATTTCAAATCGCTTGCACTAAGGCAGGAAATAAATGACAAATCAGGCATTGCAACATCTTTTAACAACATAGGTCTTGTTTATAAGAACCAAGGAAATTATGATAAGGCGTTAGAATACTATGAAAACTCTTTTCAGATTTTTAAGGAGATCAATGACAAGAAAGGAATAGCTAATAGTTTTAACAATTTTGGAACCGCGTATTTGCAGAAAGGTAATTATGAAAAAGCAATTGAGAATTATCTTAATTCATTGAAGATATTTGAAGAAATTGGCGATAAAGTAGGGCAATCGAGTACACTGAATAACATGGGCAATATTTATTACAACCAATTCAGTTTCACAAAAGCATTAGATTGTTATGAAAAGTCAATGGCAATAAAAGAACAATTAGGTGACAAAAGCGGAATCGCACTTTCTTTGGTAAATATTGCCGGTGTGTATGCTGAGCAAGGTAACTATAAAAAAGCCTTAGAAACTACTACTAAGGCCTTAGCTATTCAAGAAGAAATAGGAGATAAAAAACGTATACCAAGTGCGCTGAATAATATTGGTGAATATTATTTTTTGCAGGACAATTATGATAAAAGCCTGGAATATTATATGCGGTCATTGCAAATGCAAGAAAGCATTGGCGTTAATGATATAATGTCAACCACACTTCATGCAATCGGAAAAATTCACAAGCTCAAAGGGAATTATACCCAAAGCATTGAGTTTCTTGATAAAGCATTAGCGATTTCTAAAGAAAATGGCGAGTTGGAAATAGCAAAATCCATTTATTCAAGTTTTGGCGAGACCTATTCTAAAATGGGTAATCACCAAAAATCTTATGAATATCAAGTTCTTTATTCTAATCTCAATGATTCACTTAAAAGCATTCAGAATGAAAAAAGTATTGCAGAAATGCAGACAAAATACGAGACCGAACAGAAAGAAAAAGAAATTGAACTGCTGAATGTGGAAAAGCAAAAACAGGAAGACGCGCAGGCAAACCAGCGTAAGATTTTGTACCTTGTTCTTGCAGTTCTTGCACTTATTATCATTCTTGCAGGCACCATTTATAACCGTTATCGAGCTAATAAAATTGTTAACGCAGAATTAGAACTAAAAAATAAAGCTATCAATAAAGCTAAAGGCGAAATTGAACAGCAGAAAGAAATTCTGGAAGACAAAAATTTGGTCATCACTTCCAGCATTACCTATGCAAAGCGCATACAGGAAGCTATTCTTCCAACATTAGAAGATATACGTTCTTCGCTTCCTGATTCGTTTATTTTCTTTCAACCAAAAGATATTGTGAGTGGTGATTTTTATTGGTTCAATAAAAAAGACGATAAAATTTTTATTGCAGCTGTTGATTGCACCGGACATGGGGTTCCCGGTGCGTTCATGAGTATGATCGGGAATGATTTATTAAATCAGATTGCCAATGTGGAAGAAATTACCAACCCCGGTGAAATGCTGAATAACCTACACCGTGAAGTTCAATTTGCCTTAAAGCAGCGCGATGGATTGAATGAAAATCATGACGGAATGGATATTGCACTCTGTTGCATTGATTATAAAAAGAAAGAACTGCAATTTGCCTCCGCAAACAGGGTGTTATATTTCTTTAATGAAGCAGGTGAATTCAAAGAATTGAAAGGTGATAAAAACGCTATTGGCGGAATGATTCACACCAGCAGAAGGAACTATAGCTGCTTTACTATCCCTTTTGAAAAGGGAGATTGTTTCTATATTTTCTCAGATGGTATAGTTGATCAGTTTGGCGGTAAAGACGAAAAGAAATTCGGTTACAAGCGACTGAAAAATTTATTTGCCGATAATCAGCAATTTAAAATGAGTCGACAAAAAGAGTTACTTGAAAAAACCATGCTATCATGGATTGGAGAGTTGGAACAGGTGGATGATATTTTGGTGATAGGAGTGAGGCTTTAATTTTTATCCGACATAAATTTTCTGAACCTCTTCAGTCTGTCTACATTTATCCAGTCAACACCTGCTGTTACTAATTCTTTCCAAACTTTCCTCTTATTGCCTGCTGCCCATATTCTAACGCTATAATTATTTGCGTGAGCTTTTTGCATAAAGGTTTTTAGTTTCTCTTTTTCTACTTGCGGCATTTTACCTTTTCCTTTCCATTGTAATAGACTGTTGTAAGAGAAACTGATGCGAGGCATAATTTTGTTGTCATTCTTTTTGTCTGCATCGCCCATGTTGCCTGATAAAGAGAGGTAGCGCGGATTTGAACTTAGAACGTACTTATTGTTTCCGCATAAATCAACCAACACGCGAACAGCACCAATGTTTTTTTTACCATCAACAAATTTGGTAAGCATAGCATCGTAGTTTTTAAGAATACTGTCAAGAACAGGAATAAAGTTTTCACAGTCAGCTTTAATATCAATATAGAGGGTAAACTCCGGAGGACCTTTTTTGTAAACACTTTTCAAATCATTTTCTTTAGCTCGTTGCATTAACGGTTCGAGATAAAGTTTCTGAAGAGTTCTGCATTTTTTAGTAAATGCTTTTTCATGTGCCACTAGCATGCGCCCGTCAATCAAATGACAGTCGGCCTCCACACTCATAAATCCATTTTCCAATGACTGAAATAATGGCCGTGCATGCCAGTAATCATTGTGGGCATGGGCATTGGTGAGTACAGTTTGTGATGAGGAATTAAGAATTGATGAAATCGCGATAGCTACCGGGAGGAGAATGCGAAGAAGAAATATCTTCATCTGTTCAGGATAATTTTTCCTGTAAAAGATTGTGAACTGTTGTAAGCAGTCAAAAAATAAATTCCGCTGGATGCTGTATTTAGAGATAGTTTTATTTTACTGTTATGAGGTAATTCAACTGAAGAAAAAATAATTCTGCCTAATGCATTAGTAACAGAAATATTCAATATTTGATTTTTATCAAAAGGAGCCTCAATAATAAAGTCGCCTTCAGTTGGATTAGGATAAACAGCGGTAAAAGAGTTTTTAGTTTCTTCACGTATTCCAACTGTATTTGAAAGTTTGAAAACAAAAATATCTTGCTGCTGACTGAGTGGTAAAACATAGTCGCCAAAATATCCATAAAGGTTGTAGTACCCTGCTACTGCCAGTTCTCCCGTTTTATTTACAGCAATAGCGTTACCAAAATCGTTTCCACCACCACCACCTATTTGTGTCCATATTTCATCACCGTTCCACCAGTATTTTGCAACAAAAACTTCATATCCGGCCGCGATGTATGTTGTATCTTGAAAAACTATTGCAGAGTCGAAAAAGCCAGTCAGATAAACAGAGCCATAATCATCCACACAAACAGCAGTGCCCACATCTAAATCGTTTCCTCCTATGGCTTTTGCCCATTCACAATTGCCATCAGGATTGTATTTTGTAAGAAAGGCATCGTTGTAGCCTTCTGCATAAATGGTGTGATTTCCGAATGTAGTTTCATTTTGAAAATAACCGGTGAGGTAACTATTTCCTTGCCAGTCAGTAGCAATTCCATATGGATTATCACCAAGATAACTATCACATTTTCTGGCCCATACAAAATCTCCCCAGGGACGATATTTAGCTATGAAAATATCAGTACTTGTTGGCGAAGTAGTGTTCAGATTTACGGTATCAAACAAGGTGTTTCCATAGATGAAACCGGTGATAAAAAAATTTCCTGCAGCATCGCTCGCGATACCTTTTGCCGCATCATCATTACTTCCTCCGCCCTTTTTTACCCACTGACAAATACCATTGTTGCCATATTTTGCAAGAAAAGAATCATAATCACCCGATGAGGAAACAAAATTCAAATCAAAGTTTGCAGTTCCGCTGAATTGTCCCGCAATTGCAATATTTCCATGTGGGTCAGCAGTAAGGGCATAAGCACGGTCATCGCCTCTGCCACCGGCACTTTTTGCCCAAACTAAATCACCCGAAGGAGTATATTTTGCAATAAAAATATCAGTCAGGTCAGAGCTTTCTAATTTTAAATCATCAAAAAATATGGAGTCAAGGAAATATCCGGTGATGTATATAAATCCGGCTGTGTCAATGCAAACGCCAGTTGCATAATCCTCATTCGGACCGCCTGCATGTTTTACCCATTGTATATCACCCGTAGAATTATACTTTGCTAAAAATGCTTCATAAGTTCCATTGCCGTAACAAAAAATACTGTCAAATTGTGAGTAACCACCATATTGTCCTGCTACGTAAACATTCCCGTCATCATCAACAACAACTGCACGAGCAGCATCCTGACCAATCCAACCGGCAGCTTTTGCCCACTGATATTCTTGGGAATAGCAGGATGCAAAAGCAAGAAGAATTAGAAATAATAAGAATATTTTTTTCACGCGTATATTCAAAAAAAAAGCTGCCTGATTTGGCAGCTTTTTTTCCTAAAGCTTAAATTATTTTTTCGTTACAACCATTCTTTTTGTGAGTATGTTAGAAGAGTTGCGGAGTGTGTAAATGTAAATTCCATCAGCAAAAGAAGCTGTTGAGATGAATTCTTCATTTGAACCTCTTTCTGCATCAATTGATTTTTTGAAAACAACCTGACCTAATGAGTTATAAATATTCAAATCCATCTTTTCAGCCAAAGGTGAAGTAAAACTTATACGAGTTACATCAGAAGATGGATTAGGAATATTTTGTCCTACTTCAAATTTCTCAGCTGCATTTGTTGAAATACCAACTGTTCCATCAGCATCTATAACAATTTTGTATCCTGAAAAAACTGGTTGTTGTGTAATTGGAAAACCATTGCAGGTTAAATGGGCAGTAACATTCACTAATAAAGGATATGTACCAACCATATCTGGGGTTGGAGCAGTACCGACTGCATGTAAACAGCCAGAAGATCCCCCTGGAAAAACTCCATTTGAAGGATTGGTTGTGTATGTAAATCCTGCAGGCATTCCTGTAATAGATGTTAATGTAAAGTCAGTAATATTCAGGTTGCAGGAAATTGGAGTAGTAACTGCAGTATCTGTTCCAACACGAAATTGCATGTCCGTGCTATAGGGCTGACCTACTGTTGCATGTGGCAAGTTAACAATTGTATCGGGAACTATGTGGCTGTGAATCCCATCCGGGGGAAGAGTTGGTGTGCAACTTTGTGCAAAACTGTTTGAGTAAACAAACGTAAGTGCAACAGTAAAAAGAAGTAATAATTTTTTCATGTTTTTGTTTTTTGTGGTTTGATTGATTGTTAATTATCAAGCAAATATAATAGATGAACTCTGATAATCAAATTAATAGGATGAATTATGGTTTTTCAATCCTCAATCCCACATCCATAACACCAGGTAATTGCTCAACCCGCATAGCCTGTTCGTATTCAAAAATATATGTTCCACTTTGCGAAAAACGTACATTTCTTTTGAACAAAATTCGTGCATCCCATAAATCACCGAGCCCTTTCCCAAACCATTTTCCTTTGTCATCGGCAAGCATACATTCAACAGTATCACGGGTTATTTTTCCGTTGGGGAAAGTAGTGTTGATGAACAGGAAAAGATTGCTGTAAGGATAAAATCCTGCGTGACGAATATTAATTAAAACATTATTCCCTGAAATGGTATCGGCAATATTTACTTCAAATTTCACCTTTTCTGATGCATCCCAATTACTGTCAGAAATTTCTTTGTTTTTTTCAAACACTCTTTTTGAGTCGCAGGAAGAAAACACCAATAGTAAACTCAATCCAAGGAAAATCCTATTCATTTTACTAAGGCTTATTCTGTTCTCCTTTTGGTGGATTGGGGCGAGGTGGTCTGTTGCTTCTTCTTTGCTGTTGCGGGCGCTGTTGCTGCGGTTTTTGTTGAGAAGGAGCTTTTTGTTCTCCTTGTTGTTGGGCATTAACCGGAGCAGGATTGCTTTTTTTCTTCTTGTTTTTCCAGTTTTTGTTGTTGCTGCGTTTGCTTTTGTCCCTATCAAAACGGGTAAGACTGTCCTGACCTACTACGTTCTCATAATCAGGCTTTTTCTCTTCCTGTAAAACAGCTTGTTTTACAGGCATAATATCAGCCTTGATTCCCTGTTTATTCAGTTCCTGAAACTCTTTTACTTTCTCAATGCTTAGCGGAATAAATGTGTCTCTTTCATCGGGCAACGAGTACCAGATTACTCTTCTGAAAATATCGGTTTTCTGATGCATCGCATAACCGCGATTGGTTTCCAACCTTAGTTTAGTATCAGGAAAATCTTTTATTGCATCCATGTAGCTGTCCAATTCATAATTGAGGCAGCATTTGAGTTTGCCGCATTGTCCGGCTAACTTTTGAGGGTTCAGTGAAAGCTGCTGGTACCTTGCTGCACTGGTTGAAACTGTTCTGAAATCGGTAAGCCATGTAGAGCAACATAATTCTCTTCCGCATGAACCAATTCCTCCCAAACGGCTGGCTTCCTGTCTTGCACCAATCTGGCGCATTTCAACACGAATGCGGAATTCATCTGCCAATCGTTTTATTAATTCGCGAAAATCTACACGGTCGTCAGCGGTGTAATAAAAAATGGCTTTTGTTTTATCGCCCTGAAACTCCACATCGCTCAGTTTCATTTTCAGACCAAGTGCTGTTGCAATAACACGCGCTTTGTACATGGTGTCTTTCTCCTGCGCCATGGCTGCCTTCCATTTGTCAACATCGTTGTTGTTGGCTTTGCGGTAAATCTTTTTTACTTCATCTTTTTCAGGGTCAAATTTTTTCTTCCGCATTTGCAAACGAACCAACTCGCCTGTGATGGAAACCGAGCCAATATCATGTCCGGGCGAAGCCTCTACGGCTACTATTTCGCCTACATTCAGTTGAAGTTTCGTTTCGTTTTTATAAAATTCTTTGCGACTATTTTTAAAGCGTATTTCCACATACGGAAATGGCTCCTGCCCCGAAGGCAATTGCATGTTTGAAAGCCAATCAAATACGTTGAGTTTATTACAACCGCCTGTGCCGCAACTGCCGTTATTATTGCACCCACCCGGTGTTCCGCTTCCTCTGCCGGTGCTACATCCGCTACATCCCATCTTTTTCGTTGATCGTTATAAGTTAATTGTTCAGGAAAGCCTGAAATGAAACGCAAATGTAACTTTTTATGCTTTAAGTGAAACTTGCTGACTTGCACGCAGTAATGCTCCTAATTTTAGCGAAAGGTCAAAGAAAAGCAGTTTAGGATAGGCATTTCGTTCAATGTGATAGGAGGCAGTATCCAATTCGGCAGTAATTTCCATTATGTTGTTGCCATTCACAAACGTTGAGAATTTGCGGATAAAACTCAGCTCGGTTTCTGTCATTCTTGCCAGTTCGGGCGTTGAATAGGTTTGCATCAATGCTTTACGAAACATGTTCTGACAAAACGCTAAAAATGCTTTTTGCTTTTCCCTGCCTTCATCGGTTGATGCCAGTTTCTCAGACCAGCTCAGCATTTCGGGAATATTGTTTTTGTAACAGGCCAACATCCAGTCGCGGAAGCGTTGGGTGTTATCGGTTGAATCATCGCCCTCTGAAGCCATCTTCATTGCTGCGCTGAAATTGCCATCGGCAAGGTGGGTAATGCGTAGCGCATTTTCGGGCGAGAGATTGAACCGCTCTATCAACGCTGTTTGCATGGAATTATCTTCCGTCTTTTTGATCTTTACCATTTGTGTGCGCGAAAGAATGGTGGCTAGCATCAGGTCGGTATTCTCAGCAACCATGATGAACAGTGTTCTTTCGGGCGGCTCTTCAATCATTTTCAGAATTTTGTTGGCTGCCTGCACATTCATTTTTTCAGGCTTCCAGATAATTATAATCCGGTATTCGCCTTCATACGCTTTGAAAGAAAGTTTGCGCAGAATGCTGGCGCTTTCGCCTACATAAATCTGTGCCTGTTTGTTTTCTATTCCGTGGTGGTCAAGAAATTCATCCAGTTCCAAGTATGGATTTTGCGTTAATGCCTCGCGCATATCCGCAATTAAATCATCGCTTATTGTTTCGCGTCCGTCTTTAATTTTATAAACCGGAAAAACAAAATGAAAATCAGGATGTGCAATCTTCTGCATTTTCAGACACGAAGGACATTCACCGCAGGAATCATGTTCACTTTTAGTGCTGCAGAAAATGTATTGGGCATAAGCAAAGGCAAGCGCCAGATTTCCGCTTCCTGCAGGACCAAGCAGCAGTTGCGCATGACTGATACGGTTATCGCTAACCGTTTGTATCAACCGCCTTTTTATGTCTTCTTGTCCTACAATTTCTTTGAACAGCATTCTAATTTTCAGCTAAATGATTTTCAGAATAAAATTGCCTTGCCCACTGCCTGTATCTTCCTATTGGTCCATCGCCCTTTGCCAAGGCAGGCTGTGTTACATACACTTTGTTTTCCCAGATTTTAAAATCCTGCGAAACATCATGTGCATAGGCACGGAACGAAAGCTTCGGAAGAATTGCATTAAGTATGGCTTTGGGAATAACTTTTAAAAGAGGGTTTATTTTTCCCGGGTTTTCAATCGGTTTCATGCAAGAACCTATTCTTAACAAAATTTTATCTCCGTCAATTGGAGTAGGTTGAACAAAGTTCCGGTAGTGAAGATCATATTCAGGAACACTGACTTCAACATAAGAATAGCCTAATCCATAGGCATGTCCATGAAATTCTGCACGAATTAAGTTCTTAGGATTTCCAAAAAAATCTGCCTTGCGGTACATGGCATATTTTGCATTTAAGTAATGTGCTTCTAAGCTTAATTCAGTGAGCATTTCTACTTTGTTGTAACCATGAACTATAGACAAGTGTCCAATATCTACGCTGTTTTCAGTAGTTTCCTGAGGATGACTTTTTAGTTCCCATTCGGTGGTAATAAGAGGACCCCAGTTTGTAAAGTCAACAGTAGGAACTTCCCAATCAGGAGCTTTATCTTCACTGTGGAACCATACTAACACAAAACCATTTTTCTCGCGCAGGTGCCATGAACGCAACACCGCTTTTGGCGGTGGTTTTGTTCCGTAGCCTGTTGAAGTGCATGTGCCTTTTACATCAAAACAAAAATCATGAAAGGGGCATTTTATTGTTTCGCCCTGCACGGTTCCTCCATGCGCAAAATGCGCACCCATGTGCGGACAATAGGCATCAACTGCCGCAGGAACCCCTGCTTCGGTGCGGAATAAAACAATATCGTGTCCGCAGAATTTTTTTGAAATTAGTTGTCCTTTTTTTAGTTGTGCGGAAGAACATGCAGCATACCAACCATTTGGGAATGGTGGCAGTTCGTTATAACCAGTTTGCTTTTTTTCTGCTGCAACAGTTTGTGTTTCTAACATGAAATTATGAATTGTAATTGCTGCAAATTTAAGGGAATTGCTTTAAGCAATTGTTAATTTTCGGAAGGAATAAGTGGCAGCGCAATAAAAAATACAGTGCCTTTATACACAATTGTTTCAAACCAAATTACGCCACCGCAATTTTCAATAATGCTTTTCACCATTGCCAGTCCAAGCCCCATACCTGTTGTTTTAGTGGTGAAGTTGGGTGTGAAAATTTTGTCTTTCATTTCATCGCTGATGCCGGTTCCGTTATCCTGAATTTTTATTAAAACAGTATTATTCGGCTTTTCAAGAGTGATGAAAATCTTTCCTTCGCGTGTTTCAGGAACAGACTGAATTGCGTTTTTGATCAGGTTGTTGAATACACGCTGCAATTGCTCACGGTCGGCAAGAACAAAGAGATTGTTTTCGACAGCATTGAATTCAATTTTGCAATTCTCCGTTTCGTTGTAAAGCGAAACAACATTGGTAATTGTATCTGCAATATTTATTTTTTCGTTGTTGGCTTTCGGCATTTTTGCGAAGTTCGAAAACTCAGAAGCAATATGAGCGAGCGTATCAATCTGCTCAATCATTGTCTGGGTCATGCGCTCAATGTTTTTATCCCAGCCCGGACGTTGTTCTTTGTAAGAATGCTGTAAGTGTTGCACACTCAGCTTCATCGGTGTTAACGGATTTTTTATTTCGTGCGCTACCTGTTTTGCCATTTCGCGCCATGCCGATTCACGTTCTGATTTTGCAAGCGTTTCAGCGCTTTCGCCCAACTTTTGAATCATGTTGTTATATTCTTTAACAAGTCGCCCGATTTCATCATCGCTGTTCCATTCAATCGGTTTGTTTTCTTTTCCGAGTTTCACCTGTTGAATATTTTTTCCGATGGCATCAAATGGCTCCGTTATTTTTCTGGAGATGAAGATGGCAACCGCAACGGCAAGAATAATCAGCAGCACATAGATATTGACCAAAGCAGAAAGCAGCGTTAGAATTTCTTTTTGCAAACCACTTTGTTTAGCAAAATAAGGCAGGTTGAGGTAAGCAACTGTTTCTCCGCTGCTGTTGGTAAGCGGTGCGTAGGCAGAAAGAAAACTCAGCGCACCTATATTTTCGTTGTGAACAAACAAGGTTTTCTTTTGCACCAGCATGGAGAAAGATGCTTCCGGATTTAATTTTTTGGAAGTAAGTCCGATATCAAACAGGCGCGGGCGTGTTGAAACAATGAGTTCCCCTTTGGTATCGTACAGATTAATATCGGTGAAAAATACTTTTGAAAATTTGTTCAGCGTATAACTCAATTGCTCGGTGTTGCCGTAAAAATTTTCGCTTTTTGATGATTTGTTTTCCATCTCAATCAAGACCGAACGGATTTTTTCGCTGATGGCTTCACTGTTCTTGTGACGGTATTCTGTTTCCACATAATAAATGGTGGCAAAACCAATCAGTAAAAGAAAAATAGTAAGAATAGAAATGATTGAAATGTTAATGCGGTATCTGAAGTTTCCGATTTCCGGTTTTTTGAAATTTATCAGTGAATATCCCGAAAGTGTTACCAGAAGAAAACAGGAATATAAAAGGAAAAGAAAAGAAACGCCCGTGAGTTTTTGAAATGTTGTAAGCTGCGGACGGCTTAACAGAATCAAGGTATCGGGGTTGGGCTTATAAAACAGATGCCTCCAGTTGCCCGAAGAGCGGAACTCAAATTTTTCGTTGTGCAATTGCACGGCAGGTTCGTCTGCACTGTAACTGAAATCACCATTGGCTGAAACAATTTTTCCATCGCGATAAACTGCAAAAGAGTAATCTTCTAAGCTCTTGTCATCGTCCACATTTTTGTCGAGCAATAACTCGGGAAAGCCTAATTCGTTTTTTGAAGACTTTTCTTCAAACTCAATAAAGACGGTTGTTTGTTTTTGAATAGAATCTCTGCTATTGTTTGAGAAAATGATTTTTCCGAGGTAGTTGATTTCATTGGTTGTTTCGTAAGAATAAACTAATGATTTACCGGAAGTTGGCTTGGATGAAGTTTCAAGCGATTTGTAAAAATCAGCAGTTCTTGTCAGTTTGTTAGTTGAAGCAATGAGGGTGTCATTTGTGTTAAACACGCTTATTCGCACTTCATATTTTTGCAAATAATCGTTCAGGAATTTTTGTTCAACCCGCGAAAAAAACTCGTCTTGTTTTTGCGGCAAAAGCGTGATGAAGTTTTTGATGATGCGATCGTTTTTAATTTCATCTGCAACTTCTGTAAATACATATTCAGCAACAGGGTCGCGCTCGGCAGCAAGCTTTTCGGCATAGAAGCGCGCTTTTATTTCTACTTTTTCTTTGTGATAATTTGCCAATGAATAAGCTGCATACACTGAAAACCCAAGTAGCAATGCAGCGGCTGAAAAAAATGAATGTGAAACTTTTTCCTGCTCTTTGATTATAATGATTCCGCCACAAATCATTGCTGTAATTCCTATGCCGCTCCAGTCTGCTTTGCCTGTAAGCAGGGCAATTACAATAAAAGCAACGACTGCAATAGTGTAGGAGCTGAGCTTTTGTCTGAGACTATTTCCTGAAATAAATTCAACAACATTGTTGAAAATAAAAAACCATGTAAGCAACATCAAGCCTGTAATTAACAAGCCTGCATAACTGAAAAAATTCAACGTAAAAAGATTGTTGATGGTGAAATCAATATCTGAATCCACAATCAAACGTTCGAATAAATAGGCGATGGGAAAATGCAGAGTAAGCGCAAAGAGCAGCAACATAGAAGAACTTGCAATTCCTTTAGCTGAAGTTCTGAAAGTTATTTTGTTGGTCATATAAAAAGTAAGTGACGCCACCGTAAGAATATTCAGAAAAAAATCACCGAGCGAAGGAAACACAGCAGAGGAAGCATGATAGGCGGGATCAAAAAGCGGAAGCGAATAAAGCGCTGCGGGATATTGGAAGTAGAGCATTCCTGCCCGAATGATCAACACAACCAACGAAAACACAACCAACTTTAGTGCAGTAGAGAAGTTGAAAATTCCGTAAAAGAAAAGCAGCAGGAAACATAGTCCGGCAATAAATAACGCAATGCTGATTAGTTGATGTGTATCAATGTGCGGTGCCTCTTTCACTTTGGCTAAAGACAGCAGGTATGCGTTCGCTTTATTTTTTATTTCAATTGTTTCCGCAGCAGGTTCAGCATGTATTTCCAGTTCGTCATCAACATCCAGACATTTATTAAAACCGTTTTGCAGATAATTATTCTCAAACGGATATTCATTTTTTATGAGCAGCAAACCGATATAGGTTTTATTTCCTGCCTTTTGTGTTTTGCTCAGATACCATCCGTTGCTGAGTTTCTGTAGTGGCTCTTCGTAATTTCTGCGGGGTGTAAGTTCATCAATTGCAGGGACAGAATTATCGCTCCAGAATTTTAGTTTTCCTTCTTCATAAATCAGAAACAACATTCCTTCTTCGGGAAACAATTCTCCGAATTTTAGGCCCGTAAAACTGTTGTACTCGTTGCTGTGCTGCGTTTGGTTGACAAGCTCTCCCAATTGTATTTCGAGCAGTGTTTCTTTTTCAAGCAGGTTGTTTTGAAAACGGCTTCCCTGCTTTTCAAGCGAAGGATGAAACCAATTGCCGGTATTAAATACATGCGAAGCCGCCAACAGCAGCAGAGTCGACAGTAGATAAAGAGTAAGTTTTTTTGAGTTGGGTTTCACAGATGGACAAACCTACAAAATTTTGCAGGGCTTTTAAGGCTGCAAACTTGCGGTCAGTTTTTGGAAATAGGAGGGAGCGTGCAACAGCCGCGAGCCATACCAAGAGAATAGCTCGCCATTAACGAGAATAATTTTTGCTTCCGGACAAATTTTGCTGAAAGCTTCCACATGCTTTTCCTGAAACGGAAAGGGTTCTGACGAAAGTAAAATTACCTGGGGATTTGCCTGCTGCAATTGCGCTGCGCTTATTTCAGGATAATGACCGTTCAGATTTTGGAAGCAATTCTGGAAACCGCAGCGTTGCAGCATATCGTTTATAAAAGTTGCGTTGCCTGCAACCATTAAAGGGTTTTGCCAGATGAAGTAGGCAACAGATTTTTTTAACCGCAAACCTTGCCTGCCGGCAGGCAGGGGCGCTAAGGGCGAAAAGTTTTCAGAAATATTTTGGGTTAGTGTTTTAGCTTCTTTTTCTTTTCCCGTCATTTTTCCAACGGCCGCAATCATTTCCAATGCGCTTTGTAAATCAATTACATCGCTTATCCATACCGGGAAATCCTTTGCCAGTTCTTCTATCTGCTCTTTTTCATTTTCTTCTTTGTTGGCAATTATCAGCGTTGGGTTCAGCGAGCGTATTTTTTCGATGTTCAGGTTTTTGGTACCACCAATTTTTTCTTTCTGTGCAATTTTTTCTTTCGGATGAATGCAGAATTTGGTGATGCCAACCACTTCTTCATCTAGACCTAAATCAAAAAGTAATTCGGTTTGGGAGGGCACGAGGGAGATGATGCGCTGCTGAGAATTTAGGTTTATTAAAGTACTCCGACCTAGTTGGTCAATAAGTAAGGGGCTCATCCCGCAATTGCACTTATAAGGTCATGCTTAGTGATAATCTTAAACTTTCCGTTGTGGTCTTTAAATAACACTGCGCTGTTATTTTTAGTGAATTTTGCAGTAATCTGCTCAACGTTTGCGCTTGCATCCACAACCGGAAAAGATGGCTGCATCACTGTTCCTATCTTTTCATTTTTTGCTGCAGGATTTTCCATAAGCAAAGAAAAAAGCTGACCATCATTTACTGAACCAACTGGTTTGTCGCCATTAAAAACAGGAAGTTGCGAAACATTGTTTTTTGTAATTTTTGTAATCGCTTCAGCAACCAATGCACTCTCATCAATGGTGATAATCTCCATTCCATTATTTCCGGCTATATCGCTGATGGTAACTTTTGGTTTCTCCAGAAATCCGCGGTCACGCATCCAGTCATCATTGAAAATTTTGCCAACGTAACGACTGCCGTGATCGTGAAAAATAACAACCACCACATCCTTTTCTGTAAGTCTGTCTTTCAATTGCAGCAAGCCTTGCACAGCGCATCCGGCACTGTTACCCACAAAAATTCCCTCTTCTTTTGCAAGTCTGCGCGTCATCAGCATTCCTTCCTTATCTGTTACTTTCTCAAACAAATCAATAACGCTGAAATCAACATTTTTAGGCAATATATCTTCACCAATTCCTTCTGTTAAATAAGAGTAAATTTCTTTCTCATCAAAAATTCCCGTCTCATGATATTTTTTGAAAACCGAACCATAGGTATCAATTCCCCACACCTGAATGTTTGGATTTTTTTCTTTCAGATATTTTCCTGTTCCCGAAATGGTTCCGCCTGTTCCTACTCCAACAACTAAGTGTGTCACTTTCCCTTCTGTTTGCTCCCATATCTCAGGACCTGTCTGCTCATAGTGAGCAACCGTGTTGCTCAAATTATCGTATTGATTCGGGTAAAAAGAGTTTGCAATTTCTTTATTCAATCTTCGTGCAACTGAGTAATAAGAACGCGGATCATCAGGCTCCACATTCGTTGGAGTAACAACAACCTCTGCTCCCATCGCACGCAACATATCCATTTTTTCTTTGCTCTGTTTGTCGGGCATTGTGCAGATCAGGCGATACCCTTTTACAATAGCTGCAATAGCCAAACCCATTCCGGTATTTCCCGAAGTTCCTTCAATAATAGTTCCTCCCGGTTTCAAAGCGCCTGATTTTTCTGCATCTTCTATCATTTTCACCGCCATACGATCTTTGATGGAATGCCCAGGATTAAAGGTTTCTACTTTGGCAAGAATAGTTGCCTTAACACCTTTGGTTACTTTGTTAAGTTTTACCAAAGGCGTGTTTCCAATGGTTTCTAAAATATTATTGTAGTACATGCGGGCAAAGATAGATTTTTTGGGATTTAATATTTGTCAGGGCTATTCAGGAGATTGCCATATTTGTCGCGACAATATTAAAGTAAAATTAGGATGAATTCATTACCACTTGCAGGAATAAAAATTCTTGATTTAAGTCGCTTGCTTCCCGGTCCATTGGCAACCCAGATGCTTGCCGACATGGGTGCAGAAATAATAAAAATAGAAGATATAAATTCTCCGGATTACATCCGCTTTTTCCCTCCTTTTGTGGACGATGATTCTGCTTTATACTTATCGCTTAACCGCAACAAACGAGGCATTGCGTTAAACCTAAAATCAGAAGAAGGGAAAGAAATTTTTTTCTCATTACTCAAAACTGCTGATGTGGTGATAGAGCAATTTCGTCCCGGAGTTTTGGATAAAATGGGGATAGGTTATGAATATGCAAAAACAATAAATCCGAAAATAATTTACGTTTCAATAACCGGCTACGGACAAACAGGGCCATATGCACAAAAGGCTGGGCACGACCTGAATTACATTGCCATTTCGGGACTACTTGCCAACATCGGAACAAAAGAAAAACCTGTAATTCCCGGAGTTCAGATTGCCGATGTTTCTGGCTCTTACGCTGCTGTTAATGGTTGCCTTGCTGCTTTACTTCAACTCGAAAAAACAGGTGAAGGACAACATGTAGATATTTCAATGACCGATTCAGCTGTGCCTTTTGCAACACTAATTCATGCTGCTGCCTGGGCTGATGGAAGAAACATTGAACGCGAAAATTTTCAGCTTTCGGGCGAACTGGTAAACTACAATGTTTACGAAACTGCTGATGCAAAATTTGTTGCGCTTGGTGCATTGGAACCAAAGTTTTGGATGACTTTCTGTGATGCAGTAAATAAACCAGAATGGAAAAATAAAACCTTTGGTCCTGCAGATGAAATACAAAAACTGAAAGAAGAAATTTCAGCACTTTTTAAAAACAAAACAAGAAACGATTGGGAAGAATTTTCGAATCAACACGATGTTTGCCTCTCCCCTGTTTTGGAAACAAATGAGTTGCAAAATAATCCGCAATTACAAGCCCGCAATATGGTTATAGAAACTGAAGCAGGAACCAAAAAACTAAACACAATTGGCGCTGCAATTAAATTTTCAGCAAGTGAAAATCAACCAAATAAGTTTGCGCCAAAATTTGGTCAGGATACAGATTCTGTATTAGCTCAGTTAGGCTATAGTAATGAGCAATTGACAGAATTAAAACAAAAAGGAATAATTCTCTAAAGTTTACTTCGCATAGGCCATAGTAACCAAGCTTACTTTATTTCCGGCTTCTTTAAGTATATGACAACATGCCTCCAATGTTGATCCTGTTGTAACCACATCATCAACCAATAAAATATGTTTGCCCGAAAGTGGATGATTTTCTTTCAATTGGAAAATAGACTCCACGTTTTCAAAACGTTCAAATCGTGATTTTCTTGTCTGTGTGTCGGTGGCTTTAGCACGATAAAGCGAAGTAAAATCAGTAGGGATTTTCATAGCTTGAGAAAGGCCGGCAGCAAAAAATTCGCTTTGATTATAGCCTCTTTTTCGCTGTTTGCTTTTATGCAAGGGAACCGGCACAATTATATCAGAAGTATTATAAGGCGCTGCATTTTTAAGTTCAGTTCCGTAATGTTTACCCACTTCAAAACCAATTTCTTTAAACCCCTTGTATTTAAAACGGTGAATTAACTGCTGAACATGTCCTCCTTTTTCAAAATGAAAATAGGATGCAGCTCCTTCAATTTCAGTTTTACCCCAAAACAAACGACTTACCGGGTTGTCATTTTGTGTGTCAAAACTGGTTTTGGGCAACGAATAAATACAAAAAGTACAGAGGGTTTCTTCGTGCTTCAGCAAAGGTCTGTCACATGCCATGCAGATTTTCGGATATATCAATCCAATCATGTCCGTAATGTATTCACCCGCAGACATAATAATTGATTTGGCCTTGCTTTTCATTGCATTAAACAAAAATTAACTTTATTCTAAGCAAATTTTATACTTTTGCGCCAAATAACCTAATAAAAAACCAAAACATCAAAATGGAAAGCAACGAAAAACAGTCTTCGGGTAACAAGTTATTCATGATTCTCACCTTTGTATTGATGGGAATTTCAGGAGTTCTTGGATGGCAGCTTTATAGCCAGAAATCTCAAAAAGAACTGGTAATTGTAGAAAAAAATAATCTTATTTCTGAAAAAGACCAGATGCAGTCTGATCTTACTGCCATGCTTGCAAAGTATGACAGCTTACAGACCACCAACGGTTCGTTAAGCGCTGATTTAGAAGCTGAAAGAGCAAAAATTATTGAACTGCAAGAGCAACTGGGTAAAGCAACTTCTGATGCATCTAGCATGAGAAAATATAAAAACGAAGTAGCTGCTCTTAAGGTAAAACAGACTGAATTGGAAACGCAGATTACTCAACTTAAACAGGCTAATGACCAGTTACAGGGCGAGAACGTAAAAGTAAAAGGCGACCTTTCACAGCAGTTAAATGCTAACCTTGAACTTACAAATGAAAACATGAATCAGGCTGCTACAATAGCTAAAGGAAAAATTTTGGCTGCCTATGAAGTTACTGCAGAAGGCTTGCAGGTAAAAGGTTCAAAAGAAAAAGCTACTACTAAAGCTAAAAAGGTTAACAAAATCAAAACCTGCTTTATTCTTGGCGAAAACAAAATTGCTGACCGCGGAAACAAAGAAATCTATATTCGCATTCAGGATCCTGCGGGACAGGTCTTGGCAAAAGGAATGGGCGAAGGAAACGAGATTTCTGTAAACGGACAAAAAGTAGCTGTTAGCATGAAAGAAGATGTAGAATACAGCAATCAAACAATGCCACTTTGCGTTAATTACAGTTCATCAACTCCGCTTAATGCCGGAACTTACAAAATTACTGTGTATGCCGACAAAACAGAGATTGGTAACACTAGTTTTGATTTGAAATAAGCATCAATAACTTATATAAAAAGCCTCACCTCCCGGTGGGGCTTTTTTTATGTACAAACTTTATTGTTTCCAATTAATTAGTATTTTCGCAGCCCGTTTAAATAAAACGGTCGCGTGGCCGAGCGGCTAGGCAGAGGTCTGCAAAACCTCGTACAGCGGTTCAAATCCGCTCGCGACCTCCAACAAAGGGCAGAATTTTAAAAAATTCTGCCCTTTTTAAATTCAATCAAAATGAAAAAGTCGCTGAGCCTTTTATTAGTCGTCCTTGCACTCATCACTTCCTGCAAAGAAAAAACACCCGATGACAATAACAACAACGGCAATCCCGATTACGCAACCCTTGACAGCACCTTAGGTTTTGGTTTACTCAACAAAGTAAAAGGCATCTGGAATGGCCCTGTTACATCAACCACTGCACTTGGCAGTTACCCTGAATGGATTGTTGATTTCCGACCAATATCAGAAAATCAGGTTTCTGAAAAAAGCGAACTGGATACTTCCAACAATATTCACATGAGTTTCTTTATTGCCAAATATAAAAATCAATACAGAGTATGCTTTCGCAATGGTGGCTCCTGGAGTGGTCAGTCACGTGTATCTTACTTTCTTGCCGACAGCGTTTCCGAAACTCCTACTAAATCCTATTACCGCTTTTCTGAAATTATAATTGGAAAAAACAGAGCATACACCGAAGTTATTTTCAGCAACGATAGTTTGTATATGAATTCATACACCAATAAATACAACACACTTTCCTCAGCAACACTTCACATGAGCTGGAGCGCAAAGTTGCAGGACAACACTTCCTGCCAGCCTGCGGTTTCAAATTTTAATTTCCCGCAAAAAACGTTGACAAAAGATTTTTCAACAACGTTTACAGGCGAAACAGAAGCTGTTTATTACTCCATTGGTGGAGGCGACCCTTATACCGAAAGTGAGCAGCCTTATCTGGGTCAGGCAACTATCAATTATACCTTCTCGCCTTCCTTCACACCCAACCCTTCCAACAAAGTATTCCTGATTATTACTACTCAACCCTTAATTTCAGGTATCAGCTTAAATACCGGAAATTTAAAATACCGCTCACGCTATGTTATTCTGGCTGCAAACGACCACAGCTACACATTTAATTACATGCACCCCGGCACTTATTATTTATATGCCCTTTACGATACTGACGGCAACAACAATTTCAGCAGTGGTGATTGGGTAAGCACTTCCAACGTAACATTTGCGCTCAACGGATTGGGAACAACAAGTGCTTCCACGCAGATAAATTTTACCATTCCGTAACATTTAAAGGAGCATTGTTTGGTATATTTGACGAATGAAAAAAAGGTTTTCCTCTTTTCTTCTTGCGCTTTTCTGCCTGCCCCTCTTTTTTTCTTCCTGTAAAAAAGATGCGGAACTAATTCCCGATAATAACGCTCCTTATTACAATGAAATTCCCGATGTACTGATTGAGAATTACATCAATCGCCTCTACATTGATTTACTCGGCCGCGAACCATTAGACGCTGAAATGAGCGCTGAACTTGCCGCCTTGAAATCAACCGATTTAAGTTTTGAATCACGCAGAGCAATAGTTGTAAAACTGCAAACTGATACTGCTTTTATTGAAGGCGACCTTTCCTATAAAATCGCTTATTACCATCGGCAATACGAGGTAATAAAAGTGCGCATGATTGAAGGCGCATCGGCTGCACAGATTGGTGAACAGATGGGTCCAATATCTTTCGGTATCTATGTGGATTCGCTCAACGAAAATTATGTGGGCATGGCAAACGGAAAACAGGAACTGAAAAAATATCAGGATTTACTGGATGCAGAAGGAGAATACCGCGACAGCCTTATTACCATTAACGAAGTTTACCGCAGAATGATGTTCAATGGAATTTATGATATAATCAACATGAACACCTTTAACTTCATCAATGCTTCGTTTGATAATTTATTTTTTCGCTTTCCAACCGATTATGAATTTTATACAGGCTATGATATGG
>CAMAVO010000020.1 GCA_945861685.1 Chitinophaga pinensis | reverse complement strand
CGGAATGGAAAGGATTTCAATGCCTAAGAAAAGCATCAGTAAATTGGAATAAGAAACAAGCATTACTCCACCCGCCAATGAGAAAAATAACAAAGCAAAAATCTCTGCATTCGGCACTTCAACGCTTTCTTTATAATCAACAAACAACGCAACTATCAGTAACATGGTAAGTGCCATTACTCCCGTAAATGCGATGGCATAATTGTCAACAAAAATCATGTCGTTGTAATAACGCACTGCTGTGTTCCAGTCCAGAACATTAACCGTAAACGCAGCCGCCAAACCAAGCAACGAAACAATAACTGCCAGTTTCTTATTGTGCGAGAAACCTGAGAAGAGAGCAGCTAATCCGGCAATAGATAATACAAGCAGCGCGTTCATTTCTCGTTAGTTTATTACTGTTTGTGTTACAGGTGAAAGAATGTTTTCAATAGCAGGCTTTGCAATATCTATAAAAACAGAAGGTTGCACACCCATAAAGAAAATCACTACCACTATCACCGATAAAATAATTCCTTCCTGCAATGTTACATCGGTAAAGCTTTGAGTAACCGCATTCGTTTTTCCCAACATACTTGCCTGATACATGCGCAGCATATACACAGCACCCAACACAATCGTCAATGTGCTGATGGTTCCTAACACCATGCTGTATTTGTAAACACCCAGCAGCAATAAAAACTCACCCCAGAAACCATTGGTCAACGGCATAGCAATCGTGCTGAGAATATAGATAAGGAAGATAGTAGCAAACACAGGTGCTTTAGATGTTATTCCGCCAAGCGAAGCAATTTCCATCGTTCCTGTTTTCTCGTAAATCATTTCAATGATGTAGAACAAAGCAACCGCTCCTATTCCGTGGCTCAGCATCTGAAACATTGCTCCCTGCAAGCCTTCTGCGTTCATTGAAAACACACCTGCCGACATCAAACCAACGTGCGCAATAGAAGCATAAGCAACTAATCTTCTCATGTTTTTCTGCACAATGGCAATGCACGAAGCATAAATAATTCCCGTAACCGAAAGGATTATAACAACATTTCCCCAGTCTTCAAGAGCAAGCGGAGTAACAGGTAATATCCAACGGAACACACCATAAACAGCCATCTTCACCATCAATGCCGAAAGCAACATAGTAACCGATACAGGAGACTCTGCATACATATCAGGCTGCCAGGTATGAAAAGGAAACACCGGCATTTTAATAGCAAAGGCAATAAAGAACGCCCAGAAAATCCAACCTTGTGTTTCTCTGTCTAACTGTAATGACTGCAATGCAGCCATATCAAATGAACCACCCGGAGTTTGCAAATACAGGTAGATAAAACCAAGCAGCATAAAGAAACTGCCGAGCACCGTATAAATGAAAAACTTAAATGTAACTTGAATTCTTCTTTCGCCACCCCACAATATGGCAAGGAAGTAAACCGGAATTAAAACTAACTCCCAGAAGAAGTAAAACAAGAAACCGTTTAGGGAAGTAAATACGCCAATCAATCCTGTTTGTGCCAGCAACAATAAAGCGTAGAATGCTGCTTCGTTATCATACTTCTTCTTAAACGAAACATGAACAATAAACGGCATCAGAAAAGCGGTAAGCAGCACCAGCAACAAGCTGATACCATCCATTCCCACTTTAAAATCAATACCTAAAGACGGTATCCACGAGTAGTTGGCAAGAAACTGAACCGATGAATTTTGCTCAAACTGAACAGCGGCAACAACTGCAAGAACAAGCTCAGCAATGGTTGCAACCAAGGCAATCTGTTTGGCCATTGCGCTGCGCGAAATAAGCAGAAATATTGCTGCAAGTAATGGTAAACTAAGTAATGCTATCGTTATCATCCTGCGCTAAAACATAAAATTAAAAAACAACATAGCCGTAATTCCTGCTACCATAATAAAGAGGTAAAAACCAAGTTTGCCGGTTTGTAATAAACGTGCAACACCACTTCCAACTACCACTAACTCACCAACAGAATTTACAATGCGGTCAAAAATATTTTTGTCAAACACATCATTCAGAACAGATGAAATCCAATCCAGCGGCTTGCGGATAGTCATATCGTAGAACTCATCAATATATCCTTTGTGACTTGATAAGCGATACAAAAATGATTGCTCTTTTTCTGATGCAGCAGGCACATGCGCCTTGGTTAAATAACGTGAATAAGCCACAGCAAACATTGCTAATGTTCCTGCAATCGCAATTGCCATCAACATATATTCAGTTGCATGTGAAGGCTCTTCACTAAACATAATTGCCAGTGAAGGACGCAACACAGGCTCAAGATAATTTGCCAATGCATGATGTCCGAACAATGTTTCAGGAACATTGATAAAACCACCTGCAAGAGCAAGAACTGCCAGAACAATCAGCGGCACAGTCATCACCGCAGGTGATTCATGTAAATGTGATTTTTGTTTTTCACTTCCTCTGAAACCACCAAAGAAAACAAGAAAGAACATACGGAAGATATAGAAGGCTGTCATCATAAACGTGATGACCATTACCACCGCAAGCACCGTTGAATGTTCAAATACTTTAGCAAGAATTTCGTCTTTCGAAAAGAAACCCGAAAAAGGCGGCAAACCAACAATGGCAAGCACTCCTGCAAGAAAGGTAAGATACGTTACAGGCAAATCTTTTTTCAGTCCACCCATTTTGCGAATGTCCTGCTCACCACTCATTGCATGAATAACACTACCTGCTCCTAAGAAAAGAAGTGCTTTAAAAAAAGCGTGTGTGATCAGGTGGAACATCCCGGTTGAATAAGCTCCTACTCCAACCGCAACAAACATATAACCCAACTGACTAACGGTAGAATAAGCCAGCACCTTTTTAATATCGTTTTGCGTAATGGCAACAAATGCTCCGAGCAATGCAGTCGCAACACCCACATACGTGATAACTTCCATCGTAATGGGCGCAAGCGTGAACAGAATGTTGGAACGCACAATCATGTAAATACCTGCAGTTACCATCGTTGCAGCATGTATCAATGCTGAAACAGGAGTTGGTCCCGCCATCGCATCAGGCAACCATGTGAACAAAGGAATTTGTGCACTCTTTCCTGTTGCGCCAATAAAAAGCAGCAGCGTAATGGTAGTAATAACAACTAATCCCGCAGGCATAGCAGCCGCGCTACTGAATACCTGTGCATATTCAATACTTCCGAAGGTGATGAAAATTAAAAACACTCCCGTCAGGAAACCAACATCACCAATACGGTTCATAACGAATGCTTTTTTAGCAGCATCGTTGTTTGCATTGTCGCCAAACCAAAAACCGATCAGCAAGTAAGAACAGAAACCAACACCTTCCCAACCAACAAACATTAGGATGTAATTAGCTCCCAACACCAGCATCAGCATGGAGAACACAAACAAATTCAGGTATGAGAAATAACGTGCAAAGCCTTCGTCATGGCTCATGTAGCCAACAGAATAAACATGGATAAAAAAACCAATGCCTGTAATAATTAAGGTCATCAAAACAGAAAGCGGGTCAATCAACAATGAAAGAGAAACCGAGAAACCACCTGCATTCATTAGTTCTCCTAGGCTTAAAGTCTGAGCGCCTGCTCCTCCAAGAAGTTCAATAAAAATTCCGGCTGCAATTACAAATGAACCCAAAACACTTCCAGATGCAACGAGAGAAACTATGTTTTTAGAAAGCCATTTTTTCCCAAGCGCGTTGATTAAAAAACCAACTAAAGGCAATAAAGGAATAAGCCAGGCAGCGTTTATCATTACCACTTCAATTTGCTCAGTTCGTTAATATCAATCGAATGAATATTCCGGTAAATCATTACAATGATTGCAAGACCAACTGCTACTTCCGCTGCTGCCACAATCATAATAAAGAAAACAAAAATCTGTCCTGCCGCACTGGAATGAAATGCTGAAAAAGCAGCCAGCAAAAGGTTGCAGGCATTCAGCATTAACTCAATAGACATAAACATGATGATCACATTTCTGCGAAGCAAAACTCCTAAAACACCAAGCGAAAACAAAACAGCACTCAACAGAATGTAGTGTTCAAGCGGGGCAACCTGTGTTAGCTGTGCAGAAATATTTTCCATTATTTCAAATCATGTTTTACCAAAACAACTGCTCCTATAATCGCTGAAAGCAAAAGCAACGCTGACACTTCAAACGGAAGCAGAAAATCATTAAACAAAACTTTTCCAAGTGCTTTTACATAACCGATCTGGTCATCATAAGGCTGCGATGCAATAATTGATTCAGTGCCTTTCAATGTTCCGGTAAACGTAACCAGCAACAAACCTGCAGCAACTGCAGCAGCGAGTTTCAACACATTTGACTTGGCAGGCTCATTGTCTTTATTCAAATTCAATAACATGATTACCGAAAGAAAAAGAACCATAATAGCACCCGCATAAACAATGATGTGAACGATAGCAAGAAACTGTGCATTCAATAAAATATAGTGTCCGGCAATGGCGAAAAATGCAATGATAAGATACAGCACACTGTGAACAGGATTTTTTGCTGTTATCACCATCAGCCCTGCTGCCACAGCCACAAACGAAAGAAAATAAAAAAGAAACTGGGTCATAAATTTATCTTCTTCTTATCGGTTGTGTGTAAGTTTTTTATTCTTTTTGAATTCCAAAACTTCAGGTGTCTGGCGTTTTGAAATATCAATCGGGTTTTCAAGAGTCTCTACTAATTTGTCTTTACCGTAAATAAATTCACTTCTTTCTAAATCAGAAGGAACAATTCTATCAGTAAGAAAAATAGACTCTTTCGGACAAGCATCTTCACAATCTCCGCAGAAGATACAACGCAGCATGTTTATCTCATAAACTGCTGCATATTTTTCTTCGCGATACAAATTCTCTTCACCTTTTTTGCGTTCTGCTGCAACCATTGTAATTGCTTCAGCAGGACAAGCAACTGCGCATAATCCGCAAGCTGTGCAACGTTCAGCACCTTTTTCATCGCGTTTCAACACGTGCATTCCTCTGTAAATCTGACTGAATTCACGCGTTTGTTCAGGATAACTGATGGTAGTTTTCTTGGAGAACATGTGCTTGAGCGTAATTCTCATTCCACCAAAAATAGCAGGCAAGTAGAGTTTCTCAACCCAGGTCATTTCCTTTTTCCCTACAACTTTTTTCCTGTTAGTTAATGACTGCATTTCCCTGAATTAATTATTGGTCGCGAATATAATTGCTCCGGTAAGAAGAATATTAAAAATTGCAAGTGGTATCAAAACTGTCCATCCCAAACGCATTAGTTGGTCATAACGAAATCTAGGAATAGTCCAGCGAATCCACATGAAGAAAAAGATGAAAAAGAAAATTTTCGCAAAGAGAAAAACAACTCCGAGAATAGCTATTGCATTTGACGATAAGCCCATGTCATTCATGAATGGGAAATTATAGCCGCCAAAATAAAGTGTTGAAATTACTGCCGAAGCAATAAACATATTGATGTATTCCGCGAACAGATAAAAACCCAGTTTCATACTGCTGTATTCGGTATGATACCCCCCGATCAATTCGGTTTCGCACTCCGGTAAATCAAATGGTGCGCGGTTGGTTTCAGCAAATGAACAGATGATAAAAATGAGAAAGCCCAAAGGCTGAACAAAAATATTCCAGTGAAAACCTGCTTGTGCAGCTGAAATTTCTTTCAGGCTTAATGTTCCTGTTGACATGATAAGCGCAATGATGGCAAGTCCCATCGCAATTTCGTAACTGATCATTTGCGAAGAAGCACGCAACGCACCCAGCAAAGAGTATTTATTGTTAGAAGCCCAGCCGCCAATCATAATTCCGTAAACACCGATAGAAGTAACTGCAAAAACATACAGCACACCAATATTCAAATCTGTAATCTGCAATGAAAAATCTGTTCCTCCGATATTGATAGTAGAACCCCAGGGAATAATAGCACTCGTCATTAAAGCTGTTGTCATGGCAAGGCAAGGGCCAAGAATAAACAACACTTTGTTCGATATATCAGGAATTAACTCTTCCTTCATGAACATCTTAACACCATCAGCAAGCGGTTGCAGAATTCCAAAAATACCCGCACGGTTAGGACCAAGCCTGTCCTGCATGAACGCTGCAATTTTACGCTCACCGTATGTGGAGTACATTGCTATAACAAGCGTTACAGCAAATATTGAAACGATGAGAACAATCTTAAATATCAATTCTGGCGTAAACATCTTATTTAGTATTGCCGTTAGTTTTTTTCTCCGGCAATTTTGCTTTTAATCTCTGCGTATCTAGTTTCATCTGTTTCAGATTTTCATAATGATTTTGCGAAATCACCGAATGTCTGTCAACATGCGTTGGTTGCTCGATCACCCAATCCGAAACATTTTTCTTATCGTAACGGCATTCATTACAAATGAATTCTTTCACTTCTCCCCACTGATCTTTCCGACCTGTAACACGAAGAACATCTTCGCCTTTGAACCACAATCTCACATTGCCTGAACACTTGGTGCAATTGCGGTGAGCCTCTACCGGTTTGGTAAACCATACACGACTTTTGAAACGGAAAGTTTTATCGGTGAGTGCACCAACAGGACAAACATCAATCATATTTCCGCTCATTTCATTGTCAATCGCTTTCTCGATGTAAGTAGAAATTTCAGAAACATCACCGCGGTTCATCACACCGTGCACACGGCTTGGACAAAGCTGGTCAGCAACTTTCACACAACGGTAGCAAAGAATGCAACGTGTCATGTGCAGTTGAATTTTATCGCCTATATCTTTCTTCTCAAATTCTCTGCGCTGAAACTCATAACGGGTTCCGTCTTTTCCATGCTCATAACCTAAGTCCTGTAAATTACATTCACCGGCCTGGTCACAAATCGGGCAATCTAGCGGGTGATTCATTAAAAGAAACTCAACAACTCCGGCACGTGCTTCCACTACTTCAGGTGAAGTAATGTTCTGCACTTCCATTCCGTCCATCACAGGTTGGCGGCATGATGCAACCAATTTTGGCATCGGGCGTGGATCCTTTTCCGAACCTTTAACAACCTTCACCATACAGGTTCTGCAATAGCCACCTGAAGTTTCCAGCTTAGTATAATAGCACATTGCAGGTGGAACAATTTCTCCACCGATCATGCGCGCGGCATTCAGGATACTTGTTCCTTCAGGCACTTCTATTGATATTCCGTCTATCGTTACTTTAGGCATGTTTATTTCTTAGCCACAGATTACACAGATTTTCACTGATTTAATATTTTTATTATTCAGCCACATAATACATAAATTTTCACTAATTGTCTGTGTTAATCTGTGTAATCTGTGGCACTTTTTTTATGCAGGTTGCAAATTATTGACTCTGTAATAATGTTGTATATCTCTCATGTTCTCTCCGTTCTTCACATACTCTTCAAACTCGCTTCTGAAGTGACGGATAGCACTGGCAACCGGCCATGAAGCGGCATCACCCAACGGACAAATTGTTCTGCCATCAATTTTACTCTGGATATCCCACAGCAAATCAATGTCAGCCATTGTTGCATGTCCGTCAAGAAATTTGTGCAAGATTTTTTCCATCCAGCCTGTTCCCTCACGACAAGGCGAACATTGTCCGCAACTTTCGTGGTGATAAAAACGGGTGAAGTTCCAAAGATTTTTTACAACACTTGTATCTTCATCCATCACAATAAAACCACCCGAACCCAGCATGGTTCCTTCACCAAAACCACCTTCACTTAAACTTTCATAACTCATCAGGCGTGGTTCACCTTTCGGTGTTTTCAATAATTTTTCTCCCGGAAGAATTGGAACAGAAGAACCTCCGGCAACAACTGCTTTCAGTTTTTTACCGTTGCGAATTCCTCCGCAATATTGGTCAGAGTAAAGGAATTCTTCAACCGGAACACCTAATTCAATTTCATACACTCCGGGCTTATTAATATGTCCGCTTGCTGATATCAGCTTTGTTCCTGTTGATTTTCCAATTCCAATCTTCGCGTATTCATCACCGGTCATATTAATAATAGGAACAACAGCTGCCAGTGTTTCCACATTGTTTACAACTGTAGGGCATTGCCAAACTCCCTTCACCGCAGGGAATGGCGGCTTAATGCGAGGATTCCCTCTTTTACCTTCCAGTGATTCTATCAATCCTGTTTCTTCTCCGCAGATATATGCTCCCGCACCGCAATGAACATATAAATCTAAATCGTAACCTGTTCCGAGAATATTTTTTCCGAGATAACCTGCATCATACGCTTCCTGTATCGCTTTCTCTAAAATGTGAAACTGATACATCATCTCTCCGCGGATATAGATGTAAGAAACATTTGCGCCCAATGCGAATGAAGAAATAATCATTCCTTCAATCAGGACATGCGGCTTGCGCTGCATCAGGTAGCGGTCTTTAAATGTTCCCGGCTCGCTCTCATCAGCATTGCAAACAAGGTAACGCGGAACTCCCGGAGGCTTTGCAATAAAACTCCATTTCATTCCGGTTGGAAATCCTGCACCACCTCTTCCGCGTAAACCTGATTTCTGAACTTCCGAAACAACTTCTTCCGGTTTCATCTTCAGCGCTTTTTCAAGAGCGACATAACCGCCATGCGCTTTGTAGCCCGGAAGTGTTGCGATTCCTTCTTTATCTAAATCATTAATTAAAAGCTGTCTTCCCATTATTGCTTTATATCAGAATGATTTGTAATTCTCTCTTTTCTCCAGTGCGAAACGTTTTCACCTTTCGCTTTGTAATTATCCAGAATATCAGAGCATTTTTCAAATGTCAGATTTTCGTGATAGGTCTCTCCTATCTGCATCATTGGCGCTGTTCCGCAAGATGCAAGACACTCAACTGTTTTCAATGTGAACATTCCGTCCGCAGTTGTTTGTCCTTCTTTGATGTTTAGTTTTTTCTCAATAAATTTTACTAGGTCTTCAGCACCCATTAACCAACACGGTCCTGTTCTGCAAACTTCAATCACACATTTACCAACCGGTTTCAGGTTATACATGCTGTAAAAAGAAGCCACTTCATACACCTCAACCGGTTGAATAGATAACAATGAAGCAACATAATCCATTACAGGAGCACTCAGCCAGCCGCCAAATTCAGCCTGCGCTAAATGCAGAACCGGCAGTATTGCCGACTTCTGTTTTCCCTCGGGATAACGTTTCATTATTTTGTGACTAAGCGCTAACGCCTCGTCAGAAAATTTTATGGGTTTCATCTCTGCCATTCTTTAAGCATCTAATTCTCCGGCAATCACATTCAAACTGCTCAGGGTTAATATTGCATCACTCAGCATTGCTCCTTTAATCATTTCGGTATAAGCCTGATAATAAATAAAACAAGGTCTGCGGAAATGCAGGCGGTATGGTGTTCTTCCTCCATCACTCACCAGGTAAAAACCAAGTTCACCGTTTCCTCCTTCTACTGAATGATAAACTTCTCCTTTAGGAACTTCCACTTCGCCCATCACAATTTTAAAGTGATAGATGAGCGCTTCCATGTTATTGTAAACTTCTTCTTTAGGCGGTAAATAAAATTCAGGAACATCAGCGTGAAATACTTTTTCAGGCATCTGTTTTATTTTGTCCATTGCCTGACGGATGATGCTCAGACTTTCCCACATTTCCTGCTCACGCACCATAAATCGGTCGTAGGTATCACCGCTGGTTCCTACCGGAACTACAAAATCAAAATCCTGATAACCTGAATAGGGGTTCATTACGCGCACATCGTAATCAACTCCTGTGGCGCGAAGGTTTGGTCCGGTAAATCCATAGTTCAAAGCACGTTCGGCAGTAATAGCGCCAACACTAATTGTTCTGTCCATGAAAATGCGGTTACGCATCAACAGGCTTTCAAACTCTTTTAAAACTGCAGGAAACGTTTTCAGGAAATACTCAATCTTATCAATGCACTTTGGAGAAAAATCTCTTTCCAGTCCACCAATACGGCCAACGTTTGTTGTTAAACGTGCTCCGCAAATCTCTTCGTATATCTCGTAAATATGCTCACGTTGCTGAAACACATAAAGAAATCCAGACAATGCTCCGGTATCAACACCAATAACACTGTTGCAAACAATATGGTCGGCAATACGAGCCAGTTCCATAATAACTACACGCATGTATTGAACACGTTTAGGAATTTCAATTCCCGCCAGTTTTTCAACCGTCATGTGCCAGCCCATATTATTGATGGGTGACGAGCAATAATTCATTCGGTCGGTAAGCGGAGTAATCTGATAATAAGGTCTGCGCTCTGCAATCTTTTCAAAGGCACGGTGGATATATCCGATTGTAGGAACGGCATCTACAATGATCTCGCCATCCATTTTTACAATATTCTGAAAAATACCGTGAGTAGCCGGATGCGTTGGTCCGAGGTTAAGGGTAGTATAGTCCTTAGAAGCCCCACCAACCTCCCCAAAGGGGAGGCTTTCTGTAGTTTTCTTTATTTGTTTTTCTTCAATCATTGTCTAAAGCCCTCCCTTCGGGAGGGTTGGGTGGGCTTCTTTTTATCTTCCGAACATCGAATCATTTTTATCCTCTCTCGTTCCATCTTCCAATGGGTATTCCTTACGCATTGGAAAATAATTCATGTCCTCCACATTTAAAATTCTTATCAGGTTGGGATGACCTTTAAAAATAAAGCCATAAAAATCAAAAGCCTCACGCTCCATCCAGTTTGCTGTTGAAAAAATTCCGGTCAGCGTTGGATATTCCATATCATTTGAAGGAGTAAAAACTTTAAGTCTAATTCTCCAGTTCTTAGGCATGTTGTGCAACTGATACATAATGCAAAATTCTCCGCCTTTGTTCTCTGGAAACTGAATTCCGCACATAGTAGTGAGAAAACGAAACCCTAACTCTTCCTCATTATAAAGGAAGCTGATGATCTCAATAATTTTTTTCTTGCTTACAGTGTAAACCGGAAAATCATAAGCCTGTTCAGCGGAGATAATATCTTCACCGAATTTGCTTTTCAGTTTATCGTGAATAATATGCAGCAAGGTGTCTTCCATTAGTCAACCTTTATCCCGTAAGTTGCAAGCATTTCTTTGTATTCAGGAGAATTTCTTCTTCTTAATGATTCATTTCCTACAAGGTCCTGAATTTTTAAAATTCCGTCTATAACCTGTTCAGGGCGTGGAGGGCAACCGGGAACGTAAACATCCACCGGAATAATTCTGTCAATTCCCTGCAACACACTATAGGTATCAAATATTCCACCGCTGCTGGCACAAGCTCCCATTGAAAGAACCCAACGAGGCTCTGCCATTTGCTCATACACCTGTTTTACTATAGGAGCCATTTTCTTAGCAATTGTTCCCATCACCATCAGCAGATCGGCCTGACGGGGCGAGAAACTTAAACGTTCAGAACCAAAACGTGCAAAATCGTAATGCGAACCCATCATGGCCATGAACTCAATTCCGCAGCAAGAGGTAGCAAAAGGTAAAGGCCAGATAGAATTTTTACGTGCCAAGCCCACCGCCTTATCCATTGAAGTAGCAAAAAAGCCGGGGCCATCGTGACCCGGAGGCACCTGAGCAATATTGAAATTAGGCTTAATTATTTCTGACATTTTCTTTCTTTAATAAGATCACTCCCACTTTAATGCACCCTTTTTAATGATGTAAATAAGCCCTGCAAGCAGAAATGCTATAAATACCAACATCTCTAAAAATCCCTGCAAACCAAGTTCCCTGAAATTTACTGCCCAGGGATACATAAAAATTACCTCCACATCAAAAAGAACAAATAAGATAGCTACCAAAAAGTATTTGATAGAAAAGGGAACGCGCGCATTTCCTGTTGATTCAATTCCGCACTCAAAAATCTCGTCTTTTTTCTTCGATTTTCTTTTAGGCCCGAGCAATGCTGTTGCAACCATGGTGGTTACCACAAAACCCAGTGCCACTATCAGTTGTATGCCTATAGGAAGATAATCGTTCAGTGAGTTCATTTTTCTTTAAAAAACTGCGCAAATCTATAAACTTTTTATGTGCGCCACAGGATTAAAAAATTCTTTTTCAACAACAATACCCACAATAAATAAAGGCTGTGTTTTATACTAAACAAAAAAGCCCGACACATGTTTAGAATAGCCCGATGAATTCGGGTTATGTTTCGGTTGAAGAATTACAAAAAAGTAACCTATTCTTTAATATTTATAAAGTTGGGATTACTACAAACAAAAAAGTCTTCCCTTTTGAGGAAGACTTTTTGCGGGCTGGACGGGATTCGAACCCGCGACCTCTGCCGTGACAGGGCAGCATTCTAACCAGCTGAACTACCAGCCCAAGGAGAATTTTATCTTGTATGAACCCGAGGGTTCAATAATCACATTTTATCTTAAAGAACTACCCTGCCTTTCGGTAAAAGAGGGTGCGAAAGTAACTCATTTTTGCATTCCTGCAAAATTATTTATCAGTAAGATGATAAGAGATGGATTCTACGCCATTTACACGGCTCTGTCCCATCTGATGAAACAGCTGAACGTAATAACTTCCTGCCTTTTGTACCTCCAGATCCGGAAAATCAATCTTCACCGTCTTTCTGCGGAAAGGTATATTCTGTTCTTCGTTTACCGCCAGTTCTTTGCTGAAGAGCAGAATGCCCTGAGCCGGACTTACCACTTTTATTTTCAGATACAGTTTATCAAACTCGTAATTTTCGGTCAGTTCCGCATCAATGCTTAGTTGCTGCTTTTTTTCGTCCGGTTTGGCAATACGGAAAAGCGGTAACTGGTCGTCTTTCCAAATAGTTCCCGTAAAGCGGCATACCTCGCCTGTTGAAGTCATATCCACACCGGGACCGGCATTTACTGAAAATGAACCTTTAAGATTATCAATCTTCCCGGTTTCTTCGTTATTAAGGTAAATATATGCCTGCACCGAATCACCCTGCTCCAGGTAAATATCCTTGATTGTTCCGGTATAGCCCTCTCCAAAATAAAGGTAATCATTCAGCGTGTCTTTACCTATGATGTAGCGTACTTTCAGGTAGATATCCAGTTTGCTTTCCTTTACATTCTTAACATTAAACAAAAACGAAACATTGATATTCTTCTGGGCCGTATAGCCTACCATCAGCGGTTTTTCGCGCAGAAGCGAAGTAAAGTCAACCGCTGACGAAACAAGGGCAGAACATAAAAACAGGAATACTACAGAAATTCTCTTCATAATCAGGTCATCTTTTTACGCTTCAGCAAATAGGGCAGTAAAACCTGTCGGTAGCCCTGTTTTATATCGGCTTCAATAAAATCAATATTGAATTGTCCGCAGCGAAGCATCAGTTCTTTTTTAAATTTTTGTGCTGCTTCTACGTAAGATTGTCTGATTTCGTTCGGTACTACCCGTAATTCTTCTCCCGTCTCCAAATCTATAAAGCGATACGGACGGTTATCAAACTCAAAATTGAGCTCTTTTGAGTTGTCATTTACGTGAAATAAAATCACCTCGTGCTTATTATGACGCAAATGCTGCAAGGCCGAAAAGATAGCTTCGTTTGCCTTTCCACTGTTGTCCATCATATCGCTGAAAATAATAACCAGCGAACGTTTGTGAATGCTTTCTGCAATCTGGTGTAGGGCATCTGCAGCCCCTGTCTTTTTCTTAGCGGTAAGTTCGCGCTGCTGCAAAATAGTTTCCAGTTCATGAAAAAGCAATTTGCTGTGCATAGTGCTGGAACGTGCCGGTGTGTGAATATCTACACTGTCTGAGAAAATGCTCAGACCAAAAGCATCGCGCTGTTTTTTCAATAAATGAATCAATGCAGCTGCTGAATGCACGGCAAAAGTGATTTTATTCTCGTGTCCCGGTTTATTTTTCTCGCTGTAAGGAAAATACATAGACGAAGAACTGTCAATAACCAACTGACAACGCAGGTTGGTTTCTTCTTCGTATTTCTTTACAAAAAGTTTTTCGGTGCGACCGTAAATTTTCCAGTCTATATGTCGCGTAGACTCGCCTGTGTTATAAAGGCGATGCTCCGCAAACTCCACCGAAAAACCATGAAAAGGGCTTTTGTGAAGACCTGTTATAAAGCCTTCAACCACCTGTTTAGCTATAAGCTCCAGGTGGCTGAATTGCTGAAATTCTCTGTTATGGAGAACTTGAGGCATTAACTCATTTGAGCATCTAATTTGCCTGCAAGCACTGTTTTAGGAACGGCTCCTACTTGTTTGTCAACTATTTCTCCTCCTTTGAAAAACAAAATAGTAGGAATATTGCGGATACCAAAACGAGCTGAAATGCCAGGGTTGCTATCTACATCCACTTTGCCAACAACGGCTTTGCCATCATAGTCTTTTGAAAGTTCTTCAACCAAAGGACCAACCATACGGCAGGGACCGCACCATTCTGCCCAAAAGTCAACTAATACGGGTTTGTCTGATTTGATGACTAATTCATCAAAGTTTGCATCTGTTAATTCGATTGCCATAATTTTTTTTTGATTTTTAATTAATTTTTATTTGTATCAAAGAGAACGCTTCGCTTAGTTCTGTTTTTATAAGGTTACAATATTAAATAATTTCTGCTTGGGTTTTCAATTATCCTGCCAACCCAAAATACCTGACAGAATTACATTCTATTAAATAACAATTCTGTTTTCTTAATGTTTAATTCAACTTACAGTTCAGATTCATTCCTTTCTGAATTATTTCCAGTAATTCGTTATCGGGACTTACCTTCAGTCTGCGTGAAGGCATGTCAATGGCCAGATTTGCATCGGGGTCAACCACATGAAATTTTACCGAGCAGGTACCTTTTGTTTTCTTTGCATTTTCATCCAAAACTCTGGTAAGTTTAGTTACAAAATCATCTGAAATATCGGAAAGAGATAGAGTGATGGTAATGTTCTTCAGCAATTTATCACGTACCTCTGAAAGCAGCTGCATAGAAGTTATTTTAAACTCCATACTGTCAGGGCTTCTCCAACTCGTCTGCACTTTTCCGCGGATAAAAACAAAATAGCCTGGAGTCATATAAAGTTTGTATTTCACATAGTCTTCGCCAAAGAGCATAAACTCCGCTGAGTCATCGTAATCCTCCACCGTTAAATTTCCGAAAGGCTTACCTGTTTTTCCCACTCGGTGATTTACAGCGGTAATCATTCCTCCGAATGTAAACTCCTTGTCTTTAGGATAGTTGTTTATTTCGCGTAATTCCGAAAATTTATTTTTGCAAAAGCCCATCTCTACCCGATAGGTATCCAATGGATGTCCTGAAAGATAAAAGCCGATTACATCCTTTTCATACTTCAATTGCTCCAACTGTCCCCATGGTTCCATTAAGGGAACAGAAGGTTCTTCAATCTGAACTTCACTGGTTTCACCAAACAGTGAAACCTGCGAACTGTTTTTTGCATCCTGACTATTGGTGCCGTAGCGCATGGCTTTCTCCAGAAAAGAATTTCCATCGCCTTCAGTTGCAAAATAATTGGCGCGGTGCAAACCGAATGAATCAAATCCTCCACCGTAAACCAGACTTTCAAATGTTTTTTTGTTGGCAGTGCGCAGGTTAATTCTTCTCACTAAATCAAATATATTTCTGAATGGTCCGTTAGCTTTACGCTCCTCCACAATAGCTGCCACAGCCGCTTCACCAACACCTTTTACAGCGCCCAATCCAAAACGGATTTGCCCGCTTTTATTTACCGCAAAACGGTATTGCGATTCATTGATATCAGGACCAAGAACAGGAATTCCCATGCGCTTGGATTCTTCCATGAAGAAGGTAACTTTATCAATGTTGCTCAGGTTGTGCGTAAGTACCGAAGCCATATATTCAGCCGGATAATGCGCTTTGAGATAAGCCGTTTGAAACGCCACAAATGCATAGCAGGTTGAGTGCGATTTATTGAAGGCATATTGCGCAAACGCTTCCCAGTCTTTCCATACTTTTTCGCATATAGCTTCATCCAGACCATTTTTCTTGATGCCATCAAAAAATTTGCTCTTCATCTTATCCAAAGTGGCTTTGTCTTTCTTCCCCATAGCTTTTCGAAGCACATCGGCATCGCCTTTGGTAAAGCCCGCCAATTTTTGAGAAAGCAACATCACCTGCTCCTGATAAACAGTGATACCATATGTTTCCTGCAAGAACTCTTCCATCTCAGGAAGGTTGTAGCTTACTTTTTCTTTGCCGTTTTTCCGTGCAATAAAGTTGGGTATATACTCAATCGGTCCCGGACGATACAGGGCATTCATGGCAATTAAATCTTCAAACTTGTCGGGTTTTAAATCTTTCAAATGCTTCTGCATTCCTGGCGACTCAAACTGGAATGTTCCGTTCGTTTCTCCACGCTGATATAATTCAAGTGTTTTTTTATCGTCAAGTGGAATGGTGTCCAGATCAATTTCAACTCCGTGATTTTCTTTAATCATAATCAGCGCATCACGCAAAATAGTCAGGGTTTTTAAACCCAGAAAGTCCATTTTAATAACACCCGAATCTTCAATTACTTTTCCTTCAAATTGCGTGATGAGTAATTCCGTTTCTTTTGAAGTATAAACAGGAATAATGTCCGTAAGGTCAGAAGGAGCTATGATAATTCCAGCAGCGTGAATACCTGTTCCGCGCACTGAACCTTCAAGGATTACTGCTTCTTTCAGCACATTTGTTAATTCACCTGTGCCGTTATAAATCTCACGCAGTTTAGTTACACCTTCCATGTCTTCGGCAGAAAGATTTTCTTTCTCTTTCAAACTTTTGTCGCCTGTAAGCGGGGCAAGAATTAAACGATTGAGTTCAATGCCCGGACGCTCAGGAACAAGTTTTGCCAACATATTAGAATCAGCCAAAGGAATATCCAACACGCGCGCCACATCTTTGATACTCATCTTGGCAGCCATAGTGCCATAAGTAACAATCTGTGCTACCTGATTTTTACCGTATTTCTCAACTACGTAGTCAATTACTTTTTGTCTGCCCTCGTCATCAAAATCCGTATCAATATCGGGCATTGATTTACGGTCAGGATTCAGAAAACGCTCAAACAGTAAATTATATTTTATCGGATCAATATTGGTAATGCCTATACAATATGCAACAACAGAACCTGCAGCAGAACCACGCCCCGGACCAACAAAAACTCCAATGTCTTTGCCGTGATTAATAAAATCAGCAACAATCAAAAAGTAACCCGCAAAGCCCATTGTTTTAATGGTAAACAATTCAAAGTTCAGGCGCTCTTCGATCTCGGGTGAAATATCTACATAACGCTTTTTAGCTCCGACAAAAGTCAGGTGGCGTAGATATTCCCACTGATTTAAGGTATCAGGTGAAAGTGTTGTCTTTTCATCTACTTTTTCGGATTGTGTGTGTGTTTGAAATTCAACAGGAATAGGAAAATTGGGCAGCATAATATCCTGCTTCAATTTCAGCATTTCAACTTTGCCCACAATTTCGTTGGTATTATCAATTGCCTCGGGCAAATCACTGAACAACTGATTCATTTCAGTGGTTGACTTGAAATAAAACTGGTCGTTAAAGAAAGCAAAGCGTTTGCCTTTTGAACTTACGCTATCATCGTCACCAAAATCTTTTGCTGAAGGTGTGCTTTGCTTTTCACCTGTATTAAGGCAAAGTAGAATATCATGCGCATTGGAATCTTTCTGATCTACATAATGCGAATCATTGGATGCAATAATTTTCACATTGTACTTCTTGGCAAACTTCAACAGCACTTCATTCACCTTCATTTGCTCAGGAATGGAATGGCGCTGCAATTCCACATAATAGTCTTCACCAAACAAATCCAACCACCACTGGAAAACTTTTTCAGCTTCCTCTTCTCCTTTTCGCAAAATAGTTCGCGGCACTTCAGCTCCCAGGCAGCAGGTTGTTGCTATCAAACCTTTATGATATTTCAGAACCAGTTCTTTATCAATACGCGGGTACTTTCCATACAAACCTTCCATATAACCAAGCGAACAAAGCTTGATTAGATTCTTATATCCTTCTGCATTCTTCGCCAGCATCAACTGGTGGTAACGCACATCCTTATCATCTTTGGTAAACTGCCTGCGGTGGCGGTCTTCTACCATGTAAAACTCACAACCTACAATGGGCTTTATTTTATTCGGGTTTTCGGGCGTATTGTGTTTTGAAGCCTCAGCCACAAACTTAAATGCACCAAACATGTTTCCGTGATCGGTAATGGCAAGAGCCGGCATTTCGCTTGCAATGGCTTTTTTGTAAAGCGATGAAATATTGGCTGCACCATCCAATAGTGAAAACTGGGTATGGACATGGAGATGAGAAAACGCGGGCATGAAGAAAAATTAGGGGAGAAAAACTTATCAGCAAAAATAAGTTTTCAAGTTCTGAAAAAAGCAGATGTTGAAAAGTATTCTTGCAGAAATTCATCAATGACTTCTATCTTCTTCTTTGATGATGTCAATGGCAAGCAAAAGCATCATCACAATGAATAAAATAAATGTAGTCAACATGGTTTTACCTTATTAGTTATGTATTTATAACGCATGATTTCATGTTTTATTGTGTGCACAAATCAAGAAGATTAAATTGTATTTTTGGCACACCGAAAAAATTCACCATGACAGAGCATAAGCAAGAACCGATAGTTGAACTTTCAAACCTTTCTGTATTTCAGCGCAATAATTTAGTGCTGAGTGATATTTCACTTAATATTCATAAAGGCGAGTTTGTTTACCTTATCGGCCGCACCGGCAGCGGGAAAAGCAGTTTTATGCGCACGCTATATGCAGACCTTCCTTTAATGAAAGGAAATGCAACTGTGGCGGGTTATCAATTAGAAACCATAAAAGAAGAAGAAGTTCCATTTTTGCGCAGAAAATTGGGAATTGTATTCCAGGATTTCCAATTGCTTTCTGATAGAAATGTTCATGATAACCTGGTGTTTGTAATGAAAGCTACGGGCTGGGAAGACAAGGCGAAGATGGATGCTAAGATCATGGAAGTGTTGGAACGCACAGGACTTTCGGGAAGAGAAAAAAAGATGACTCATCAACTTTCGGGTGGCGAACAACAACGTGTTTCCATTGCACGTGCATTGGTTAACGATCCCGATTTAATTCTTGCCGATGAGCCGACAGGAAACCTTGACCCTGATACATCATTGGGAATTCTGCAACTGATGATTGAAATCAGCAAAAACGGAAAAGCGGTGATTATGGCAACACATAACTATTCGTTCTTCAAACGCTTTTCTGCACGCACCTTAAAATGCGAACACGGTATTATTATTGAAATGCCGCAGCGCCAGCAAATCAACCCGCAACAACAGGTTGAGGAAGATAGATAACCTTAATCAGCTTCAGAATATTTTCACGGTTGCCGAAGCCGCTGAGCAACACCTTTTTCCTTTTTTCGGTTTCAGCTTCGCTAAATAATTGCTTAAATAATTTCTTTACGGTTTCCTGCATCTCCTGCGAAGTATTCGCAACAGTGCAGATTTCTTCAAGACCTGTATTCTCAACCATAAACGAATTAACAACGCAATATCTGCCGCTGTAGAGCGCAGCAAGCAGCTTCAGCTTAATTCCGGTTGATTGAAATGTTGGAAGAATATTAATCTGAGCATTAGCAATGAGTTGATAAATCTCATCGGTAGAAATATCACTCTTTAAAGTAATGTGTTTATGTTTTGCAACAACTTCTTTTAATTCTTTTGATGGTTTGTTACCAGCAATAACTAAAGGGATTTTCAAATCACCGAAAACCTGATTGACAAGAAAAAGCGCTGCTTCATTGTTTTCACCCACTTCAAGGCTTCCATGATATAATACAAATTCACCTTTCCCAGGTTTTATTTCCACCTTTTCGTTAGGGTGAAAAGCACTGACATGATTAACATTTCTATATTTCTCGGCAAAATAGTCAACATCATTTTTTGAAATGGCTGCCACGCCATTGGCGTGGTTCAGCACTTTTTCAAAGCGCTGCAACTTGTATGATTCGTTATAGAAATAATATTTCTTAAAAACATCACGCTCCACACGAGCAAGGTTTAAATAATAATCGTGTTCAATATTATGTGTGCGGACAATCTTCGTTCTTCCTGCAAGCCGCTTATCATCTAAGTAATAACAACAATGAAGACCCTCAAACAAAATCGGATGATTGTCCTTCAATAAATTCTCAATCAATTCATCTGAATTACGGGTAACAACTATGTAAGGCTTCATGCTGAGCAAGCGCTGACGCGTTGTTTTCCGTTTGTAATAATCAATGCTTTCGCAATAATCTTCCAGTTTTTTCACCGGCTTTCTTCCATACTCATAGCAATGAAGATGAATTTTAATTCCTTCAGCAGCAAAGGCTTTCAGTTTATAAAACACATCAATTGCACCGCCATAATTGGCAGGCAGCGGTATATCAAAGGATACAATATGTAAATGTTTATCAGCCAAGATTTGCAAAGATTTTAAGTACGTTTTGTTCTTCGTTTTCCCAATTCAAAGTTTTTGCAGCTTCAACAGTATTTGCTTTCCACTCTGATAGTTTCATAGTATCGCTAAGCATCTCATTCAACTTCGCAGCAATGTGCTTGGGTTCATGCGTTTCAATAAAATCACCGACATGATATGCGGTTATCACCTTTTCAATTTCGGGCAAACGGGAAGCCAACAAAGGAACACCGCACTGTATGTAATCAAATATTTTATTGGGCAGACTGAAGCGGTAATTGATGTTCGTGTCTTTGTCAAACGAAATACCGACATCGGCATTGGCTGTATATTCCAGCATTTCAGCATAAGGAAGTTTACCTTTAAAAATTACCTTTCCTTTTATATCCCGCTTCCCACTCATTGTTTTCAAAGTATCAATCACATCACCGCTTCCGATAATCAACAAAGCAGCATTATCCAGAAACTCCATTGCCTGCACAGCCTCCTCTCCTCCCCTGTCCACATTTATTCCTGAACCTTGCAGTACAATTATCTTTTTGCTTTCAGGCAAACCCAGTTCTTTTCTTGTTTTAGTTTTAATACCTGCATTCCTTTTTAAAGGAAGATTCCTTACAACTCCGAAGTCAATATTGTATTCATCTTTATAAAGCCGTGCAATGGATTCGTTTACGGTATAAGCATGTTTAATTTTCGGCAGAATAAACCGCTCAATTCTCTTCCAGGCATTCTTAACAAAAGTCCGGTCTTGTATTTCAGGAACTCCGGTGAAGTATTCATGACTGTCATAAACCAGTGTTTGTGATTTAATTTTTCTGCAAAAGAAATTTGCCGGCAGTGTGTCTAAATCGTTTGCGAGCAATACATCTGCTTTGGAAAACAATAAAAAGAAAAACAAACTGATGTTGAAGGTAGCATAGAAAAGAAATCCTTTTTCAAACCACAATTTCATGCGGTGTGTTTGGTATGCGCGGAGATGTAAAGGTTTGCTGTTTATTAATTCTCTACCAATTAACAATACATCAAAACCGTTTCGCTGCAAAGTATTGCAGACACGGTCAACACGCTGATCGGTGCTGAGGTCATTGGTTACTGAAACGATGATTTTCTTCAATGAGAAATTTCTAAAAAACTTTTTTCGGCAAAGTGTTTAGTAGAAATTTTCTATAGGCGGGGTTGTTTAATCGGGAGCAAATTAAACTATTTTTCTTGCAACAAGCAAACCGTCACGCACAGGAAATAAAACATTTTCCACACGGCTGTCTGCATGAATTTTTTCGGAGTACGAAACAATGGCTCTGGTATCCTTATCCATCTTCTCTTTAGGCTCTGTTACTTTGCCACTCCACAATACATTATCAGCAATGATGTAACCGCCCGTGTTCACTTTGTCAAACACTAAATCATAGTAGTTGGAATAATTTTCTTTGTCGGCATCAATGAAAACAAGGTCAAACTTTTCATTCAACGCAGGAATAATCTGCATCGCATTTCCGATGCGGTAGTCTATTTTATTTTCTGCTCCTGCCAGTTTAAAGTACTTGCGAACCATTTCTTCCAATTCAGCATTCACATCAATGGTAATCAGTTTTCCGCCTTCCTGCAAACCTTCTGAAAGACAAATACCTGAATAGCCTGTAAAAGTGCCTACCTCCAGAATATTCTTAGGCTTGACCATCAGACTAAGCATACGCAAAACCTGACCCTGTACATGACCTGAAAGCATACGTGGCATCAACACTTTCGCGTAGGTTTCGCGGTTAAGTTCTTTCAGAACTTCCGTTTCAGGACGGGTATGCTCCTCAACAAATTGCTCTATCTCTTCAGGTAGAAAGTCCATGAATTAAAATCTAAATGCAATACCAAGACTTGGCAATATCGGCAACTGATTCACTCGCTGGTATTTTATCCTGTCGAAGTAAAATACGTTCTCACGGTTATACACATTCGTTACACTCAGGTTAAGTTCAAGTGTAGTATTCTTTGTGAACGTAACCGTTTTCTTTACCGAAATATCAAAGCGGTGATAGTAGGAGAGTCTTCCGGTATTTATATCACCGTAAACAATTCCAAGTGATGCATTATCAGTATTGTTTGCTGTTGTATAATTAGTTGTAATTCCACCGGAAAAATTAAGGTTAGGATAATATCCTTGTGTTTTGGTAAACGGAAACCCTGAGCCTAGATTCCAACGAGCACTTAATTCCCAACTCAGTGTTTTACCTAATTTGTAGGCTGCAACTATGTTAACATTGTGTCTGCGGTCAAAAACGGGCGCGTACGTTCTTAACTCATCGGTTCTTGTGCTTTTTGCAAGCGAATAAACGCCCCAGAAATAAAAACGTTTGTAATCATATTTCAACAAGAAATCAATACCCATTGCTTTCCCTTTTTCAATGATGTAATCCTTTTTTAAAATATCAGGAACATCCACATTAGCTGCATTATCATCAAACAATTTGTCGCGATTGATGTTGGTGAGTTGTGTGAAATGTTTCATGTATCCTTCAATATTCAGACTGATACGTTTAGTTAAGTCCACTTCAAAGCCGGCAATGTTGTGAATGGATTTTTGTAGTTTATGTGTTACATCTTCACCCTGAAATTGCTTTGGAAGGTTATCAGGTCCTGAAAGGAAACCGTAAAATAAATTCACCACATCTCTGTCGGAATTAGCACTCAACAGATTCTGTGAATAGAATCCTCCGGCATATTTGATACGCAGCCAATCGGTGATGTTGTATTTAGCACCCAACCTTGGTTCAAATGATGGTGTTGAAAGCGAAGCATAATACTGGAAACGGAAACTCGGCTCCAACACCAGTTTGCCAATATTTGCACGGTACTTTACGTACGCAGCAAACTCGGTGGTATTTTCTACCTGCTCAATTTTGCGGTCGGCTGAATTATAGAATGTGAAATCTGTTTTGAAACCTAATACTTCCAAACCATACTTCAACTCATTTTTTCCGGTGTAATAAACAAATGCCAAGCCAAGGTTAAATCCATTGATACTGCTTTCACGCGGTTTCTGGTCTTGCTCTCCCAATGAAATCTTATAGTTTGAATAAGCAAAATTTCCCTGAATAAGCGTTGTTGAACCTCCGGGAACGAGAATGAAATTACTTCCAACACCGTATTGATTCCATTTCAAATTTGACAAAGCTTGATATTTTACATTATCGGTAAAATTAAATCCAAACAGGTTGAATTTGCTGCCATTTCCACCTGTTGCAGAAATTTTCCCATACAGGTCGGTGTAGTTAAAAGGCAAACCATTTTTGTTATTGATATAAGGATAAAACACTTTTGAAGATTGTTGCAGGTAGGATGTTTTTCCGGAAAAAATAAACGACAAACCTCCTCCGCCTTCCTCTTTAGGCTTTACAATCGGACCTTCCAGAATTGCATTAGCACCAAATGGACTCGCAGAAATTTTTCCTGAGATACGATTGTTATTTCCATTCTTGGTTGTGATATCCATGATGGAAGAAATACGTCCGCCATATTCTGCTGTAAAACCTCCTGTATAAACATCAGCATTGCGGATAATATCGGTATCAAAAACCGAGAACAAACCAATGCTGTGAAAAGGATTGTAAATCACCATTCCATCCAGCAACACTTTGTTCTGAACTGGCGAACCTCCGCGAATGTAAAGCTGGCCGCCCTGGTCACCGGTAAAAATTACACCGGGTTGAATTTGCAAAACCTGAGCAAAATCAGGCTCACCACCAACAGAAGGAACCATCTTCATTTCGCGCGGTGTAATTTTATTGATGGATATCTTTACTTCTGTTTTAGCTTCTTCTTTTTCAGCCGAAATATCAACGGTGGTGAGTTTTACCGCACCTTTTTCCATGTATAATTTTTCACTGGTAATTTCGTTGGCTTTTACAGTAATGTCTTTATATAGTGTATCGTACCCCAGACCTGTAACAGCAAGTCTGTAAGCGCCAACCGGAACTTTCATGATCTGGTAAAAACCGTTTACATCGGTAGCAGAACCAATGGAAGTGCCTTTAAGAAATACATTGGTGAATATTACCGGCTCGCCCGTTGCTTTTTCATATACAAATCCACGTACAGTTCCGGTTTGGGCAAACGCACCGAAACCGCTTAAAAGCAAAAGCAACAAAACTTTAACTGAATTCTTCATCCTTAATTATTTTGGCTGGCGAAGGTAGGAAAATTTGGAAGTTAGAGTTTGGAGCTTGGAAAATAGAAATTCGGATAATTATACAATTCAAACCTACTTACTCAACTCCAAAATACGTTCGTATTCATCAGCAGTAACAGGCATTACCGAAAGCCTTCCCTGTTTAACGAGCCACATTCCTTTCAAACGCTTATCCTCTTTAATTTGGGCAAGAGTTATTGTTTTCTTAAAGGTTTTAACGGGTGCTAATTCTACAACACTCCAATCTTCACCGGGTGCAGTGGGGTCGGAATAAAACTCTTTCGCAACTTTGGTTAGCCCTACAATCTCTTTGCCTTCGTTGCTATGGTAAAAGAAAACGTGGTCGCCCTTCTTCATTGCGCGCATATGATTTCGGGCGGCATAGTTGCGAACACCTGTCCAGGAAGTTGATCCGTCTTTTAATAATTCATCCCACGAATAGGCAGTGGGTTCGGATTTTACAAGCCAGTAATTCATTGCTTAGATATTAGACTTTCTTCTATCATCATTCCGAATAAGTCAGTAAGTGAAATGCCAACCGAACGAGCCTGTTGGGGAACAATGCTTTGTTCGCTCAATCCGGGTGTGGTATTTACCTCCACCAGATAAGGAACGTTTTCTTTGATAATAAAATCAATGCGCGACATGCCTTTTAGTCCAAGTTTGTCAAACACCGTTCCTGTGATGCGTTGAATTTCATCAGTAAGCTCTTTGGAAATACGGGCAGGCGTTACCTCTTCCGAAGCACCTTTGTATTTCGCCTCAAAGTCGAAAAATTCATTCTTAGGAACTATTTCAGTAATCGGCAAAACAGTTGTTTTACCGGCATAACGAAAAACACCACAAGTAACTTCTGTACCCGGAAGAAACTCCTCAACAATAGCTTCAGGGTCGTGCTCAAAAGCTTTAGCCAAAGCAGATTTTAGTAGCTCAACTTCCTTAACCTTTGAAGCGCCAAAGCTGCTGCCACCATTGTTAGGCTTTACAAAACAAGGCAGACCAAGCGCGTTAATTATAGCTGATTCGTTAACTTCTTCACCTTTTCTAACCACCACAGACTTTGCCGTGTTTGCCAAGCCCCATGCTTTAATCACCGCGTTAGAAGTTCCTTTGCTGAACGTAAGTGCCGAACCCAACACCCCCGAAGATGAATAAGGAATACCGAGCAAGTCAAAATAGCCTTGTAGTTTACCATCCTCACCGGGAGTTCCGTGAATAGCGTTGAACACTGCATCAAATTTTATTTTTTGCCCGTTAACAATTGAACTGAAATCGTTTTTATCCAGCGCAAATTCATTGTCACCATCCACAACTGCCCACTTCTGTTTACTGATTAGAACTTTGTAAGCAATGTATTTTTCCTTATCCAGGTATTTCTGAACAACGTCTGCACTTTTAAGAGAAATTACCGACTCTGAAGAGTCTCCGCCCATGATGATAGCAATGTTTTTTTTCATTATTTTTTAGTATTCAAAAACTCCGTGTTCGCTTTTTATTGTCAGTCTTTTGCCTGTTACCAATTCGCATCTGCCAACAATCTGTGCATCAATGCTAAATGATTTAGCAACATCAATAATAGCTTGCGCCTGATCCGGTGCCACATAAACTTCCATACGATGGCCCATATTAAACACCTTATACATTTCCTGCCATGATGTTCCGCTTTGCTCTTGTATCAGTTTAAATAATGGCGGTGTTGGGAAAAGATTATCTTTTACAATGTGAAGATTATCCACAAAATGCAACACCTTAGTTTGTGCG
>CAMAVO010000019.1 GCA_945861685.1 Chitinophaga pinensis | reverse complement strand
GTTTGTGAAGTGAGCGCTCTAAAAAAACCTTGTGAGTAAGTTTGTATTTGGTCTCGCAGGCAGCAAGATAATCCAGAACAGTTTCCTTTTTTTCTGATGTTTTAAGCGCTATTTCTTCTGCAAATTTTTCAACCCCGTGCGCTGCATTGATAATAGTTCCGTCTTCGTAGAAATAATTAAAAACTGGGTCGAGTTTGCTGTAATTCAAATAATCACGTGGATTTTTTCCGCATAACTCAAACAGTTCGTCAATCAGGTGAGGCATCGTAAAAACCGAAGGTCCTGTATCAAAGCGATAACCCAGAATAGATTTCTCGCCCATTTTTCCGCCCGGTTCGCTGCCTGCTTCAAACACAGTAACATTAAAACCTTTAACAGCAAGACGAATGGATGCAGCCAAGCCTGCAATTCCGGAACCAATAACTACTGCTGATTTCTTTTCATTCATCAAGGCAAATATAAGAAAGCACAAATTTAATTTACTTTCGCTGCCAAATGGCATTGAGCAAAGAAAATATATCCGATTCCCTTGTAAACTTTGTGCGCACCAATATATTGGCGCAGGGCGTTGCATTTGACATCAGCAGCAATTTATCTAAAACCGGAGTTGATTCGTATTCAGTAATAGAAATCATTTTGTTTATTGAGCGCCAGTTTGGAGTAGTAATACCTGATACCATGCTTATCCCCGCTAATCTCAGCACCATTGATGCTATGAGCGAATGTGTCTTTCAATTGCTCAACAATAAATAAAAAAGCTGAATGGAAGCAGCTTTATCTCATAAAATTTCTGGTGCAGATAAATTTCAATTACTGCTCGACAGGCATATCCGGCTTAATCAATCAACAGGAAATATTATTCAGTTAAACATTGAAGTAAAGGGAAGAATTGAGTTGGAAGAACTGCGAAAAATTGTAAGCGCAAACAGTTTTCTTACCCAACTGAATTCGTTGAAAGTAACGGATAAATCATTGTCAATACCCCGATGGATAAATGGAGAAGAACAAAATCCGGTTAGCGTAACCGAGTTTCCCGATTACGCTAACAATGATCCCGAAGGTCTTATAAGCATTGTGCTTTTTCAAGATGAACCAAACTCAGAGGTGTTTATTTTTGTTCACCATGTACTTGCAGATAACATAGGAATTCAGCAAATAGCCGGACTTATTAACGGAACTATAAAGCCACCGCTCTTGCCTTTTGCCGAAGAAGGAAAAGATACAACACCTTTTATACAACAGCTTATACATACATTAAAGGCAACGCTGCTGGTGTTTAAGAAAACACCAAAGCGCATGGCAAAACTTGTTGCCGATGAAGTTAAAACAAACACCAACATCATTGATTTTGAAGAAGAAGAAACCCAACAGATAGAAGAAAATGCAGCAAAGAACGGTGCGCGACTTTCGCGCAGTGCATTTTATCTTGCTGCGGTATCCATGGCGTTGAAGCAAACCATTTTTGAGGGTAATGGTGATAGCTTCTTCCTCCCCGTTCCGCAAAACCAACGCCTGCGCGGAAACGATCAGGTGGCAATGGGTAATCATATTTCGTTTCTGTTTTATACTATTCCGTTTAACAAACTGAATAACCTGAGCGAAGCCACCGCATTTATAACAGCACAAATGGTAGAGCAGATAAAAAACCAAAGTCCTAAATCGTATTCCTATTTATTAAAGACCTTTCGCTTTCTGCCGCTCTGGCTTTATGATTTCTTTTTCAAAATGCCCACCAAAGGTGCGGTGTGCAGCTTTCTGTTTTCAGACGTTGGCGAAACTTTGCCCGGTATGAAAACCTTTATGGGTAAGGAAATAGTAGAAGTACTTAACTTACCTCCTAACCCATCTCCGCCCCATCTAACCTTTGTGATGATGAAACATGCAGGCAGATTGAAATTAATTATGACTTACAACAGCAAAGCAATTTCAGAAGATGAAAAAAGTAAGTTTGGGGCCGCGCTCCGCACACTCTTAACAAAATGAATTCCCACGAAATAAAAACTGATGTAGTAGTAGTTGGTGCAGGTGCAGCAGGTGTTGCAGCCGCTATTGCAGCTGCACGCGAAGGTTTGGGTGTTGTGCTGCTCGAGAAGAACTCCTTTCCCGGTGGCAGAGCCACTGCTTCAGCTGTTGGCACCATTTGCGGACTTTACCTGCGCAGCTTTAAACAGGAAGCAATGTTTGTTGCCGAAGGTTTTATGAAAGAGTTTGCAGAAAAACTACAACAACGTTCAGCTACAAAACCAAAGGGAGGAAACAACGGATTGTATTATTTGCCTTACCATCCGTTTGATTTTAAAACCGTTTGTGATGAGTTACTGGCAAATGCCGGCATTCAGGTTTATTACCATGCAACAGTATTTAATGCCCAAACGGATGATGATAAAGTAACCGCAGTGGAAGCCTTTGTTTACGACCGCAAACTAAAATTCATTGCCGATAACTTTATTGATTGCAGTGGTGAAGCATCGCTTTGTTATCTGGCAGGCGAAACGGTAGTAGAGGAAAAAGAATATCAGGCATCTGCACAGGTTTTTACTGTTGAAAATATTGAAACTGCATTGCCTGAATCATTGGGCTTTCATATTGCACGTGAACTGAAACGCGCTGTTAATGAGGACAGACTTGCACCCGAACTGCAATGGGTTTCCATTGTTCCTGATTCGTTTCGTGATAAGAGTGCTATGCTTAAAATCGGTATTCCTTTAACCATTGATAACAGCGATAACAAAGCCACAGAAGTAGAGTTGGCTGCCCGCAAGAGCGTGAATGCTGTTTTTGATTACCTGAAAAACAATGTTGAAGCCTTCCGCAATGCACACATCAGCTTTGTAGCTATAGAGGCCGGCTTGCGCACCGGCAGAAGACCAATGGGAAAATATACCCTTACCGAAACCGATGTGTTGGACTGCCGTAAGTTTGACGATAGCATTGCCAACGGTGCATGGCCGATTGAGTTCTGGTGCAACGACAACAAAGTGAAAATGGATTATTTTACAGAAGATGATTTTTACCAGATACCTGAGCGTTGTCTTCAATCAGCTCGCTTCACTAATCTTTTCTTTGCAGGGAAAAACATATCGGCAACTGAAAAAGCTATTGCCAGTGCACGAGTAATAGGCATCTGTCTGCAAACAGGTTGGGCAGCGGGTAAGTTGGCAGTCCGATGATTTAATATAAAAACCACCACACCGCAAACCCAATCAAGGGCAGAGGTAACAGAAAAAACACAAAAGAAAATACCCAGGAGATAAACCACCATTTTACAAATTCCATTTTCTCTTTTTTAGTAGGATTTTCGATGCCGGGTGATTTTATTTCTAAAAAAGTGCGCAGTTCTGCAATGGTCATTTGCTTTGCCTGTTTTGGTGTAAGTAAATAATGATATAAGTTGCGCGAACGCAGCCCTCGAACAAACTCTTTGAAAACCATTTTAGGATAAATCCAGATGCCCAATGCCATCAGTCCAAGGTCAAGTACCCATGCAGCATAATAATCATTACAGCCAGAACCAATTTCCCAGGCACTGATGCTAAATTCGCCTTTCCAGTCGGCCGAGTAGCCTGTTGCAAGGTGATGTATATCGTGAAAAATCAATGCCCGTTTGCGCGATTCCGGATTTGGAATTGGAATATAAAAACTACCTACTTTAACTTTCCCCCAGGGTTTGTCCAGTCCTCCATCTTTGCCAAGACCATATTTTTCAAAATATTCGTCAAGGGCTTCACCAACTTTTTGTGTGTCACTCATGGTTAGTGTTTAAACGTCCGTTTTTTAATCATTCCTCCACTCGTGTCTTTTACGCTATTCATCACCACAAAAGCATTGGGGTCAATCTTTTCAATTTCAGCGCGCAGCTTACTTATTTCTAATCGCGTGATGACGGTAAAAATAATATCAGTATCGTTCTGATGTCCGTCTTTCCCGAAACCACGTTTACCTTTATAAACAGTTACACCCATTCCCAATTTTTCAGTAACCATTGCACGTATTTCTTCGCTATGGCTTGATACTATGGTAATACCCGTGTATTCTTCAATACCTTCAATAATAAAATCCAATGTTTTAGATGCAGCCAGATAAGTGATGATGGAATACAATGCCGTTTCAATAGAAATAAAATAAGCAGCAGTAGAAAATATTACAATGTTGATGAGCAGAATAATATCACCAATAGTTAATCCTGTTTTGCGGCTCAGAGCAATAGCAAGCACTTCCGTTCCGTCAAGCACCGCAGTTCCACGCACGGTCAGACCAATTCCGGCACCAAGAAAAAAACCACCAAAAACAGAGACTAACAATTTATCCTGAGTTATATCAGGGAAATGAACAGTAGTAATTACTACTGCGAGAAAAAAAATGGCAATTGCCGCACGAATTGCAAACGATTTACTGATAACATGATAAGCAAGAATAAGAAACGGAATATTAATCACTACCAGCAATAGCGGCAAAGGCAACTTAAAAATGCCTGCAAGCAACAGTGCTATACCTGTGGCACCACCATCAATAAAATTGTTAGGAATAAGAAAACTTTCCAATCCGAAACCGGCAGAAAAAATTCCGGCTGTAACCAGAAAAATATCTTTGATGAAATTAATAACATTTATGCGAAGCTCTCTCAGTCCTTTTGCTAATTCAAACTGTGAGTAAGCATCCTGCTTTCCTGCATTCTGCCTTTTCTTTTGCAGAATGGTGTCGGTTACTATCTTGGCAAGAATGGAATTCATAGAATAAACTAATACCTTTTTCTCAAAACTAAGGTTATTTTTTCAATCTGCAATACCGTAGTCTGAAACTCAGTCGTAATCTAAATCCAGACTAAATCTTTCAGGATGGCGGCCTTTAATGTTGCGGTAGAAATCCATGATTTCACGCATGTCTTTATGTATGTCGCCCGATGGATAAATTACTTTACCAATTCCAGCTTCTTTTTTTTCAAAATCCATGTAGCCCAATGCTATTGGCACTTTTGCACCATGGGCAACATAGTAAAAACCGGTTTTCCATTTGGTTACTTTTTTGCGCGTGCCTTCGGGTGTTACCAGCAAATTCAATTCATCATTTTCTGCAAACAAATCAATCATTGCCTGCGTCATACTCTTTTTTTCTCCGCCTTTTTCTTTTGGCTTACGGTTAATTGCAATTCCACCCATTGGTTTAAAAATAAGTCCGAGCGGAAATTTCATATAACTATCTTTTATTGCAAAGCGGATTTTGATACCTACAATATCGTAATAAGCAAATCCTATTATTCCGTCCCAATTACTGGTGTGTGGTGCGGCAACCACAACTGCCTTTTTCAGATGCAGTTTTTCCGGAGTAATTATTTTAAAGCCATAAAGCCTGAAAAGAATTCTGAAGAGAAAAAGAATCATTTAGTATTTGTGTTTTGCGCAAACATATGAAAAAACACAGATGCCTATAATTGATTATTCAGCTAATATTGATCAGGCATATTCAGCATCAATGCTAAACTTCTCGGGATGCTGCCCTTTAATATCTTTATAAAAGTCCATGATTATTTTCATATCCTTTTTAATATCGCCCGATGGATAAACCATTCCTCCTACTCCTGCAACTTTGTTTTTGTAGTCAAGATAACCAAGACCGATAGGCACTTTGGCATTTAGTGCTACATAATAGAAACCTGTTTTCCATTTATTGTTCAGGGAACGTGTACCTTCTGGCGTAACCATAATATTGAGATGATCGCGACCGTTAAACAAATCAGTCATAGCTTCCGTCATGCTTTTGCGCTGACCACCTGCAATCTTTGGTCTGCGGTCGATTGCAATTGCACCAACCGGTTTAAAAATAAGATTGAACGGAAACTTCATCAACTGATCTTTCAGCGTAAAACGCATGGGGATTCCCATCATATCGTAAGCAGCTAAGGCATAAACCAAATCCCAGTTACTGGTATGTGGTGCCGCAATCATCACACACTTGTCGATGTTTGCGGGCATTTTGTTATTCAATGTCCAGCCGCTAAGCTTAAAGATAAGCCTGCAAAGAAATTTAATCATTTAAAATGGTAAATCATCATCAGGAGCAGATGTGCTTGCAACCTGTTCCATTGGCTGTGATGATTGTTGCTGTGCAGGAGCGGGCGCTGAATTACCTTTGCTTAATGAGTCAACTCTCCATGCTTCAAGGTTGGTGAAGTAACTTACTTTACCATCTTTCTCATAACGTCTGCCGCGCAAATTGAATGTTATTTTTACGTCTTCGTTCAGGTTAACATTATCTAAAAGAGCACATTTGTCCTGAGTTAATTGAAACTTAATTGCTTCAATAAATTCTCTGTCGTTCTTTGATTCGCGGGTTTCAACCACAAATTCGCGTTTGCGGAAACTATCCGTAACTTTTTGTTCGTTGTATTTTTCAACTAATCTGCCGGTGAGTTCATAACTTGCCATGATGCTTTAATTTTAAAGTGAGTAATTTTGCAGCGAAGATAAAATATTTTGATTAGTGAATAAAACAAAAATGGAAGAAAAAATAAAGAAAACAGATGCCGAATGGAAAGCAGCATTAACACCTGAACAATTTGATGTTTTGCGGAAGAAAGGAACCGAGCGCGCTTTTACAGGCAAATACAATATCCATAAAGAAAAGGGAATGTATGTCTGTGCAGGTTGCGGCAGTCCCTTATTCTCGTCCGATACCAAGTTTGATTCAGGTTGCGGATGGCCAAGTTTTTTTGAAGCCTTAGAGAAAGAAAAAATAAAAGAAGTGCGTGATTTAACCTTTGGAATGGCGCGCATTGAAATTTTATGCGCTAAGTGTGATGGGCATCTCGGACATGTGTTTGACGATGGACCTAAACCAACAGGTTTGCGTTATTGTGTGAATTCGCTTTCACTCGGATTTCATCCTGAAGGCAAATAACAACCATTTAAAAGACATTTTATGCAATTGGTACTACAATACCACTACCTTTGCGCGCCTTTATGTTCAATGTTATCAAATTATAATGTAAAGGTTATTTAATTGTAAAGTAAATACTGTATAAATGATCAAATTCAAATACCTTCTTCTTTCTCTATTCATTCTGTCTTTTGCTTCTTGTGAGAAAGATAATTTAGAGCTTAACAAAACAAATTCAGGGTATGCAGATGAATATTCTTTAGCTTCTATTTACGCTGGCTTTCCCGAAACGATTGAAGCAGGAAGCAAAACAAGCTACACCACAGCAGATGTAACACTTTCAACAGGCAGTTGGAATTTTAACAATGCTCTCATCGGCACTTCTGCTTCCGACAGAAAAGCAGGTTTAAAATCTGCCCGCATTCAAAGTGCCGGAATGCTAACCATGAATTTCAATTTAACCAATGGCGCATCATTGGTTACAATCAGTCATGGCGTTTACGGAACGGATGCTGCCAGCACTTGGGATTTATATGCATCTACCAATTCGGGCAGCACCTGGACTAAAATAGGTTCAACCATTACAACAAGTTCAACCACACTTTCTACTGCAAGCTTTACCATGGCTTACAGCGGAAATGTGCGTTTTCAGATACGCAAGTTAACTGGCGGAAGACTGAATATTGATAACATTTCAGTAGAAGAAGACATTCCTATTCCCACGCGTGATAACAATATGGGAATGGGAAATCCGAGCAATGCAGTTACCGATGTTAATGTGCCAAATAACTATTTGTTGGTAAAATCACAATACGCACTTTCTTACAACAACTCAAAAGGCTGTGCCAACTGGGTAAGCTGGCATTTAAGTTCTGCTTGGCAAGCCGATGCTCCACGTTGCAATTGTTTTGCTTCTGATAACACACTTCCTTCCAGTTTTTTCAAAGCAACTTCATCACATTACACTAATACGGGTTTTGACCGCGGACACTTATGCAACTCTGAAGATCGTGACGGAAATCACACCGATAATCAGGCAACTTTTTTAATGACAAACATTATTCCTCAGGCTCCGATTAATAATCAACGGACCTGGCTTAGTGTTGAAAGCTATGGTCGCACACTTACTAATCAAGGATATGAAGTTTATATTATTGCAGGCGGTTACGGTTCTGGCGGAACCGGCTGGAACGGTGGAGTTACCTATACCATTGCAAACGGGCAAATCAATGTGCCATCGCGTGTTTGGAAAGTGATGCTTGTTTTGCCGGTAGGGGGTAATGATGTAAACAGAGTTTCAACTGCTACTAGAGTTATAGCAGTTGATATGCCAAACAACCAAACCGTAAACTCACAAAGTTGGGAGTATTATCGTGTTTCAGTTGATTATATTGAAACGCAGACAGGTTATAATATTCTGAACCTGGTTCCCGACAATGTTGAGAATGTGATTGAGGCTGTTGTTGACATACAACCAGTTTTATAAAACCAAACAGATTAAAACAGAAAAGGGTAAGTGTTTTTGCAAACACTTACCCTTTTTGTTACCGATACAGCCGTAGCTGTTCCGGAACCGCAGTTTACAGTTCATCAGGTTATATCTTGCTTTCCGCTTGCGCGTTTTTAGAAGTCTTGCATCATTTACAAGGTCATTGCTAACCCTGTCCCTTCGTTTATCCTTTATCGCTGCCGTTACCGGCAACACAAGTGGAATAAACTTATCGGCTTCATCCCTTTTACATGGACTTACGCCTTGTTTCTGTTTTGTCTCACCTCTCAACTTTCTTGCGAAAGTTTTGTGGTCTTGATACTAACTGTTGAAACTAACACTTTTTACAAAGAACTTTTTTCAATCGTCCGGCTTTTTACTGCCGACCTTCTTATCTCTCAACTGCTGATGCAAACATACAGCACAAAGGGGTGCGAAGTCAAGATTTCGCCCTTGTATTTATTCACCTTTTCTGCACCGGTTATTAACAGGTTATTAACCACTAAAAAACCACATTACTGTACTTCTTACATTGTTATGAACCAAAACAGGAAAACGGGTTATTAACTTTTTGCCCTTAAAAAGCTAAATAACTCAGAAAGCAAAAACGGTCGAAAAGTAAAATCTGAACACATGAACAGCGAAACAGATGAATACATTCCACTTCAAATTTCTATCTTTAGCGCACAATAAAAAGTAAGTGAGCGAAACGCCCAAAAGTTTTCTTCAACGATTAGTAGGCAACGGTGAGCTGAAGCTCAACCGCAAGTTGGGCATTTACATGGTGTGCCTTTTACTTTCGTGCCTGCTGTGGTTGCTGATAACGCTGAGCGACAGGTATGAAACAGAAATAATCTTTCCGGTTACTTATTCCGGTATTCCTAAAAGCAAAGTGGTTACCAATAAATTACCAGAAACAATTACAGCACGAGTAAATGCAGGAGGATTTAATCTGCTTTGGTATAAACTAAAAGGACAAGGCGAACCCATTACATTTGAAATTCCTTCATCAAAACTGCGCGAACTAGACGGCAATCATTACACGCTTTCCAACAACAGGATTGAAAAAATTTCAGCACAACTGGGTGCTAAGATAAAAGTACTGCATATTTATCCCGACACGATCTACATTGACTTTGCCGAGAAATTAAAACGCAAACTGCGCGTAAAGCCCGATGTAAATATGACATTAGAAAAGCAGCACGGATTGATGGATAGCATAAAAACAGATCCTGAATTTGTAAATGTGGTAGGGCCAAAAAACATTGTTGATAATATGCAGTTTGCCCAAACTGAAAAGGTAACACTCAAAGATGTGAGCGACAAACAGCAGGTGAATATTGGCTTTGCCAAACCCGAAAACTCAGGCGCTGTTACCTTTTCGCCTGAAACGATTAAGATTATTGTTTCCGTTGAAAAATATACCGAAGGCAGCATAGAAATTCCTGTTACAGTGCGCAACCTCCCTAAAGGCAGTCGACTGAAAGTTTATCCTGAAAAAGTGAAGATTACCTATCTGGTGGGGTTAAGTAACTACGATAAAGTTGACGCAGCAATGTTTGCAGTGGGTTTCAATTATAAAAACCTGCCTAAAGGCAAAGGAAACAAGGTAAAAGTAGAAGTGCAGAATGCACCTTCGTACGTTAATTCGGTGAAGGTAGAGCCTGTGAGTGTGGAGTATATAATTCAGAAGTAAAAGCCTCACCCTACCCTCTCCAATGGAGAGGGTTACAACTATGAAAAAAATAGGAATAACCGGAGGAATAGGAAGTGGAAAAACAACCGTAGCAAGGGTATTTGAGCAATTAGGCATTCCCGTTTACCATGCTGATTACTGGGCCAAAGAGATTATGAATACCGACCCATTAGTGAAACAACGCCTGAAAGAAATTTTCGGGAACGCTATTTACAACAGCGAAGACAAAGCTGACCGCAAACGCATTGCTGAAATTGTTTTTTCAGACAAAAATAAACTTATTGAATTGAACTCGGTTATACATCCTGCCGTTTGGCTGCATGGCGAGAACTGGCTGAAGCAGCACGAAGACAAGCCCTACATTCTAAAAGAAGCCGCCATTTTATTTGAAAGCGGTGGCAACAAAGTTGTTGACAAAGTGATTATGGTTTCAGCACCGGAGGAAATACGCATTGAGCGTGTGATGAAACGTGATAACGTTACCCGCGAAGAAGTGGAAGCCCGCATGGCCAACCAATGGAACGATGAAAAGAAAATTGCCCTAAGCGATTTTGTGATTGTGAATAACGACAAACAACTAGTTATTCCGCAGGTGCTGGATATACACAAGCAATTAATTTAGCGTCCTCCGAAAACAAGAAAGAACACCGAGGTTATAGGCCCTGCTACCAGTGCTATCCCGAAAAGGATAAAAGCTAAAACTGCTGCTATGCCAAAATAGGTAATGCAGCCGTTGTTTGATTCATTAGTTGGTTCCTGGTTCATTAATTTCCTTCCTTAAGCGTTTTTGTTTTACTGCCCCAAAACTATAAAAATCTGAGGGAACCTATATTTTTCTGTTTTTACTAACGACAAAACCTATTTTCCGTTTCTTCGTATAGCTTCGCTATATAATAATATAGCTTGTTGAAAAAGAAACTATACCTCTCAGCGCTTTCGCTCCTAGCCACTCATTTTTCATTTGCACAGGTAACTGCTGATTTCAGCGCCCTCAATACCGATGGCTGCGGTCCGCTGATTATCCAGTTCAATAACCTAAGCACAGGCAGCGGAGCCCTTACCTACTCCTGGAACCTGGGCAACGGAAACACTTCCACGGCAACAAGTCCTTCGGCAACGTACATTACTCCCGGGCTTTACACCGTAACACTTACCGTAAGCAACGGAACCGACACCGACACCGAGATCAAGGTGGATTACGTTGAAGTTTTTGCTCCGCCAACACCCAACTTTTCTGCTGACGATACCCAAGGCTGTTTCCCCCTTCCTGTAAATTTCACAGATCTTTCCATTCCCGGCTCATCACCAATTACCTCGTGGATATGGGATTTTGGTGACGGAACCATCAGCAACGACCAGAACCCAAGCCATACTTACCCCAACTCGGGAAATTATAACGTTACCCTGCTGCTAACTGATGCCAACGGCTGTTTCACGCAACTGACGTTTAATAATTACATCAATGTTTCAGGAGGTTTTCCAACGGTTGGGTTTAGTGCAACTCCGCTTTTCAGTTGCGATGTTCCTCAATCGGTAAGTTTTACCAACACTTCATCGGGAAGCGGATCACTCAACTACTCATGGGATTTTGGCGATGCCGGAACTTCAACTGCTACTAACCCAAATCATACGTATATCAGCGGTGGTGTTTATACCGTTAGTCTCACTGCAACTGACCCTATCGGCTGCTCGGCTACTACAACACAAACCAATTACATAACAGTTGTGGAGACGGTGAATGTTGATTTCAGCGCATCTAGTACAAATGTATGTGCTAATGCTCCGGTAAACTTTACCGATTTAACCTCGCCACCACCTGCTACATGGTTTTGGAATTTTGGTGACGGAGAAACATCAACCGACCAAAATCCTTCGCATGTTTATACCATACCCGGAACATACTCAGTTCGCCTGATTGCCAGTTACACCGGAAATTGCAGCGACACGATGTTACAAAACAACTACATCACCGTTGCCGATGCACCTGCTGTTAGTTTTAACTCCGATGTAACAAGCGGTTGTCAACTTCCGCTTACCGTAAACTTCAACGACAACTCAACAGGAACAGGATCTTTTACCTACCTCTGGGATTTTGGTGACGGACAAACTTCAACCGAGCAAAATCCGCAACACACTTACAATTTCTTTGGCAATTATAATGTGTCGCTTACGGTTACCAATACCACCGGGTGCAGTGTTACCAATACACAAACCCAATACATACAACTAAGCGAAACAACCGCCAACTTTGAACCCGATATTTACGGCTTCTGTATTCCGCTTACGGTAAACTTCAGCGACCTGAGTATATCAGGAAGCCCCATCACCTCTTGGCAATGGGATTTTGAAGACGGAACTACTTCTACGCAACAAAACCCTACACACACCTTCAGCGATACCGGCATTTACACCATCACACTGATTATTGAAAATGCTGACGGTTGTATTGATACACTCATTCGTCCTAATCTTATTTTTGCGTTTACCCCTCCGGGTGCTAACTTTACAGGAACACCCAACTATGTTTGTCCGGGTGAAGAAGTACAGTTTACCGACCTTTCATCAGAGGCAACCGACTGGAGCTGGGATTTTGGTGACGGAACTTTTTCTACTGAACAAAATCCTATTCACACCTATGGTGATACAGGTTATCATTCTGTTACACTTATTGCACTGAACAACGGTTGTACCGACACTATTACCTTTTTTAATTATGTGTATGTTCGCCCTGCTGTTGCTGAGTTTGAAGCTACATTGGATTGCGATTCTCCGTTTACTGTTACCTTTCAAAATGGCTCCATTGCTGCCGACAGCTATACTTGGGATTTTGGTGATGGCTCGCCAACCAGCACGGTATTTGAGCCTACGCATACCTATTTACTTCCCGGATATTATGAAGTGGAACTGACCGTTACCAGCGACACCACTAACTGTATTAATAGAGAGATTGAGAACTTTACCATTACAGATCCGGTAGCAAATTTTGTGGGCGCCAATACTTCGGGCTGTGGACCGCTGACGGTTATTTTTACGGAAAGCTCAACCGATGCCGTTGCATGGTATTGGGATTTTGGTGATGGCTCAAGCACTACGGAACAAAATCCAACGCACACGTTTATCAATCAGGGAACGTATGATATTTCATTGACCATTACTGACCTGAACGGGTGTTCCGATACGCTGATAAATCTTGATATGGTAGTGGTAACCGGTTCTATTACAGCTTTTGAAATTGCAACTACTGCAGGTTGTGATTCACTGGCAGTAGCGTTTAATGACCTTTCATCACCACCCGGAAGTGTGCTTACCTGGAACTGGAATTTTGGTGACGGAGGAACATCAACCCAGCAAAACCCAACTCATATTTACCAGAATGCAGGCAGTTATAATGTGGCACTTACTATTACCGATGATGCAGGTTGTACCAACTCCAGCCTGATGTTCAATTTCGTGAACTATATTCCCTACCCTACCCCTGATTTTCTTGCATGGCAAAATGAAGCTTGTCCGGACGAACCCATTACGTTCAATAATAATTCATCGTCCGATGCCGTAAGTTTTGTATGGGATTTTGGTGATGGTTTTACATCAACCGATAGTATGCCTACGCATGCCTATGCAGCACCCGGTGTTTACACCGTTTCGCTTTCTGCTGCAAACAGCAATGGCTGCGACAGCACGGCAACTATTACCGATTACATTGTTATTGAAACGCCCGATGCTGCCTTCACAGCTTTTCCTACTGTTGCTTTTTGTCCTCCGTTGCTGGTTAATTTCACTGATCAATCGGTTGGTAATATTGTAGCATGGAACTGGGATTTTGGTGATGGTTCATTTTCAACCATTCAAAACCCTGCACACGTTTACACTGTTCCCGGATTGTTTGATGTTACCTTAATTATCACCAATTCATTTGGCTGTATTGATACGATACTGATGCCCGGCATCATCAACCTTTCTGGGCCAAGCGGAACATTTTCGTTTCAACCTGACTCGGCAGGCTGTCTGCCTTTCACCGTTACTTTTGATGCGGCATCAAGCAATGCCACCACCTACACCTGGGATTTTGGTGACGGTAATCTGGGCAACGGACAAAGCACACCACACCAATACACCCAATCAGGAAATTTCTTCCCTTCCCTTATTTTGCAGGATGCCAACGGTTGCAGTTTTGTAATTCCGGGAACAGGAAGCATAACCGTTTCGCCTCTTGTTGTTGATGCCGGCAGCGATGTAACAATATGCCGCGAAGATTCAATACAACTGATTGCAACAGGCGGAACGAGCTATGCATGGAACCCCACAACCGGATTAAGCAATCCTGCTATTGCCAATCCTGTGGCTTCACCTTCAGCTACTATCCTATACATTGTTACAGTTACCGATGGAGATTGCTCTAACATTGACTCGGTTACCGTTACCGTTGGCAATACCGCCACAGCAGCGTTTGATTTCAACACCGTTTGCGCAGGCGATACTACCTTCTTTACCGACCTATCAGTAAACGGTGGCGACAGCATAATTGCATGGCAATGGGATTTGGGCGACAGCAATACTTCGCAACTGCAAAGCCCTGCACACCTGTATTCGCAGGGCGGAACTTATTCCGTTGAATTATTTGTAGCCACTGCCAACGGCTGTGACAACACCTTTACTACCGATGTGGTTGTTAACTCCATTCCTGTTGCGGCTTTCAGCGCACCGGATGTTTGTTTGAACGACACCGGTATTTTCACCGATCTGAGTACCATTGCAACGGGAAACATTGTTTCATGGAACTGGGATATGAGTGACGGCACTGTTTTCTTCACACAAAATGCAGAACATTTTTATGCCATCGACTCAACCTTTACGGTAAGTCTGTTTGTTACAGGCAATGGTGGTTGCAGCGACAGCACCGCACAAACCGTTACCATTCATCCTCTGCCGGTGGCCGACTTCAGTATTGAAGATGTCTGCATCACACAGGTAAGTGTTTTCAGCGACAGCACTGCTATCATCAGTGGAAGTATTGAAAATTATCAGTGGACTTTCGGAAATGGTAACACTTCCAATCAGCAAAACCCTACACAGATTTATGCCGCACCCGGCACTTATACCGTTACATTGTTAACCACATCCGATTTTGGTTGTGTTGACTCCACTTCGGTTTCCACCACCATTTTCCCTAATCCTGTCAGCAGCTTTGCAGCCAACTCTGATTCGTCCTGCACCTACCCTGTTACCGTTGGCTTCAGCAACAACTCAACAGGCGCAACGATTTACGATTGGACCTTTGGCAATGGCGACAGCTCTTCTATTTTCAGTCCTTCTGTTGTTTACGATACTTCGGGAACTTATTCAGTAACGTTGATAGTAACAAATCAATTTGGTTGCAGCAATACTTCATCTGCCCTCTACAACGTATATCCTATTCCCCGTGCCGATTTCAGCGTTTCAGCAACGGAAGGTTGTCAGCCCCTGAGCATCACGTTCGACAGCGGCTTAACCGAAAATGCACTTACCTATTCGTGGACATTTAACAACGGCAGCAGTAGCAATGAAGTTAATCCCACTACCGTTTATACCGACCCTGGTGTGTACGGTGTTAGTCTTACCATTGTGGGCGAAGGCGGTTGTATTGATTCGGTTTCGTATGCCAACATCATCACCGTTTTTGAAAATCCTACTGCTGCATTTGATTATCATGTAGTAAACGAACCCAACATTGACGGCACAACAGAATTTACCAACCTGAGTTCGCCAATCATCAGCAGCCACTGGGATTTTGGTGATGGCAGTTCTTCTAACGAACCCAACCCTACCCACCAGTTTGGCAACTATGGCGCTTATCCTGTTTCGCTGATTGTTACAGATGCCCGCGGATGTATTGACACGGCAACGTATAACATCTTTGTTGATTTCTTCAGCGGGCTGTGGGTTCCTAACGCTTTTATTCCGCAGGGAGAAGACGGCTACAATCTTTTTCTACCCAAAGGCACAGGTTTAAAAACCTATACCCTGCAAATTTTTGATACCTGGGGCAACCTGCTTTTTGAAACCAGTAAACTGGAAAACGGGCAACCGACAGAAGGCTGGAACGGTATTCACAAAGGCGAGCTGCTTCCTCAGAATGCATATGTATGGCATATCATGGCGCGGTTTGGTGACGGAATGATTTGGCCCGGAAAAGTTTATGAAAACGGGCAACAGAGCACGATTGGAAGTGTTACGCTGCTGAGGTAGATTTCAAATACTTCAGCACATTCCCATCTACCCTTTCCAGCACATCATCCTGTGAAGGTTTTTCGAACTTATTACCGGTGAGGTATTCGTATAGCTCAATGTATCGTTCAGAAATAGCGTTTACCCATTCATCACTCATTTCGGGAACAACCTGTCCTTCTTTGCCTTGAAAGCCGTTTTCAATAAGCCACTCGCGCACAAACTCTTTACTGAGTTGTTTCTGCTTCTCCCCTCTTGCCTGACGTTCGGCATAACCATCGGAATAGAAGTAGCGCGATGAATCGGGTGTGTGGATTTCATCAATCAGAATAATTTCTCCATCTGCTTTACCGAACTCGTATTTAGTGTCAACTAAGATTAATCCTTTGAGTGCAGCCATTTCTGTACCGCGCTGAAACAATGTGCGGGTGTATTTTTCCATCAGCAGGTAATCTTCTTCGGGCACAATGCCTTTTGACAAAATGTCTTCACGAGAAATATCTTCATCGTGTCCTTCTTCGGCTTTGGTGGCAGGTGTTATAATAGGTATTGAAAATTTATCGTTCTCTTTCATTCCGTCAGGCATGGCAACACCGCAGATGATGCGTTTGCCTGCACTGTATTCGCGCCACGAGTGTCCGCTCAGGTAACCACGGATAACCATCTCCACACGCACGGGAGCGCAGAGCTTTCCAACCGTAACCACAGGATCGGGTGAAGAAAGAACCCAGTTTGGAACAAGGTGTTTGGTAGCGTGCATAAAGTGCTGCGCAATCTGATTCAGCACTTGTCCTTTATAAGGAATGGGGCGTGGCAGTATCACATCAAAAGCGGAGATGCGGTCGCTGGCAACCATTACGAGCAGTTTGTTATCAATGGTGTAAACATCGCGGACTTTGCCGTGGTAAACTGCGGTTTGGTTGGGGAAGTTGAAGTTGGTGGAGGTGATGGGCATTTTATGAAGTTAGAAGGTGAGAAAGTGAGAGAGTTAGAAAGTTTGTTCGTCATTGCGAGGTTTTTTCACCCGAAGCAATCTCATAATTAAATTACTTCTCAACAGTATGAGATTGCTTCGCTGCGCTCGCAATGACGGGATGCTATTCCGTTTTCTTGTCATACGCTTTTACAATTTTCTGCACTAAGTTATGGCGAACAATATCACGCTCGTCAAGCATTACGAAATCTATTCCTTTTATTCTTTTCAAAAGTTTCACTGCTTGTATCAGTCCTGAGGGTTGGTGCTTCGGTAAATCTACCTGTGTTACATCGCCTGTGATAACAAACTTGGCGGACTTACCCATGCGCGTTAAAAACATTTTCAGTTGGCTTTGTGTACTGTTCTGTGCTTCGTCAAGAATTACAAAGGCATTGTCCAATGTTCTTCCGCGCATAAAAGCCAGAGGTGCAATTTGTATAACACCTGTTTCCATGTATAATTTCAGCTTTTCGGGAGGAAGCATATCGCGCAGGGCATCATACAAGGGTTGCAGATATGGGTCTAATTTTTCTTTTAAATCACCGGGAAGAAAGCCAAGGTTTTCACCCGCTTCAACGGCAGGACGGGTGAGGATAATTTTCCTTACGTTTTTATTCTTCAACGCATTTACGGCAAGCGCCACTGCAGTGTAAGTTTTTCCACTTCCGGCAGGGCCGATGGCAAACACCATATCGTTCTTCTCCACACTCTCCACCAGCTTGCGTTGATTGATGGTGCGCGCTTTTACATTATGTCCGTTGGGGCCGTAAACAATTACTTCATTGCCTTTGTCTTTTGGATTTTCGCTCAGTTCATCTTTGCCGGAGAAAATAACTTCCACGTCTTTCAACGTTGGACTTCCGTATTTATCGTAGTGCGCAAGCAGTTTGTTAAACTTCTGAATAAAATCATCAATCAGTTCATCCGCGCCAATCAGCTTGATGGTATCGCCACGGGCTACAATCTTTAGTTTTGGGAAGAGCGAAGTGATTAAAACAAGGTTCTGGTCGTTGGCACCAAAGAGTTCGAGCGGGCTTTGGTCTTCTATGACAATTATTTTTTCGGTCAAGTCGGGAAGTTAGATGTTAGAGGATGGAAGTTGGAAGTTAGATATTAGATATTAGAAGTTGGGTGTTAGAAATTAGATTTCGCGAATAATTTTCAGGTTTATAAATTCTCTAATTTAGCGAGCGAAAATAAACATTCTTAGGTTGTTAATTCATCTGATTTATAAATCCCGCTTTAAACTCTAACCTCTAACTTCCAGCCTCCAATTTCAAAACATGCCGATTATTACCCTCACCACCGACATGGGCCTGAAAGATTACTACGTGGCTGCCGTAAAGGGTGCGGTGATGAAACAAATTCCGGCAGCACTGATCATTGATATTTCGCATGAGATAACGCCTTTCAACATTATTGAAGCGGCTTTTGTAATCAAAAATTCGTATCCCGAATTTCCGGTGGGCACCATTCATATCATTGGTGTGAATTACGAGAGCCAGCGGGATAAAGCCATTAACGTGGTGGTGGAACACAAGGGCCAGTTTTTTATTGGTCCCGACAGCGGTATCTTTTCCATGATATTTGATAACCCGCCCGACAAGATGGTGCAGCTCGAAAGCCGCGATGTAAGCGGTTTCCACACTTTTGCGGTAAAGAACCTGTATATTGAAACTGCAGCACAAATAGCCCGCGGCACAAAGGTGGAAGAACTGGGCTCACCTCTTGAAAACCCCGAACGCAAACTGATGTTCCGCCCAACGTTTGATACCATTGACCGCAAAGATGTAATCAAAGGAGTGATAACGTACATCGATGCATATTCCAACATTTTTACCAACATCACGCAACACGACTTTACCGAATTCGGAAAAGGCCGCGGGTTCGAGATATTTTTCAGTAACAAGGCGTATAACATTGTTACCATCCACCAAAGCTATGGCGATGTGCCGGCAGGCGAACGCCTTGCCCTGTTTGGTGCTACGGGCTACTTAGAAATTGCTATTAACCAGGGTGCTGCCGCCAAGCTGCTGGGCATGAAGGTGAGTGAGACGGTGAGGGTGGAGTTTGTGTAATCACACCTCAATCCTCAACCCGTCATAGGCCAGAAAAATATTAGGCGGCAGGTCCTTTTGAATCTCTTCGTGCGTACCCAGCAGGTGGCTGATGTGGGTAAAATAAGTTGTTCCTGCCTTTAGTTCCAGTGCCATATCTATGGCCTGTTGCAGGGTAAAATGTGCAGGATGTGGTAGTATTCTCAGCGCATTCAGCACCAATACATCACTGCCTTTTATCTTTTCCTTTTCTTCTTCCGAAATAAAGTTGGCATCTGTTATATAGGTAAACCCTCCTACCCTGTAGCCAAACACGGGCAGCTTAAAATGCAACACCTCAATGGGAATAAAGCGGGTAGTATTAATGGTAAAAGGGATGTTGGTAATCTTGTGCAGGTCAATCTCAGGCACACCGGGATATTTCATATCGGCAAACACATACGGAAACTCACGCCTCAGCGCGAGCTCGGTAAGGTCGTTGGCATAAACCGGCACCGCATTATTGGTCAAAAAATTAAAGGCGCGGATATCGTCCATACCCGCAATATGGTCTTTGTGCTCGTGGGTAAAAACAACTGCCGAAAGCGTTTTCACATTCTCGCGCAGCATTTGCTGACGAAAATCAGAACCTGTATCAATCACAAAATTATCCTCACCGGAAGTAATCATCACCGAAGAACGCAAACGCTTGTCACGCGGGTCTTTTGAGGTGCAAATAGCGCAGTCGCAACCAATCATAGGAACGCCTGCCGAGGTGCCTGTTCCCAGAAACGTAACTTTTATTTTGCCGCTTTCGTTCATTGGCGCTATTTTATTACAGAAGTATCATATTTTATCGGGTTATAATGCTTTACTTTGCGCCCGTTTTAAACACCGGTTCAGTGAAAATAGTAGTCCCCAAAGAAACAAAAATAAACGAAAACAGAGTAGCACTTTCTCCCGATGTGGTGAAAACATTAGTTGCCAAAGGTTTTCAGGTAAGTGTTGAAGAAAGCGCAGGCATAAACTCCTACTTCTCAGACGAAGCCTACAAAACAGCAGGTGCCACCATTGAAACAGACAAGAAGAACCTGTTTGCCTCAGCCGATGTAGTATTAAAAGTAAACCCGCCCGCACTCAATGAAGTAGTGCTGATGAAAAAAGGCGCGGTACTTATATCCTTTATGTGGCATGCCACTAACCCCGAATTAGTAAAAGTATGTTCCGGAGCAGGAATATCAGCCTTTTCTGTAGATGCTATTCCGCGTATATCACGTGCACAAAAGATGGATGCGCTTAGCTCGCAGGCAAACCTTGGCGGTTACAAAGCCGTGTTGCTGGCTGCAAATACATTAGGTAAAATTCTGCCGATGATGACTACAGCTGCAGGAACCATAAAACCTACCAAGGTTGTGATTTTTGGTGCAGGTGTTGCCGGTCTTCAGGCTATTGCAACTGCCAAGCGTCTGGGTGCAGTAGTTGAAGTATCAGATATTCGCCCCGAAACAAAAGAACAAGTTCAGTCATTGGGCGGAAAATTCATTGAAGTAAAAGGCGATGCGTCTATTAAAATAGAAGGTGGATATGTAAAAGGCGTTTCTGATGAGTTTCTGAAAATGCAACAAGAACTGGTTTCAAAGCATATTAAAGAAGCAGATATTGTTATCACTACTGCTCTTATCCCCGGAAAAAAAGCTCCATTGTTGGTTACCGAAGAAATGGTAAAAAGCATGAAGTTCGGTTCGGTAATATTGGACATGGCGGTAGAACAAGGTGGAAACGTTGTAGGCAGCGAACTGAATAAAACAGTAGTGAAGCACGGTGTTACAATTATCGGAGAATCTAACCTGCCAAGCTTGCTTCCTTTAAATGCAAGTGAGTTGTATGCAAAAAACATCAGCACCTTTCTCCTGCACCTTGCCGATGAAAAAGGATTTAAGTGGGAACTGGAAGAGGAAATAACAAAAGGATCACTCATTATTCATAATGGTAATATTTTAAAATAGTAACACGTGTCACCCTGAGCGTAGTCGAAGGGCTATCATGTTGCTTCGACTACGCTCAGCATGACAACAATAAAATAAACAATGGAATATATCTCAAGTATCTTAAACCTCTTTTCTGAAAACGAAAAAATGATCTACTTCGTCATCCTTGCAATTTTTGTGGGAATTGAAGTTATCGGTGGTGTGCCAAGCATTCTGCATACACCGCTAATGAGCGGTGCAAACGCCATTCACGGTGTGGTGATTGTAGGTGCTATTTATGTAATGCTGAATTCAGACCCTGAAAATTATGTAAGTCTGGCATTAGGTTTTTTAGCCGTACTGCTAGGAACACTGAATGTTGTTGGCGGATTTGTAGTTACCGACCGTATGTTGGAAATGTTTAAAAAGAAATAATCGATGCAAAGTTTACTCTCAATAATATATTTAATAGGTTCCGTTTCCTTCATCATGGGTATGAAAATGATGGGGAATGCAAAAACTGCGCGTAAAGGAAACTTAGTAGGTGCAGCAGGAATGACGCTGGCAATTGTGGGAACTATTGTTCTGCACGAAGACAAAGTAAGCCCTGTTATTTACGGATTAATTCTATTGGCTATTCTTATTGGAACTATTATCGGCTGGATGACCGCCAAAAAAGTTCAGATGACTAAAATGCCTGAGTTGGTTTCTATCTTCAACGGAATGGGTGGTGCCTGTGCTGCACTGATTTCACTAATAGAATTCAACCATGTGAAAAACACCACACATATCATGAATGTGGTGGAACATCTTATTCCCAATCAGCCAATTGCTCCGGGTGCATTCTTCTGTATTCTTGCAGGTTTGGTTATCGGAAGCGTATCCTTTTCTGGAAGTATTATAGCATTCTTAAAATTGAATGGCACATTAGACAAGCCGATAAGATTGCCAAAGTATAACATCGTCAACACTATTTTCCTGATTGGTGTGGTTGCATTCAGTGCTTATCTTTTTAAAGTAGAAACGCCTGTATTGATTTATGTATTGTTTGCAATGGCATTGCTTTACGGAGTAATGTTTGTATTGCCGATTGGCGGTGCAGATATGCCTGTGGTAATCTCTTTACTTAACTCGTTCACAGGTGTGGCAGCGGCTTTCGGTGGTTTCCTTTACGGAAATTATGTAATGCTTACAGGAGGTATTCTGGTAGGCTCCGCAGGAACACTGTTGACTATTGTAATGTGCGAAGCCATGAACCGTCCGCTGTTTAATGTTATTTTCGGTGCGTTTGGCGGAGGCGCTGCAAGTGCAACAAGCACTTCAGAAAAAGGAACTATAAAAGACATTTCAGTTGCTGATACTGCAACACTGATGAATTATTCTAAACGAGTAGTAATTGTACCGGGTTACGGATTGGCAGTAGCACAGGCGCAACATGTTATTCACGAACTGGAAATGATTTTGGAAGAGCGAGGTGTGGAAGTAAAATACGCTATTCACCCTGTTGCAGGCCGCATGCCCGGACACATGAACGTATTGCTTGCCGAAGCGAATGTTGACTACGGAAAATTAGTTGAGATGGATGACATCAATCCTGAATTTCCGAATACAGATGTTGTATTGGTGGTGGGTGCAAATGACGTTGTGAACCCTGCCGCTAAAACAGATCCCTCCTCTCCTATTTACGGAATGCCTATTCTGGATGTGGAAAATGCAAAGCATATTATCATCAACAAACGCAGCATGAATGCGGGGTACGCAGGTATTGATAACCTGTTATTCTACAATCCTAAGAACTCGATGCTGTTCGGTGATGCAAAAAAGGTGCTGACTGAATTGGTAGCTGAGCTAAAAACAATGTAATTAGTTTTCTCAGAAAGAAATCTGTGCTAATCTGTGGCAAAATAAGTCTGAATGATAAAAGGTAAAAAACTCGTGATAGTTCTGCCGGCTTACAAAGCCGCACTTACGTTAGAAAAAACCTATCGCGAAATCCCCTTTGATATTGTTGATGATGTTGTACTCGTTGATGATGCCAGTCCTGATAACACAATTGAAGTTGGAAAACAACTCGGTATTAAACACATTATCCGCCATGAGAAAAACAAAGGTTATGGCGGCAACCAGAAATCCTGCTACGATAAAGCACTTGAACTGAATGCAGACATTGTAATCATGCTGCATCCAGATTATCAATACACGCCTATGCTTATTCCTGCAATGGCTGATCTAATTGCAAGCGGCCTTTATCCTGTTGTTCTTGGTTCTCGAATTCTTGGTAAAGGAGCATTAAAAGGCGGTATGCCAATGTATAAGTATATTTTTAACCGCTGCCTCACACTTGCTCAAAACATTTTGATGGGCCAGAAGTTGAGTGAATATCACACCGGCTACCGCGCCTTTTCTAAAGAAGTTTTGAAAGGAATTAATTACCATGCCAACAGCGATGATTTCGTATTCGACAATCAAATGCTGGCACAGATATTCTATGCTGATTTTGAAATAGCTGAAGTTACCTGCCCTACCAAATATTTTGAAGAAGCTTCGTCAATCAATTTTAAACGCAGCAGCATTTATGGCTTTGGAGTACTATGGACTTCCTTACAATATTTTTTTGCTAAACTTGGAGTTGCAAAGCCCAAAATATTTTTCCAAGCTAAATAAAATTGCATGAAACGCATAAGCATTGACTACTACTTCATTGGTCTGCTTGGTGTTATTACTGCTGTTATAGCTTTCAAATTCCCTCACCTTTCATTGCCCTATTTCTGGGACGAAGCATGGGTGTATGCACCGGCAGTTCTTGAAATGCATAAAAACGGACTAAGCCTATTGCCCGATGCTATTCCGCCTGAACTATCAAGAGGACATCCATTACTATTTCATTTTCTTGCTGCCGGTTGGGTAAAAATTTTCGGCACAAGTTTTTTTGCTGTTCACAGTTTTGCCTTGGCTGTTTCTATTGCTCTGTTAATAGCTGTGTATATTTTCTGTAAAGAATTCTTTTCACCATTGGTTGGCTTGCTTGCTTCCCTGATGCTGGCTGTTCAGCCACTATTTCTTGCACAAAGCTCCTTTCTTCTTCCTGAAGTTATGATGGCGTTGTGGACGGTTCTTGTGCTCTATTATTACCTGAAAGAAAAATGGATTTTATTTATTGTTTTTGCATCACTGATGCTGCTTACCAAAGAAAGTGGTATTGTATTGTTGGGAACAATTGGTTTATGGACATTATTTGAAAATGTGTTTTTGAAAAAGGAACCATTGTTCAAGACCGAAGCACTTAAAACTTATGTATTGATTGCATCTCCGCTAATGGTTGCAGGAGTTTATTTCATAATCCAAAAGCTTCAAAATGGTTGGTTTCTATATCCTGAGCATATTGGAATGATGACGTTTGGTTGGGGAATATTCCACAAGAAACTTCTCGATGTCTATGGTTTTCTTTTGCAAGGACAAGGACGTTATTTACTTTTTATCTCCTTCTTTTTTTGTGTTTCATTTTTCTGGAAATCACTTTCATGGGTAGAGAAAATATTCATCCCTTTTGCATATCTGGCCGTAACTTACATATTGTTTAATCTATGGGGTGCAGATGACAAATTATCAATTATACTTATACTGATAATTTTCGCAAGGCTATTTCAAACACTATTTATTAAAATTTACAATGAAGATATTTTAACTGGAAGGGTGCTATCCATATCTGCGCTCTTTGTTTTTTTCTATTTTATTTTCAGTCAGTTAAACTTTTTGTCGCTTCGCTATTTACTCCTTATCGTTCCAGTTATTATCCTAATTATATTTGGGTTCATTTATAGAATTCTTGAAGACAAGAAATGGTTATTTATTCTGGTTGCAGTGCTTTCAATAGCCAATTGCTTCCGTCAGATTCATAAATATGAAAATGTCGGAGATTATAACTTAAGTTATATTGACGCTATAAAAACTCAGCAGCAATTGGTAAACTATTGCGAAGGAAATAAATTACATGAAAATAAAATATTTGCAAGTTTTATTCTGAATAATTCTTTGAGTAATCCCGTTGCTGGATTTTTATCTGCTCCTAAATCATTTACAGAACTTACCGATACATTAACTACTGATGTAGAATACTGTTTATTTACGAATATCGATTTACAGGAAGAAAATGATTCTCTTTTAAATGTTATTAAACTGGAAAAGGTAAAAAGCTTTGAAACCAATAAGGTTTGGATTGATGTTTATAAGTTTCATGGTTTTATAAATGATAGCATAGGAAAAGGGACTAATGCTAATCTGATAAAAAGAAAACTGAAGAAGATTTAGTTTTTTCTCAGATAAAAAACAAAACCATTTTTTCTGTACAGAACCTCTAATTTAGGATTATAGTGCAGGATTTGTGTTTCCTTGGTATTCTTACTTACAAAATAGACAGGCTTATCAATCTCACCTTTCAATAGCCATTTAAGTTCAAGGCTTTTAAGATTATCCGGCTTGTGCTTTTTGGTGTAGAAAAGATATGCGTAGCTCTTAAAGTCAAGTGTCTCAACATAACAATCTTTATCTTTCAATGATTCATAAAAATCAATTACTGCACGTTGAGTATATTGTTCAGCCTTGGGGACAATTAATAATGAAGCAAACCATGTCGCCAGCATTGTAGATAAAAGCAGCAGGTAGAATCCTTTTTCAAATAATCGCCACTTTACACAAAATACAAAGGCGATAACTCCGCTAAATAACAATATGCCAGTGAAAAATTCATAGCCTGTCCATTCTACTTTTGACATAATATTAGCAACAGCAAAATCATCTTTAATAATATTCAGTTCTATAATTTTTTCTTTGAAGTTTTCAACAAACTCAAGACTGGTAAGCACCAGGGCAACCAATCCACCGATTGTAAGCAAGGCAAACGAATTGCGGGTACGCCATACAATTTCATCAGCAGAAACTTTTATTGCAACCCAGGCGGCAAGAAAGGTTAGAGGAAAATAGGTTAGTGATGAGTAATGGACTATTTTGGTTTTTACCATGGAGAATAAAACCAGCACAACCCAGAACATAATCTGCATCCACACTTTAAAGTGGCGCTGCTCATCACTATCACTTTCACTCCTTTTAAACGAGAGGAAAAATAAAATTGAAACGGGAAAACAACCAAATAACAAAATAATAAAATGATAATAGAATGGTTGTCCATGCCCTGAATCTCCCTCTGAAAAAAGCCGGATTTGGTATTCAATAAATTCCCGAATCACTTCTCCCCTTCCTCTGAGAACTTCAATGATAAACCATGAGAAACCGGTGAGTAGAACAAGCGCAGAAAAAAGAAAAAAATGTTTCAAAGAAATAATATACCATGAACCTTCTTTTGCCAAAAGAAAGAAGATAACACATAAACCAAAAATCAGCAGTGCCACAGGACCTTTGGTAAGAATTCCTAGACCAATAAAAATAGCCGAAAGAATTAAGTTTTTAAATCTACTATCAGCAACAGATGAGGTGTAAATAATTGCCTGATAAATTCCCAGAAAAATAAAAAGATTAAACCACGGATCAATAATTCCTGAGCGAAAATAAAACTGTGGTAACAGGGAGCCTGCGTATGCTAAAACCCAGAGCAAGCCAAAATTCCTATTGTATAATTTGCTTCCTATATTGAATAAAACCAGCAAAGTAGCTACTCCGCAGATAGCATTTGGAAAGCGGGCAGCAAATTCATTTACTCCAAATATTTTCATGCTTACAACCTGCATCCAGAGAAATAAAGGTGGCTTTTCCCAGAAAGGCTGGAAGTTGATTTGTACGCGAGAATAATCGCCTGTGAGAATCATTTCTCTGGCAGCTTCTGCAAAATTTATTTCGTCCCAGTCAAAGAGATGAACACTTCCGAGAAACGGGAGAAACAACAGCAGCGCAGCTAAAGCTATAATTACATTCCATTGAAGTGATGTTAGCTTCATGGTTTATTATTTTTAAATAACGCTTTTTCTAAACCTTGATTTTGCACATTTTTTTGAAACAGATAATATACAAGCAAGGCAAACAAAACACCAATCAGTGAACCAATAAATACATCGTCAAGAAAATGCTGACTTAAATAAATCCGTGAAAAGCCTATGAGCGCTGCAGTAATTAAAAAAAGAAAACCTGTATTCTTATTTTTTGCCATCAAAGCAAAGCAGGTAAAAACACAAAAAGCTGTTGCCGTGTGTCCTGATGGCATGCTATTTTGCAGATAATTTTCAACTCCCGGAACAAGGCGTAGTTCGTAAATATTTTCGAAATATTTTTTCGGGCGCAGCGATGCATCAAACACCTGTGTTTTTAGAATAAAAGTCAGTATTCCGGAAAACAGATTACTGAACAATAAAATTAAAACAAAGCGATACTTAATGAAGAGTAAAATTAAGACATAAACAAGCAACATTCTTCCATCACCCAAATAAGTCAGGTATTTAAAAAATACATCAGCAAAAGGGTGATTTCTTTGATTAATGGCAATGTGCAAACCTTCCTTATCAAAAAGCAACAAGGCAAATGCACAGAAAAATAAAAAAATTAAATACGGTAGAAAGAATGCCTTGTTGGCAGAAACGATTTTCGAAATATCGCGCAACATAAAAAGCGAAAAACTTATGAACCCAAAATGTGCATTAATTCATGCACCTGACTATCCCACAAGAGTTGCGATTCGTTTTCATCACCTTTCTCCACATAATCGGTAACAATAAGGGCAACCTCATTCGTAATTCCGTCAATTTTTATGCGAAATTCAAAAAAGCAATCTTTAGGTTGGGTAAGCCAACGGAAACGAACAAATTCATTATCCTCTTTTTCAATCAGAACAGCCGATTCTTCTGAGCTATCCCATTTGAACGTGAACAGATTGTCCATCGAATCAACATAATCGGCAAACCATGCAGAAAGTCCGCTGGCATTGCTGACACTACTGTAAAGTACACCTACAGAAGAGCGTGTATAATATTCAAACTGAACTTTTGTCCAACCGGGAACAATAGGATCAGGCTTAACTTCCGGAACTACTTTTTTAACCGGAGCAGCAGGTTTCTTCTTAACCACTGCAACCTGTTTTTTAGGTTCAACCATTTTTTCAGGTGCTGCTATAACCCTCTTTTTTGCAGGTGCAACAGCCTTTTTAGCCGGCACAGAAACTATCTTTTTCTTAGTAACTGCTACCTTTTTAGCTGGTTTTGCAACCACCTTTTTCTTTACAGGTGCTACTTTTTTCAAGGATTTAGCAACTACCTTTTTCTTAGGCTTAGCCACTTTTTTAGCTGGTTTCGCAACCACCTTTTTCTTTGCAGGTGCTACTTTTTTCTTAGCTGCAGGAGCAACTTTCTTTTTCTGCGCAGGCAGTTTTTTCTTGCTTGTTACAACCTTTTTCTTCGCAGGTTTCACAGCTTTTTTCTTTGTAACTGCCGATGTCTTTTTCTTTTTCATCAGGCGCAAGGTATAAAAATATTTTTTGCGTGCAAATAAAAAAAGTCGCTGACTGCGACTTTCCTTGTGTGAGTAGCG
>CAMAVO010000018.1 GCA_945861685.1 Chitinophaga pinensis | reverse complement strand
CTCAATTTATTTATCTCAGGCTGTAACTACTGATACAACAGGCTTAATCGTTGCTACGAAACAAGGCCTGATGCGTGGAACAACCGATAATGATGTGCATGTATGGCGCGGTGTGCGCTTTGCACAAGCTCCCGTTGGTTCACTACGCTTTAAAGCACCAAAACCAATGCCATATCAGGAAGGAATAGTTGATGCCACAAAATTTGGAACAGTATCACCACAAACTGTATTAACAATGGGCAGCAACGAGAAAAAGAGTGAAGACTGCCTTTTCCTGAATGTGTGGTCGTCAAAGAAAAAGACAGAAAAAAAGCCGGTAATGTTCTGGATTCATGGTGGAGGCTTTTCCATTGGTTCCGGTTCTGACGAAATGTATAACGGAAGTAAACTGAGCAAAAATGGTGATGTAGTGGTAGTAACTTTTAACTACCGCCTTGGTCCATTCGGCTTTCTTTATCTTGACCAATTTAATAATGATTCATTGCACTTTGAAAACAACCTTGGTCTTCGCGATCAGGTTGCAGCTCTTAAATGGGTAAATGAAAACATAGCTGCTTTTGGTGGCGACCCTGATAACATTACCATCTTCGGAGAATCTGCAGGTGCTAATTCTGTTCTGGCTTTGCTGGCATCGCCCGATGCAAAAGGGTTATTTCAAAAAGCTATTGTTCAGAGTGCGGCTTCAGTTGGGCAAACCAGCGTTGACAATGCAAAGAAAATGACTGCTGAATATCTGAAACTGCTGAATATTACTGCTGATAATATTTCTAAACTTTTTACCATCAGTGCCGACAGTCTGCTGGCAGCCAGCGACAGGCTCTTTGAAAAAGTAATAACCGAAGTAGGCGACCTGATTACATTTGCACCGGTTAGTCGAACTGATTTCCTGCCATTCAATCCTGAAGAAGCCATTACTAAAGGGTTTGCTAAAGGAATTCCTATTATGATTGGCACCAATAAAGATGAAGCCAACCTGTTTTCAAAATCAAAACCAGCTTTGATAAAACCTGAAATAGAAACTATAAATAAGTACATGACAAGTACAGGTAGATCTGAATGTACAAGTGAAATTACCTGCCTTTACCCCGAATACCCTTCACCGCGATCTATTCTTTCAATGATTACGGATGGAATTTTTCAAATTCCAGCTTACAAAATTGCAGATGCTCAAAGCAATTTTGCTTCTGCTTATAGTTACCGCTTTGACTGGACTTCATTTCCTATTCGCCTGATTGGTTTAGGCGCTTGTCACGGGATTGAGCTACCGTTTATTTTCAGTTCATTTCATTCCGATGCAGGAAAACTGATTATGAAGGCATCAAGCAACCGCAGGGTTAAAAAGATGTCAAAAGAAATGCAGAATGCATGGGTAAGTTTTGCACGCACAGGAAACCCGAACAGTATTAATAACAACTGGCTTCCTTATAACACTATAACCCGTTCTACCTTGATTTTTGACAATACCATCAGAATTGTTTCTGACCCTATTGCCAAGCTCAGACAAGGTTGGGAAGTGATGCGTTAATTTTCGTCATTTACTCATTAACATATAGTAACACCTGTCAGCTGATAGACTATCGGCTTTTATCTATCTTTGCCTCAAAGTAAATGAACATGGAAATGACATTACAGGCAAAAACACTCGCGCAAAAAGCCATTGATTTAGAAGATAAATACGGAGCACATAATTACCACCCTCTGCCGGTTGTACTTTCAAAAGGCGAAGGCGTTTATGTTTGGGACACAGAAGGCAAAAAATATTTTGATTTTCTTTCGGCTTACTCTGCTTTAAATCAAGGACACAATCACCCGAAAATTATAAGTGCATTAATTGAACAAGCGCAACAACTATCGCTGACTTCACGTGCATTTTATAACGATGCACTTGGCAAATACGAAAAGTACATTACCTCTTATTTCGGTTATGATAAAGTGTTGCCGATGAACACAGGTGCTGAAGGTGTTGAAACCGCCATGAAATTAGCGCGCAAATGGGCTTACAAGAAAAAAGGAATTGCCGAAAATCAGGCGAAAATAATTGTGTGTGAAGGCAATTTTCATGGGCGCACCATCAGTATTGTTTCTGCTTCTACCGACCCTGATTCTTATGGAGGTTTTGGCCCCTTCACTCCCGGCTTTATAAAAATCCCTTACAATAATGTTGAAGCCTTGAAAACTGCATTGCAGGACAAAACGGTTGCCGGTTTTCTTGTTGAACCAATTCAAGGTGAAGCCGGTGTTATGATTCCTGATGAAGGATATCTTGCAGCATGCGCTGAATTATGTAACCAAAACAACGTTCTGTTCATTGCAGATGAAGTACAAACCGGACTTTGCAGAACTGGAAAGATGCTTGCCTGCGACCACGAAAATGTACGTCCGGATATAGTAATATTGGGCAAAGCTCTGTCAGGGGGAGTTTATCCGGTATCGGCTGTGCTGGCAGATGATGATATTATGCTTTGCATTAAGCCGGGTGAACACGGCTCTACTTATGGCGGAAACCCGATTGCCGCTAAGGTTGCAATTGCTGCATTGGAAGTTTTGAAAGATGAAAAATTGGCAGAGAACTCTGCGAGACTGGGTGAAATTCTTGGAAATGAATTAAGAAATATCAAGTCTGATATGATAAAACTTGTTCGCGGAAAAGGCCTGTTTTATGCGATTGTAATTACTCCTAAAAACGGGAAAACTGCCTGGGATGTTTGTCTTAAACTTGCCGAAAATGGTTTACTTGCAAAACCAACACATGGTGATATTATCAGATTTGCGCCTCCACTTATTATTACTGAAGAACAATTGAAAGAGTGTATTGGAATTATCCGCAACACCATAGAATCATTTGAATAACTAATGAGATTTTTTTTAACAGCATTTATTTTATTTATTTTCAATAGCTCGTTCGCACAGAATACGTATTCGGGTAACGACCTTCATGCCCTTGGTTTTAGTATTGTAACGTATGATACGTCTGCTCTGGAAAACGTGCAAAATAATGACCTATACTATTTAGGCAAAGCATTATTGCAGGACAATGAAACCCAACTGAAATTCATAAAAGACGATGACCTCTATTTCCTCGGAAAGAGTTTATTGAGTAAAGAAGTAAAGGAACTTGAATTTGTAAAAAATGATGACTGGTATTATTTCGGAACAGCAATGAAAGAAAAGACAATGCCTTATCTCGACAATATAAAAGACGACAATATCTATTACCTCGGGAAAGCATTATTCACCAGAGATTTAGGATTTCTAAATAAGATTACACGGGAGGAATAATAGAACGCTGATGACACGGATTAAACAGAGTTTAGCTGATTTTTCTCACTATATTTTTGGGTTCTAAGTGTCCTTAGTGGTAAAACAAAATGAAGCTCTCACCCGAACTTAAAGCCGCATCACCCAAAGCCTGGATTGATTGCGTAATGAACGACTTCAATAGTTTCTTACAAGACCATGCTGATTGTGAACGTAAGGCAAGTTCAATGGCATTAAGTTTTGTAGCTAAAATGCCAGACCGTATTGAAATTATTCCTGAACTGATTGAAACAGCTTTGGAAGAACTCGAACATTTTCAACAGGTTTACAAAATAATGGAAAAGCGCGGTGTTCAACTGCGAAAAGAAATTCCAGAAGATGAATATGTGGGCGCATTAATCAAACTGTGTCGCAGCGACAGAGAAGCAAGAACACTTGACAGAATGTTGCTTGCATCCATTATTGAATGCCGCGGTGCTGAGCGATTTAAAATGGTTTGTGATGCTTTGCAAGATGAGGAACTAAAACTCTTTTACCGTGATTTGTGGACATCAGAAGCCAAACACGGTAACATCTTTGTAAAGTTTGCGTTGCTTTATTTTAATGAAATAGAAATAAACGAACGGTTAGATTATTTCACAACTAAAGAAGCTGAAGTAATGCTGGCGTTGCCAATTCGTGCTGCATTACACTAAATGAATTTCAAAAACTCATTAACGTCAAAACTTTTACTTGCAACTTTTTCAGTTGCATTTATTGTTTTGATGCTTGCTGTTGCGGACAGAATTTACGGCAACTACTTTACCAAAAATACACAAGAACTTATTTACCCGCCTTGCAGCAAAGCCCTTCACCAAAGCAGTGAGTTTGACATTTCAGTAAAAATAAATTCACTTGGTTTTCGTGATTACGAATATCCATTAACCAAAAAGAAAAAATACCGAGTTGTAGTTATTGGCGATTCATTCACCTTTGGTTGGGGCGTTGATTTAGAAAATTGCTGGATAAAAATTCTGGAGCAAGAACTTAATGCTTCAGGACTTGATGTTGAAATTTTAAACCTTGGAAAAGGCGGTGCCAGTCCTGCGGATTATGCACAGACTGCAGAAAAGGCAATTCCAATTTTAAAACCCGATTTGGTAGTTGTATGCGCTTTGCAGGCAAATGATTTACACCAATTAATTCATGCTTACGACAGCCTGCCAAAACCTAAAGTTGAGCAACCAAAGAAAAACTACTTCTCACAAAAAACTACTTCTATACTTAACCGTGCATTTCCGAATTTCTTAAAAAGGTTATCAGTTCAAAACATCAACATCAGCAAACAATGGAAACGCGATGCACCTGCCCTGCTAACTAGTTTTCGCGAAGAACAAAAAATGCGATTTGATAAACTGGATAAAAAAATGAAATATGACTTTCAATCTGGATTGCTAAATCCGTGGCTTATTCACCAGGCTGTATATTATCCCGAATATTTTACGCAACCATTAGATACAGCAGACCTTGATGTAACTATTGGTATTTCTGAAATGGCAGATTTTTTTGCAAAAATCAAACAGGTGTGTTCTGTAAACAATTCAGAACTAATGGTAATTTCAATTCCTAATCTCCCTTATTCATCAAAGGAAGAAATGAGTTCACTGAAAAAATATGGCTTCTCCATTCCTGATTCCATTTTCGGAAATCAACTTGCTGATGAAACAATAAAAATGGCTGCAGAAGAATCTGAAATTGAATTCTATTCAGTTTCAGAAAATTTCAGAAATAATAAAAGAGAAAAAAATCTATACTACCCGTTTGACGGACATTTAACCAAAGAAGGAAATCGTGTATTTGCTGCTTCAGTAGAAGAAATTTTTGAAAGGGAAATTAAGAATTGAAAACCGTCACCCTGAATTTATTTCAGGGTCTTATATGCTAAAACAAGTTTAGCATGACGAAAACTACTTCGTTTTAAAACGTCCGTTCTGCCACAAGCCGTCTTCCACAATTCCATCAATGTGAGTCAGTTTGCCAAAGCCATTGTATTTTCCTTTATACCATTCACCTGAATACGATTGTCCGTTTACCCATTTCATGTTTCCTTTACCTTCGAATACATCATTTTTCCATTCGCCTTTGTATTCGTCACCGTTAATCCATTTGATAGTTCCGCTGCCTTCTCGTTTTCCAACTCTGAATGAGCCTTTGTATTCATCACCGTTCGACCATTTGAGTGTGCCTTTGCCTTCGGCTTTTCCTTCAACTACCTGACCTTCGTACACACTACTGTCAGGAAAAGTGATTAATTGTTTCTGTGCATTTGCAAAAAAGGAAATGGTTGATAAAAAAGTAATAGTTAAGAAAAACTTTATCGCTTGGTTCATTGTTTTAGTTGAAATTTGGTGCGCAAAAATAAGTATTGACATTTTTCTATTTCAGAAAAGTTTTACACAAAGTCATTTTTATATTTGTTTGCCTGAAACCAAAAACAATACCAGAAAACACTAATTGAAACTAATAAAGCAACTAATAAAACTAATGGTAAACACAACCCACAAAACCAACCTGAAAGCGGGAGACAAAGCCCCTTTGTTTAAAGCAAAAGATCAAGACGGTCATGAAATTTCACTCAAAGACTTTACCGGCAAAAAATTAGTGCTCTACTTTTATCCGAAAGACAATACGCCCGGCTGCACTGCTGAAGCCTGCAACCTGCGCGACAACTACAATGTGCTGCTAAAGAAAGGTTATGCCGTTATAGGTGTAAGCGCAAATGATGAAAAAGATCACAAAAAATTCATCAAAAAATTCAACCTCCCTTTTCCATTGATTGCTGATACTGAAAAAGAAGTATGCAACGCTTACGGGGTTTGGGGTAAAAAGAAATTTATGGGCAGAGAATTTATGGGCATTGTGCGCACTACATTTATCATTTCGGAAAAAGGAATAATAGAAGAAGTAATTGAAAAGGTAGACAATGAAAACCATACGGCACAAATCCTTAAATAAATTTATTCACAACAGATTTTCCCAACTACATTTTTACAATATTTACATCGAATCTAAAATCTAACATCTCATACATAAGAACATGGCAAAAGAAGCAGTATCAACCAACCCAAAACTGAAAGCATTACAAGTAACGCTTGAAAAATTAGAAAAATCATACGGTAAAGGCAGCGTTATGCGCCTTGGCGACAAAGCAGTAGAAACGCTGGAAGTTATACCAACCGGCTCAATAGGACTTGACCACGCACTTGGCATTGGCGGATTTCCAAGAGGAAGAGTTATAGAAATTTACGGTCCTGAATCATCAGGTAAAACCACACTGGCAATTCATGCAATTGCAAACGCACAAAAACAAGGAGGCATTGCAGCATTCATTGATGCGGAACATGCGTTCGACCGTTTTTATGCTGAAAAGTTGGGTGTTGATGTAGAAAACCTTTTAATCTCGCAACCCGATAACGGTGAGCAGGCTTTGGAAATTGCTGATAACCTGATTAGCTCAGGAGCTATTGATATTATTGTGATTGACTCGGTTGCTGCTCTTACACCAAAAGCAGAAATTGAAGGCGAAATGGGCGACTCTAAAATGGGATTACATGCACGTTTGATGTCGCAGGCATTACGTAAACTAACCGCCACCATTTCTAAAACCGGTTGCTGTTGTATTTTTATTAACCAATTACGTGATAAGATTGGTGTGATGTTCGGAAGTCCCGAAACAACAACAGGAGGTAATGCTTTGAAATTCTACGCTTCAATTCGCTTGGATATTCGCAGAGTTACTCAAATCAAAGAGGGCGAGGATGTTACAGGAAATCACGTTCGTGTGAAAGTTGTTAAAAATAAAGTTGCTCCTCCTTTCCGCAAAGCAGAGTTTGACATTATGTTTGGTGAAGGTATTTCTAAACTCGGTGAAATTATTGACATCGGAGTGGAAATGAATATCATCAAAAAGAGTGGTTCATGGTTCAGCTACGAAGACGCAAAACTTGGACAGGGACGCGATTCGGTTAAACAGGTGTTAACCGACAACCCTGAATTATCTGACCAGATTGAAGCTAAAATCCGTGAGCAACTGAAAGCTGCCTAACCTGTGAATCTTAAAATGATTAGCCGTTTTATTACGGTGAGCGTAGTCGAACCGCAATATAATTTACCTTCGACTACGCTCAGGCTGACAACATTTTTCCTGTCCGTTCTATTTTCATTCTCTCTTTTTTCATGCGATACTTTTTTCGTAAAAAATCAGAATACTAAAAAAGCACTTTCTCCTCTTGATTCAATTTCAGAATTAATAAAAAACAACCCTGAAGATTCAAAGATTTACAACGAGCGAGCAAAACTATACTTAGAATCTAAAGAATACAAAAATGCCAAGACAGATGCGGGAAAAGCAATCAGTCTCGACTCTGCTGTTTCGGAATACTATTTAACTATTGCCGATGGTTATTTTTTTACCAATGAGCCTGATAAATGTGAGGCCTCTCTGAAGAAAGCTATTTCACTGGATACTCAAAATAAAGAAGCACTTATTAAGATGAGTGAGTTCTACATGTATCTCAACCGCTTTGAAGAATCAATAACATACGCCAATAAAATTCTGGAGTTTGATCAGAATTATTCAAAAGCATTTCTCATTAAAGGAATGTGCTACAAAGATGCAGGAGATACAGCAAGAGCAATTTTGAATTTCCGCGAAGCATTTGACAAAGATCCCGAAAGCTATCCTGCATGTATTATGTTAGCACAACTGCATTTCGGATTGAAAGACAAACTTGCTGTTACCTATTACAACAATGCATTAAATCTGAAACCAAAAAGTCTGGAAGCTTATTATGGTTTAGCCATGTTTTATCAGGAAACAGGAGAACTAAACCGAGCGCTCGAAACCTACGCAACCATTCTGAGCATTGATGCGAATTACAAAAACGCTCACTACAACATTGGTTACATTCATTTCCAATACCTGAAAAATTACAATCAGGCGGTGAAACATTTTGATGATGCTGTGAAATGTGATGCATCTTATTATCAAGCGGTTTATATGCGCGGCTTGTGTTACGAAACACTGGGCGATATTCAACGCGCTAAAGGCGAATACACACGTGCATTACAAATCAACCCGGGTTATCAAATGGCACTGGATGGAATGAACCGCGTTTTAAAATGAACTCTGAAATAAAAACCAATCGATATTCAACATTCCTTGTTCGATATTCGATATTTTTTCTTTTCATTTTCTCTTCCTGTTTTTCTTTTTCTCAATCAAAATCCAATGGTTGGGGTATTGGTGCAAGTATTCAATATGGGTTTATTCTCAGTCACCGTCATAACATGGGACATCTGGTGCGCGGTCATACACCTGCATATGAGGTAACTGTTTCAAAGCAAACTTTCGGTGATAAATACTGGCAGCAGCATTACCGTTATCCGGTGATAGGGTATTCATTTATTTATATAAATCTTAAAAATAACGAGCAGTTAGGCAGTGCATTTGCATTTTATCCTCATATCAGTTTTATGCAAAACAAACAACGCAAGTTTATGCGCTATTTTAAAATTGGTGCCGGTGCCGGCTATATATCCAAAGTATTTGATCGCATTGAAAACAATAAGAACAATGCTATCGGCTCGCATATTAATGTGTTTATAAATTTTACATACGGCTTTAAATGGAAGGTTCACCGCAACTTTTCTATTGATGGAGCAGTAGCGTTTATGCACTTCTCCAACGCTTCATTTACTGCACCTAATCTTGGCATTAATGTTCCAACAATTCAACTTGGCGCTACCTGGCATTTAAGCGATGGCAAAGAGATATATAAGAAAGACAGCATTGCTCCAGCACGCGACCGAAAATGGCATTACAGTATTTTATTATCCGGGGGATTAAAAGAAGTTTCTCCGGCAGGCGGTGTTAAATACGGAATAGGATCATTGAATGCAGAAGCAATAAAACCTGTGAGCAGAAAAAGCAGAATTGGAGTTGGTCTTGATATATTTTATGATGCTTCTCTGGAAAAAAAATTAAAAGGAGCTAATCAGGATTACAGTGGAATGTTTGCTGTGGTGCGTCCTGGTCTGCATTTTCACTATGAACTTAAACTGTCAGAGTTCTCTTTATTCTTTGATGTGGGCGGCTATTTATTCACTCGCTGGAAAGAGGATGGCTACATCTATGCTCGACAAGGTGTGCGTTACCGGATAGCAAAAAACTGGCTGGTTGGTGTAGCTTTAAAAACACATTATTTTAAAGCTGATTTTGCTGAATGGGGAGTTGGATACGAATTTTGAAATTACAGAAACCTGCAACTGAGCAGCGCAATATCATCTACATATCCTCTGCTGCCTTTATGTTTTTTCAGTTTGGCAACTACATAATCATTGAGTTCTTTCATGCTTGCATTTTGTTTTTCAACCAAAATTAATTCAAGCTTACTCAAACCAAACTCTTTACTCTCTTCGTTTTCCAGTTCCGTTACGCCATCGGTATAACAGATAAGCGCTGCACCTGCAGGAACATTGATAATTCCTTCTTTGATGGAACGTATTTCTTCCAGCATTCCCAAGCCCGGACAACCAACTGAGAGTTGACTAACGGTGTTATCATACAAAAAAAGTGGAGGATTCTGACCCGCATTAATGTAAGTCATTACGCGGGTAATGAAATTGTATTTTGCTACAAAAAGAGTTATAAATTTTTCGCCTTTGGCGCTTGCGTTTACGCGTTTATTTAATTCAGTAATAATTTCAGGAAGTGAAGAACTGTGATAAAATAATGCGCGAATATTTGCCTGAAAGTTTGCCATCAGAAGTGCAGCTGAAACTCCTTTGCCTGATACATCGGCCATGCAAAGCGCCACTTCATTATCATTCAGTTTTACAAAATCGTAATAGTCGCCACCAATTTCCTGATGTGGTTGGTAGAAAGCAGCAATTTCAATCTTATCGTCTTTGGGCAATGCGTTAGGGAAAAGCATGGCCTGCATCTCTGATGCAAGTTCCAGTTCTTTTCTCACAGCCGCCTGACGCAGGTTGTCCTTTGCCAGTTTTTTATTTTCAATGGCAACGGTAATTATGTTTGCCAGTGTTTGTATAAAAGGAATGTGGCGCGTTTGGGCATTATCAATCAAATCTTCGCGGATATCGCCCAACAACAAAAACGCCAATGGTTTTGATTTATGAAAAACAGGAATAATAACTTCAAACTTATCAAAGCAGGAATGTCTTTCTTCTGTGAACTCTGTTACTTCCTTAAAAAATAAAATCTGATTTGCTGCTTCGTCTTCCTCAAATCGCATATCCAAACCATAGCGCAGGGAACAGCGCCATTCTTCATCGCAGGTATAGAAAGCCATTCTGCCAATGTTTAACTGGCTGCGCAATACAAACTCAAAGATTTTCAAAAGCTGTTCTTTTGAAAAATTGTTATTGATAGCGTTGGTGATTTCGAGCAGCGAATTGAGCTTGAGATTTTTCAGCTTGAGCGCTGAATTTGCAATCCTGAGCGTGTCAAGGATTACTTTCTCGTTTTTATTTTTGGTAAGCTCAGTCATTTGCATGTTGTGTTTGCAAAACTATAGCACGAATTTAACCCAAACAGATAACCTGTGTCAAAGTTTTAGACAAAGTAATGTTTACAAGCGATTCAGATGAATTAAACGAAGACTAAAACCGTCATTGCGAGCGATAGCGAAGCAATCTTATTGTTTTTTCAGATTGCTTCGGGTGAAAAACCCTCGCAATGACGAGCTATCGTTTCAACTTTTCCAGAATGGATGGAAGTTGTTTAATGAGTGCAAGTTCTTTCATTTTTTCACGTGCTTCACGAACTGGTGAACCGAACCAGATTTTATTTCCTTCAATGGATTTTGAAAGTCCTGATTGACCTAGAACAACAGCACCCTTACCAATAGTTAAATCTTTTTGCACGCCCACTTGTCCCCAAAGAATTACATCGTCTTCTATGATTACCACACCAGCAATACCAACCTGCGAAGCAAAGAGACAGTTCTTTCCAATCACAGTATCATGACCGATTTGAATGAGGTTATCCATTTTTGTGCCTTCGCCAATAACAGTATCGCCTGATACGCCTCGGTCGATGGTGCAGTTCGCTCCTATCTCTACATTGTTGTGGATTACAACGCGACCGCAGGAGTTCCATTTCTGATAACTGCCGTTTTCCTTCTTCATGTAAAAAGCATCGGAGCCTATTACAGTACCTGAATGGATGATAACGTTATCGCCAATCACGCAATGGTCGTAGATGCTTACGTTGGCGTGGATGATGCAATTGTTGCCTATGGTGACATGATTGCCAACAAATACCCCAGGTTGAAGAACGGTGCCCTCTCCTACTCTAGCTGTTACGCTTATTGGCGCTATCGATTTTTCAAAGGGGCGAAAATGTAGCGTTAGCTTGTTATAATCGCGAAATGGATTTTCTGAAAAGATAAGTGCTTTACCTTCAGGGCAAGCTACTTTCTTATTGATGATGATTATTGTAGCAGATGAGCTAAGCGCCTTGTCGTAATACTTGGGATGGTCAACAAATGTAAGATCTCCTGATTCTACTTTGTGAATTTCGTTAATGCCGGTAACGGGGAAATCGGGATTGCCCTCAAACTCGCAACCGATAAGTGATGCAATTTCGTTGAGTGTTTTATTTGAAGTGAGTTTCAAAATATAAATTATAGCCCTTCGACTATGCTCAGGGTGACAAACTGCCTATTTGGCTAATTGTCTATTTCACTCTTTCTACGTACGATTCGGTGCGGGTATCTATTCTTATTTTTTCGCCTTGGTTAACGAACAGCGGGATATTTATTTCAGCGCCTGTTTCCAGTTTGCCTACTTTAAGAGTATTGGTGGCGGTATCGCCTTTAACACCCGGCTCGGTGTAGGTAACTTCCAACTCAACAAATGTTGGTGCTTCTGCTACCAGTGGTTCATCATTTTCAAAGCCAACCTTAATATCCATGCCTTCTTTCAGAAATTTCACTTTGTCGGCAAGCAGAGAAATGGGAAGGTGTATTTGCTCAAAGGTTTCGGGGTGCATTACTACAATATGTTCGCCTTCCGGATAGATAAACTGATAGTTGTTGTACTCTACACGTGCGATTTCTACAGTTTCATCTGCACGAAAACGGTGCTCTAATGATTTACCGGAACGTATGTTTTTCATGCGTACCTGATAGAACGCACGCAGGTTGCCGGGGGTGCGGTGCTGCACCTCGGTTACTGAGCACAGCTCGTTGTTGTAACGTAATACCGAGCCTGTTTTGATGTCTGATGATTTTGCCATAGTTTTATTTATTGGGGTTGCAAAAATAGGGGAATTTGTGAAACGGGCAAACGGGGATGGAACGCTGATGACACGGATTGAACTGATTTGCGCGGATTACTTTTCGAAAATGTAAAAGGTCGTATAATCAGGACCTGATAATGGCAACCACGTGCTCGAAAACATTTTATAGCCCTTTTTAGCAAGCATATTAAAAATATCATTAATTGATTTGGCACATAATTCGAGTTGCTCATGACGGTGAGAGAGTAATTGAATTTTACCACTTTCTTTTTGCCCATCAGGATAAGAAATTGCATAATCGTCAACATAAATTACTACCGTAACATATTCCTTTGTTACCTGCGCCTGTAGCTGATGCGAAAGGGTTAGTGCGGTAATGATGATGAGGGTGATGATGATTTTATTCATTTTGTTTGATTTTAAAGTTTAGCCAAACCTAATAAAATCTTAATAAATCTTAATCATCATAAAAATCAGCGTTCTATCTTTTTCTACTTTTGCACAAACAAATCATAACACATGAAAGACATATTTGAAAAAATAGCAGCCAACCGCGGTCCGCTTGGCGAGCATGCCAAAACAGCCCACGGCTACTTCACCTTCCCAAAGCTGGAAGGCGACATCAGTAACAAAATGATATTCCGCGGCAAAGAGCGTTTGGTGTGGAGCCTTAATAATTACCTCGGTCTTGCCAACCATCCCGAAGTGCGCAAAGCAGATGCCGATGCCGCAGCCAAATACGGCATGGCCCTGCCCATGGGCGCCCGTATGATGAGTGGCAACAGCGATTTGCACGAACAACTGGAAAAAGAGCTCGCCCAATTTGAAAGCAAAGAAGATTCAGTGCTTGTGAATTTTGGTTATCAGGGAATGGTATCCGCCATTGATGCGTTGGTTGACCGACACGATGTGATTGTTTATGATTCAGAATCACATGCCTGCATATTAGATGGTGTTCGCCTGCACATGGGTAAACGCTTTGTTTATCCGCACAACAACATCGAAAACTTAGAAAAACAATTGGAACGCGCCACAAAAATGGTAGCTGAAACAGGCGGAGGAATTTTAGTAATCACCGAAGGCGTATTCGGTATGAGTGGCGACCAGGGTAAACTGAAAGAGATTGTAGAGTTGAAAAAGAAATTCACCTTCCGTTTGTTTGTTGACGATGCGCATGGCTTTGGCACACAAGGCAAAACCGGAGCAGGCACAGGCGAAGAGCAAGGCGTGCAGGATGGCATTGATATTTACTTTGGAACCTTTGCCAAAGCAATGGCAAGCATTGGAGGCTTTATAGCCACCACTGCTGACGTTGCGGAGTTCCTGCGCTACAATATGCGCTCACAGATATTTGCGAAAGCTATGCCCATGCCATTAGTGGTAGGTGCACTGAAAAGATTAGAACTACTGCGCGGTCAACCCGAGTTGCAAACCAAATTATGGCAAATAGTAAACGCCCTGCAAGGCGGATTAAAAGAAGCCGGCTTTGAAATAGGCAATACTCAAAGTTGCGTAACGCCTGTTTACCTCAACGGTACTATCCCCGAGGCCACCAACCTGATTTTAGACCTGCGTGAGAACTACGATATTTTCTGCTCAATGGTGGTTTACCCTGTTGTGCCAAAAGGAATTATCTTGCTAAGATTAATACCAACAGCAGTGCATACTATGGAAGATGTGAAATACACCATCGAGACTTTTTCTAAAGTGCGAGTAAACCTTAAAGCAGGAAAATACCAGGGAAATGTGGTGACGCAGGTGCTGGCATAGCATAGAAAATAGCAAATAGAATATAGAAAATAGAAAGCGGTGCGTCAATTTTCTATATACTGTTTGCTATTTTAAATTTTCTATAAATACATGAGGATACTTCTACCCGTTGATTTTTCTTCCAATTCCAGAGTTGCGGTTTACTACGCACTCGAACTGTTTCCGCAGGAGGGCAATACCTTCATTCTTTTCCATTGCGCCAAGCCCGAAACCGAGGAAGCCGAGAAAAAACAGTTTGATGAGTTTATTGCCACACTGTCAACCGACCAAACGTTTGAAACGCTGACAGCAACAGGAGTAACCGCAGAAGAAATAAAACACTGCGCATTAGAAACCCGTGCCGATATTGTAATTCTGGGCCGCCACGGCAAACTAAACAACCCTGAAAACGTTTTTGGTAAAACCATTTCGGCATTGATGGGTAATATGGAAACACCGCTGATTGTAGTACCTGAAGCACACCGCAGTACCGTACCAAAGAAAATTATTTATGCCTCAGACCTTACCAATATCAACGAAGAACTGAAAGGCATTATCCGTTTCGCAAAACGCTTTGATGCGCTTATCCACATCCTGCACATAGTACCCGAAGAACTGGAAGACCAAACCTTTGATGAAGAGCAGCGCAATCTGCAAATGATAACCCGAAACCTTTACCCAAAAATAAAATTTACGCCTTTTACAAGCACCGGAATTATTGAAGGCATTGATGAGTTTGTAAAATGCGAATACCCTGATTTGCTCTCGTTCTACAAACACCCCGGCAACCTGTTACAAACCCTGTGGGACATGGCTCTTGCCGAAAAGGTAAGTATGCACAATCATTTGCCGGTGTTGCTGTTCAGGAAGGGGGAGTAATGGAAACCGCTCCCCTCCTCTTCAAATTCTTTCAGCACACCCCAACGGGCGACCAAGCTGCGCTGATTGAAAAACTGGCGGCATTTATCAGTCCGGATAGCGAGCGAAAAATATTTGTCATAAAAGGTTATGCAGGTACAGGTAAGACCAGTATGGTAAGTGCTATTGCCAAAACACTTTCACGTTTAGACAAAACAACTGTATTGCTTGCTCCAACGGGAAGAGCTGCAAAAGTGCTGAGTAACTATACCGGGCGGAAAGCCTTTACTGTTCACAAAATAATTTACCGCATGAAAATAGCACCGCATGGTGGTGCTTTTTTTCAGTTAAAGGAAAACACCTTCAGTAGTGCCGTATTTATTGTGGACGAGGCCTCCATGATTTCTGGCAGCGAAAGCAACAACAACTTTGCACAATCGGGCAACCTGCTTGACGACCTTATGCAGTTTGTAGAAAACGGAGTAAACTGTAAGATCATATTCATTGGTGATGTGGCGCAACTGCCGCCCGTTGGTTTATTGGTTAGTCCCGCATTGGATGTTAAGTATCTGGAAAGTCATTTCTTCGGACAAAAAATTGACACCATAACCCTGCGCGAAGTAGTGCGCCAGCAAAAGGATTCAGGAATACTTGCCAACGCCACCACCCTGCGCAGCAACCTTGAAAATAAAATCAAACAGATCAGTATTCAGCTATATCCCGATGTAAAAAAAATAATAGGCAACGAACTGGAAGATGCACTGAATGAGGCTTACCATCAATACGGCAGAGATGGCTGCATATTTATCACACGTTCCAACAAACGCGCCTACCAATACAATCAGGAAGTACGCAACCGCCTGCTGGGTCGCGAAGAGGAAATTTCGCCCGGTGATTACCTGATGGTGGTAAAAAATAATTATCACTGGCTGCCGCCCGAAGCCGAAGCCGGTTTTATCGCCAATGGCGATATGATTGAACTTCTGAAAATAAAAAACATACATGAAATGCATGGCTTCCGCTTTGGCGATGCCACTTTCCGCATGATGGATTATCCCGACCAACCCGCCATTGAAGGTAAAGTTTTACTGGATACTGTTGCCTCCGAAACGCCTTCACTTACCTTTGAGCAAAGCAATGAATTATATCAGGCTGTTGCTCAGCAATACAAAGACATTCCGCTAAAAATTGAGCGCAACAAAAAGATAAAAGAAGACCCGTATTACAATGCGCTGCAAATAAAATTTGGGTACGCTGTTACTTGCCACAAAGCCCAAGGCGGACAATGGCCCGCAGTGTTTGTTGACCAAGGCTACCTTACTGATGAAATGGTAAACACCGAATACCTGCGCTGGCTCTACACCGCATTTACCCGTGCTTCGCAAAAATTGTATCTGGTAAATTTCAGCGAACAGTTTTTCAAACCCTCTCCTTTGGAGAGGGAAGGGTGAGGCTTTTAAGCCCTCGCCTTAATCTGACGTTTGTGCTTCACTTCATCAATCTCAATCTTACTGATGATTTCGTACATAATTTCTGTAGTTCCTGCACCAACAGTCATTAAGCGTATATCGCGGAACGAACGGGCAATACCATAATCTTCCATGTATCCCCAACCGCCATGTATCTGAAGCGCTTCATTGATAATATTGAACGCTTCTTCGCAAACAAAAGCTTTTGCAATAGAAATAATTTTGTAGGCCTCAGGACCTTTTTCAATAAACTCGGCAACTGCGCGGTAAGAAAGCGAACGACAGGCCTCCACACCTATTGACATTTTAGCCAGTTTATGACGCAGCACCTGAAATTTACCAATAGGGCGACCAAAAGCCTGACGCTCTTTCATATATTTTTTTGCTTTCTCCATTGCCGATTCAGCCGCAGCTGTTCCGGTAATAGCAGCTATCAAACGCTCTTCCTGAAAATTACTCATGATGTAGTAGAACCCAAAATTCTGTTCGCCCAGCAAAGCAGATTTCGGAACAATGCAATTCTCGAAAAACAACTCACCTGTATCAGACGAGTGCATCCCTAATTTATTGTGTATAGAATTGGCAGAAAAGCCCGGTGTATTTGTATCAAACAACAAGAGCGAGAGGTTATGCCCCTCTCCCGTACGCACCACTAATACTATAAAATCAGCCATTGTTCCGTTGGTGATAAAGGTCTTTGAACCGTTTACCACAAAATGGTCGCCTTTATCTTCTGCAGTAGTTTTTATTCCGCCAACATCCGAACCGGCCCCGGGCTCGGTAATACCAAGTGCTGCAATTTTTTCACCACGCAAAGCTGGTGCAAGATACTTTTGCTTTTGCTCCTCAGTTCCCAAGGCATTAATTGCAGGAAGGGGAAGATACGTGTGTGCATACAACGACATAGAAAGTCCGCCAATATTGGCTTGCGATAATTCTTCGGCTATAACCACTGCCGACCACATGTCCATTCCGCTGCCGCCATAAGCCACGGGAAAACTTACTCCAAAAAATCCCTGCTCACCCATTTTGCGAAACACCTCGCGGTCGCAGATTTTTTCTTTTTCCCACTTCTCAATATTCGGGCGGATTTCTTTGTCAACAAAAGCAGAAAAGCTCTCACGGAGCAGGTTGTGTTCTTCGGTAAAAGGATTTGTGTTATACATTTTAGAGATTTATAGTTTTGAAGTATGAATTAAAAATATGTTTATTTTTTCAATGGAATATTCAGCATGGCACGAGTTTCTTCAATGCTAGCCACTTCTCTACCCAACATGCGAACCAGTTTTGCAGCGGCATCAATCAACTCTCCATTGCTCTTTGCCATTTCTCCTTCGGGCAGGTAAAAATTATCTTCCAGTCCTGCGCGGATATGACCATCAACAGTAATAGCAGCTGCAATGGCTTGCCACTGTTTCCGCCCGATACCAATCACCTGCCAGTGTGAACCTTCTGGAACACACGATGCCTGATGCAAAATATTTTTTGTAGTAATCGGAATACCACCCAACACACCCATTACAAAACTGAATATATATGGTTTTTGCAAAAGTCCCATGTCAATTAAAGGCGAGGCATTGTTGATGTGTCCGTTATCAAACACTTCCATCTCAGGAATTGTTCCGGCTTCTTTCATTTTCTCCAAATAGAATTGAATATCTGTAAAGGAATTCTGAAAAACAAAATCATGATAAAACTTTTTGTGCTTTGCTGAATAGATTCCGTAGTTCATAGAACCCATATTGAGTGCAGCCATATCAGGCTTTAAAGCTACAATATGATGAATACGCTCTTCTCTTGAAAGCCCTACAGCACCTGTGCTGTAGTTAATAATTGCAGTAGGACAAAGTTTGCGAACCTCCTCTCCTATCTGCCGGTAGCTTTCAATATCATAAGCCGGTGAACCATCATCCTGCCTTGCATGAATGTGTAAAACACTTGCGCCCGCATCAACAGCGCGCTTGCCTTCTTCCGCTATTTCTTTTGGTGTGTAAGGAATATAAGGACATTGTTCACGTCTTGCCAATACTCCTGTTAATGATGCGGTGATTACTATTTTTTTTGCCATTTTATTTTTTACCACTTAGGACACAAGTTCACTAAGTTTATTTTAAGTATTTATTGATATTAGTTTTTAATTTTCTTACTGTTCTAAGAGACCTTAGTGGTGAATCATTTTCCTTTCCACTCGGGTTTTCTTTTTTGCATAAACGCCATCATCCCCTCTGCTGCATCTTCAGTCTGAATGGCCTGCCCTAACATTTCTTTCAAATATTTATGCGCATCAGCAGCAGGTATATTTTTCAGGTTATCAAACGCCTGCAAGCCTAAACGAATTGCAGATGGCGAGAAATGAAAAATCTCGTCAACTAAACTTTGAACTTCTAAATCAAGATTTGTGCTTTCCACCACCTTGCTTACCAATCCAATCTTCTGTGCTTCATCAGCATTTGCAGACTTTGCACGAATGCAAAAATCAAGCACTGCACGTGGCGGCATTATCTGCAACATGCTTTGCATTACCTGAAAAGGAAATAATCCGCGCTTCACTTCAGGCAAACTAAATGTTGCGTTAGGTGTTGCAATCACGTGTGTGCAGCCGCAGATAATCAGAAATCCACCGGCAAAAACAGGTGCATGAACTTTTGCAATACAAGGTTTGTGCAGGTTGTTAAACACATTACCAATAACTACTTCACTGATTGGTTCAGGAACAGTTGAAATGGTTGCTTCGGTCTGTCCTGCAAAAGCTTTTAAATCTGCACCTGCACAAAACACATCACCCTTTGCGGCAATCACTACCGCCCATATTTCATGATTGTAGTGTGCGTAATTAAGCGCAAAAGCAATCTCTTTAAACAACACAGGATTTAGCGCATTCTTCTTTTCAGGACGATTTAATGTAAGGGTAAGCAGGTGATTGTTTTCTTCCACCAGCAAATGTGCAAACGTATATTCTTTAAGCTTCAGAGCCTGTTCAGCAGTGTAAATCATTCTTTCATTTTCAATAAAACTGTTCCTGCTTCCACAAAGTTTTTATCACTTACAAAAACTTCTTCCACCTCTCCATCAGCATGCGCCTCAATGGTAGTTTCCATTTTCATGGAACTCATAACCAGCAAGCCTTTTCCGCTTTGAACTTTATCACCGGCTTTTACCAACACTTTAATGATTTCTCCGGGCATAGGTGCAACATATCCACTTTTGGAATCACCTGCTCCCGGCTCAGGAAAACGAGAAATTTCTTTAAATTTAAAGGTGCCTTCCGTTGGATGCTGCACAAAAATATCTTCCTTATTTCTTGCAATGAAAAAGTGTTTACGATGACCATCAATGCTGCACGCAATTAGGTTTTTATGATTTTCTCCTGTTTCAACCGAGAATTTATTCTCACCGATTTTGAAATCAAATTTCCCTTTCTGCAAATACGTGTATTCAACCTTTAGTTCCCTTCCGTTATAGTCCAACTGAAAGAATTGATGTTGATAAAAAATATTTCTCCAACCAAGTAATCCCGGTGGATAACTGTGACCCATATTACGATCTAAAAAATCATGAATAGTAGCCACAATTGCCATTTCCATTAATACATTTTCAGAAACTTCTCTTTTATAGGAGCTGTATTCGCGCTCTATTAATTTAGTATCAAAACTGCCGTCAACAAAAGATGGATTAGTAATTAATTCAACCAGGAAATCTTTGTTGGTAGTAATACCGAGAATACTCATTTTCTTGAGGGCATGAACCATGTGCGCAATTGCGCTTTCACGTTTTTCAGAAAACGAAACAACTTTTGCGATCATAGAATCATAGAACACACTTACTTCCGAACCGGTCATCACACCGCTGTCGTAGCGCAAGTTTGGCAAATGTGGCTCTTGGTAATATAACAACTCGCCCGTTGCAGGGAAGAAATTATTTTCCGGATCTTCTGCACAAATTCTGCATTCAATCGCATGACCAACCTGCTGCACATTTTCGTTGGTAAATTGCAACTGCATCCCTTGTGCTACTTCAATTTGCAATCGAACTAAATCCAACCATGTTACTGCTTCGGTAACAGGGTGTTCCACCTGTAAACGCGCATTCACTTCTAGAAAATAAAATGCGGCTTCCTGATTTTCATTAGCGGGAATAAAAAGAAACTCAACCGTTCCAGCGCTGGTGTATTTAACTGCACGTGCTAATTCTACGGAAGCATTTCCCATTTGCTCGCGCAATTCAGGAGTTAGCGAAGGTGAAGGGCTTTCTTCAATCACCTTCTGGTAGCGCCTTTGCATGGAACATTCACGGTCAAAAAAGTGAGTGTAATTTCCATGCGTATCACCAAAAATCTGGAATTCTATATGCTTGGCAGAAGAGAAATATTTCTCCATTAACAAAGTACCGTCACCAAAACTTTTTTCGGCTTCACGCTTCGCTGCATCAAAAGCTTCTTTCAATTCAGATGCTTTGTTAACAATACGCATTCCTTTTCCACCACCGCCTGCGCTTGCTTTCAATAAAATCGGAAAACCAATTTCTCCTGCCTCATATTTAAACCGGTCAAAATTCTGGTCTTCTCCACTATATCCGGGAACCACCGGAACGCCAGCTTTTACAGCTATTTGCTTTGCTCCCATTTTTGAACCCAGCCTTTCTATCGCCTTATGTGATGGTCCGATAAAAATAATTCCTTCGTCTTTGCAGCGCTTTGCAAACGAAGCATTCTCAGACAAAAAACCATAACCCGGATGAATAGCATCAGCGCCTGAACGCTTTGCCGCATCAATAATTTTATCCTGCACCAGATAGCTTTCAGAAGCATGTGTTCCGCCAATGCAAATTGCTTCATCCATTGATTTTACAAACAAGGCATTTTTATCCGCATCAGAATAAACTGCAACGCTGATAATACCCATATCCTGTGCGGTGCGTGCAATTCGGATGGCTATTTCACCTCGATTGGCAACCAGTATTTTCTTTATTTTAGTCATATTTATTTACCACTAAGGGCACTTAGTTCACTAAGATTATCTTCAGGGAGTTCGGCAAACAATTTAGTTACAAGAGGAATAGTTGATTTGGTAATATTCGTTGAATTAAAGTTAATTAACAAGCCCTTGGGTTTATTTGTTAACTTGAGATATGAGAGCAATTGTGCTTCATAAATAGGAACCATTTCATCAACCGCCTTCAATTCAACAACAATTAAATCCTCAACTAAAATATCTATAATTAGATGTCCACCTAAATCCTTCCCTTTATACAAAATAGGAATTCTCACCTGTGATTGATAGTTTATTCCTTTTGCTTCAATTTCATAAATTAAACAACGCTCATATACCGATTCAAGTAATCCTGAACCCATTTGCTTATTCACCTCAATAGCACAACCAACTATCTCATAAGATAATTCATTAACATATTTCTTTGTAATCATCATCTAATCTCAGTGTTCTTGTGTTCTTAGTGGTAACAACTACATTCTAAACACTCCAAACCCTTCAGCACCTTTAAACTCTGTGTTATGAATTACATCCATACACATTTTTAAATAATTTCTGGTTTCACGCGGGTCAATAACACCATCGTCCCACAATTGACCACTGGCATACCATGCATTGCTTTGCTTTTCAGCTTCTTTCGCGATGTATTGCGCCATCTGTTTCCCCTGTTCCTCATCATATGAAATTCCTGATTTTTCAGCAGAAGCGCGACCAATTATCTGCATCACACCTGCAAGCTGGTCAGGACCCATTACAGCAATTTTAGAATGAGGATAGCTGAATAAAAATCTTGGCTTATAAGCCCTTCCGCACATGGCATAATTTCCTGCGCCATAGCTTGCTCCAGTAATTATTGTAATGGCAGGAACAGTTGAGTTACTAACCGCATTAATCAGCTTCGCTCCGTTTTTTATAATTCCTTCTTCCTCATATTTCTTGCCTACCATAAAACCTGTAATATTTTGCAGAAAAAGCAATGGTGTATTATTCTGATTACAAAGTTGAATGAACTGAGCTCCTTTGTTTGCCGATTCTGAAAACAAAACTCCGTTGTTTGCTAAAATTCCAATTCTGAAACCATTAACACTTGCATAGCCTGTAACCAAAGTGTTTCCGTAAAGTGGTTTAAATTCTGAAAATTCCGAACCGTCAACTATTCTCGCAATCAACTCGCGCTGATCAAACGGAATGCGCACATCAGCAGAAACAACACCAAGAATTTCCTCTTTATCGTAAAGCGGTTCATTTATATCAAGGCTTTCCTTCTCTTGTGGATCTTTAAGATTAGATAGAATTTCTCTCGCTAAGCGCAAGGCATCCAACTCATCTTCTGCCATGTAATCCGAAACCCCTGAAACAGTGCTGTGCATTTTCGCTCCTCCCAGACTTTCTTCATCCGTTACTTCATTGGTAGCCATTTTTACGAGCGGTGGTCCGGCAAGAAAAACCTTGGCTTCGTTCTTCACCATAATAACATAATCACTCATTCCGGGAATGTAAGCGCCACCTGCAGTGCTATTTCCGAAGACAATACTAATGGTAGGAATACCTTCTTTTGAACGCCTTGTTATTTCGCGGAAATTAGTTCCGCCATAATTAAAAATCTTAGCCTGATCGGGAAGATTAGCTCCGGCAGATTCAACCATATTAATTCCCGGCAGACCGTTTTCCAGCGCAATTTCACCAATACGCAAACCTTTCTGCAATGTGGCATAATCAATGGCTCCGCCTTTGATTGTTCCTACGTTTGAATTAATCATGCATATCCTTCCGCTGACAAAACCGATTCCACAAACAATAGTGCCGCCTGGACCAAAACCGTCCATTCCCCAACCTGCCAGCGGACATAATTCCATGAAAGGCGAATCGCGGTCAAGCAATAATTCAATGCGTTCACGCGCTAATAATCTTCCTGCTTTTTTTGTGCGGGCGAGGTATTTTTCTTCGCCCTGAAAAAGCGCTTCCTGCATTTTTACGTCCAACTCTTTTATCTTATCCTGCATCAATGCAAGATTGTTTTTATAGCTGTCGGAATTGCGGTTTATTTTAGTTTTAAAAACTGACATATTTTATGAAATCAGGGCTGTGAAATTACTGCTTTTTCAATACAGACTTTATCCTGTCGTGGTATTTTTTAAAAGCCAAAGGATTCAGTATTTTGATACGATGTTCGTTGTTCAATTCTTTTAAAGGATCAAACTTTCGTTTAGTTTCAACAACATGAAGCAATTTGCCGATGTGATAAGTAAACCTGACCTGAAAAAGAAACAAAGACAAAGTTCCTACAAGAGCAAGGCTTGTAAGTATCATCAGCGGAATATCAGTCAGTTTGGGACTTCCCGGTAAATCAAGCAATACGGGAACCAAAAAAATTTCAATTGCACCGAGCACAGCAATACTGAAACGGGTAATTCGAAACATTTTATTAGTTAATTCAATCTCCAGGCCGCTATCCTGCCTGCCGGCAGGCATGGCAATTTTTAGCTTTGTAAGCAACTCCGCATGTACTATTTCGAGCCAGAGATTTTTTATCAGCAAATAGACATAAGGAAAAAAGAAAAGTGCTACCCAAATGGCCTGCATATCACCTTTTACAGCAAAGAATGCATAAATAAGAGCCACCAAAAAAGGAGCTTTCATAATCAGCCATGCGGTTATCGCATCGCCTTCTATCATGTATTTTTTTATGAGATCACGCATGGTTTAAAAGTCATACCAATCGCGTTTACGCGACAGTTTTAAGTCCTGAAGAATAGAAGATTTTACGTTAATATCAATACTGTAACTCTGTATCGTTCCAAACGGAACCCAGTTGAATGTAGCCTGCCAGCAATGCAAATCACGGTAAATATTCAGTGAGGTTTGCGTTAGTTTTTTTGCAACAAAGTCATAACCTGAATTAAATCCTAATTTCCATTTTGGAGTCAGGTTTATATTTCCGTTAAAACTAAATGCCTGTGTTATATTTTTCTCTTTCAGCAACGCATTATAGGTTACATTATAATTGGCTAAGAACTGCCACGGAATATTAAAATCTATAAACTGGTCGGGGTATTCGTTCACCATATTTTGTTCTGCTTCTGTGCCTTTGCTACTGTTACGTTGTTGATTTCCCTGCCTGTTTAAACTAAAACCAACCGCAAGTGATGCATTAGTCAACTTAACCCATCCTTGTTTTGCCTGCCAGCGGTATGTATCAATTCTTCTGTTCAGTGAATCCAAAACATAAGGAGTAAATGACGATGAAAAGACAACGTTGATAGCCTTCAAAATTGTTGTTCTCGCGCTTAACGAGAAGTCGGAAAGCTTTAAAGAGTCTGCAAAGAAATTATAAGAACCACCAATGGAAAGCACATCAAAAATCGGAACTTTCTTGGTTGAACTTACCGTATCTTTTGGTGTTTTTACTTTCATCTCCAGATTGTTATTCAAACTAAAACTGATTGAACCCGTTTCGCCCGAAGGTGGTGCACCATAGCCAATATTATAAATGGAATAGGAAGTGAGCGAACCACCCGAACCGTAATAACCATATTGATTTGTTCCAAAATCAGGACGATAAGTGAAACCAACATTGGGAGTCATCACATGACGGATTGCCTGCACCTTTCCTTTCTTGAATTTAAACATACCATAAATAATAGTGTTAATGTTGGCGTTTACACTGTAATCACCATTTACGCGTATGTCTTGTAAAGTATCGGCAACAGCTGTTTGCGTTTCGTTATTCCAGTATTTTCGAATCGTCTGGAAATAGAGTCTTGCATTGCTGCTGAACGTTGGCGTGATATTAAAATACTTCAGCACTTTAAATTGCGTTGTTACCGGAACAGATAGCTGCGCTCCATTTACCATATTTCCTAATGTCTCTGTTCTAAAGAAAAGAGAGTCGGCTGTATTTACAGAGTTTTTCAAATCCAATGTTGCGCTGGTTCCAATCTTCTCATACCAACGCGATTTCCCGACTGCAATTTTTCTTTTCAAGGGATAAATCCTGTTCACAGTAAACGCAACTTGTGGCAAAGTTAAATCAACCGTTTTATTTAGAGTATTCTGGCTGTGCGCCATGCTTGCCGAAAGATTAAACGGTGTTCCCGCCCATGATTTACTCCAAGAAATATTACTCTGAAACGTATTGGTTAAAAAGTTCTGTGCATTACTGGTAGTAGCGTTTCTAAAATTGTTTCTGCTACCGGCATTCACATCAGCAGAAAACGTGCTGTTTGGACGGGCCTTGGGGTCCTGAATGTGTTTCCATCGCACGAAAAAATTATTGTTTACTGTATAATTCGGAGACTCTTTGTAGCCTTCTTTTACACTGGCATAACTCAATTGAAGATTCCCCGAATATTTATAGCGTTGTTTATAGTTTGAAATCACTTTAGCGCCATAACTTCCTTTTGAATAAATATCGCCTAATAAAAGTAAATCTGCTTTTTGTCCCAATGTAAAATAATAGCCGCCCTCTTTCAGAAAAAAACCAAGCGCAGGCGATTCTCCGTAAGCCGGCAACTTCATTCCTGTTGTTCGGTCTTTCTTATTAGGAAAAAATCCGAATGGCAATACCAATGGCATAGGCACATCTTCTATCATTAGGTAAGCCGGACCTGTTACCACTTTATCGTTGGGAATAACTTTCAGTTTATTGGCTGCAATCAAAAAATGAGGGTCATCTAAATCGCAGGTGGTATATCCTCCCTTGCGGATAAAGTAATTATCATCTTCCATCTTCTTCACAATTTCTCCATGAATATGCCCCTCTCCTTCTGTTGTAATCACCTCTTTAATTTTCCCTTTCTTTGTTTCAAAATTGTAAGTAATTTCTTTTGTCCTGAAACTTTGTGCCCCTTCGGTAAACACAGGATCGCCCTGCATTTTCCCGGTGCTGTCTGGCGCGCCTGTTGCAAAAACAGCATTTGTATTCCAGTCTATGACTACCCGAGCAGCTTTCAGGTTAATCTCTTCATAGCTAATGTCGGCATTTCCATAGAGATAAACCTTCTTTTCCTTTACATCAAACCGGATAGAATCATCAGCAGTATAATGCACTTTAGATTTCAGGAAACCTTCGCCTGCTGGTTTTATAATTACAACTGTATCTTTTTTGGCGGGAATAGTATCCGGAATTGAAAAAACAACAGGAAGCAAACTATCGGCTTTGGTACTGTCACTTTCAACAATATCTTTTCTTTTGTTTATCTGAGCCTGAACCGCATCACTGTATAAACCAAGCGCTGTTGATAAAACTAAAAATATGAGAGGTTTAGTCAAGCGCAATTTATACTATTTTTGCAGGAATAACGTTGTTTTCAGAAGAGGGCAAAACTACATATTTTTATGAACGGTAACAGGGTATTCAGCCTGCACAATTATCTCAATTAATTATCTCTGTGAATAAACGGCTTATCAGTCTTTTTATTGTTTTTGCTGCTTATTTCTCCTGCGCCTGGACATTTCTTCCGGGTGGCGGCTACAAAATTAAGACCATTGTAATTGATGCCGGACATGGTGGCAAAGACCCCGGAAACCTTGGCACAGGCAGGTATAAAACCTCTGAAAAACATGTTGCCCTTGAAGTTGCTCTTAAATTTGGAGAAAAGATAAAGGCCGAATTTCCTGAGATAAAAGTGATTTATACCCGTGACAAGGATGTGTTCATTGGTTTGGACGAACGGGCTAAAATTGCCAACAATGCCAATGCCGATTTATTTATTTCTATCCACTGCAATGCCGCTAAAAACCTGGGAGCCAACGGAACCGAAACATTTGTTCTGGGCTTGCACAAAACAGAAGAAAACCTGCTTATTGCACAACAGGAGAACTCGGTAATTTTTATGGAAGATGATTACGAGGCAAAATACGAAGGCTTTGACCCCAACTCTGCCGAGAGCATTATTGCGCTTACCATGATGCAAAGTGCCTTTTTGAACCAGAGCATTGAACTTTCTGCACATGTTCAGGAAGAATTTGTAAAGCAAACTCACCGCGAAGAGCGCGGAGTAAAACAAGCCGGCTTTCTTGTGTTGCGCAAAACAACCATGCCTTCTATATTGATTGAATTAGGTTTCCTTACCAATAAAACAGACGAAGATTTTCTGGTTTCGGCAAACGGAAAAGAAAAAATGTCGCTGGCAATTTACAACGCATTTAAAACATATAAAAGCAAACACGAAACAGATGGATCAGGAATTGCCCCATCTGAAATTGAAAGCAAAAAAACTCCTGAACAACTCAAAGCAGATGCCGATGCAAAGGCTAAAGCTGAGGCTGATAAAAAGTTAAAAGCAGAAGCAGAACTAAAAGCACAACTGGAAGAAGAAACAAAAAAGCTATTGGAAGAAAACGCAGCTTTAAAAGCAAAACAGGCAGAAATTAAAGCAAATGAAGAAGCAACCTTAAAAGCAAAACAGGATGAGGGAAATAAAAATGCTGCTGTTGCAAAAGAAGTTGAATTAAAGGCAAAACAGGAGTCTGAGGCCAAGGCAAAAGCAGAAAGTGAATTAATAGCAAAACAAGAAACCGAAGCAAAGGCATTGGCAGACAAAAAAGCAAAAGAAGATGCCGCACTTAAAGCTAAACAAGAAGCGGAAGCAAAGGCAAAAGCCGATACTAAAAGTAAAGAACAAACCGAAACAAAAACAGCAGAAGAGAACAAAGTAACCGAGACTGAAGAACTAAAGGTAAAAGAAGATGCAGAACGTGTAGCCAAGCTGAAAGCAATTAAAGAGCAGGATATAAAAGAACAGGAAGCCACAAAAAATACAAAACAAAAAGCTGAGGCACAAACTCTTCTTGAAGAAGAAAAAAAGAATCTGGAAAAGGCTCAGTTACTTGCAGAATTTAACCAGCGCATAAAAGAAAAAGAAGAACTGGAAGACTTAAAAAAGCAACAGGAAGAAGCATTGAACAGAATAAAAGTAGCTGCTGATAGAAATGCGGAACTTGGCGAAAAAATAGAAGGGAAAATAGATGCGGAATTATTTGAAAAATCAAATAATAATGATGATGAAGATAAAAAGGTGCTTGCACTGGCAGAACAAAAAGCAAAAGAGGAAGCAGCTTTAAAAGCAAAACAGGAAGCGGAAGCTAAGAAGGCAGCTGAGTTGGTTAAGAAAAAAGCTGACGCAGAAGCCAAAGCAAAAATGGAGGCAGAGCAAAAAGCAAATCAACTTGCTGAACAAAAAGCAAAACAAGAAGCAGAAACAAAGGCAAAAGCGGAGGCAGAGCAAAAGCTGAAACAGGAAGCAGAAGCCAAAGCAAAAGTCGAAACCGAGAATAATGACAAAGAGCAGGCAGAATTAGAAGAAAAAGCAAAAAAAGAAGCCATTGCCCGCATAAAAGCAGATGAAGTGGCAGAACTGGAGCGCGAGGTAATGCAGGCTAAAAAAGAAGAACTGTTGCGCAAAATCAGAGAATCCTTAGACAATCCTGCCACACAAACAGAAGTAAAAACAGAACCAAAAAAAGAAGAACCAAAGAAAACAGAAGTAAAAGAACAGGTAAAAACTCAGCCTCCTGCCGAAACCAAACCTAAAGAAACAGTAACAACAGGCAAGCTGTTTTTTAGAGTACAATTTTTTAGTTCACCTACTTCGTTTCCATTATCTTCGCCAAAATTTTCTGGCATTGATAATATCTATGAATACCAGGCAGGCGGATTACATAAATATGCTTCAGGAAATTTTGATAGTATTGAGGCCGCAACTGCACATCAGGCTAAGGTGCGCAAAGCGGGTTTTGCTGATGCGTTTGTAATTG
>CAMAVO010000017.1 GCA_945861685.1 Chitinophaga pinensis | reverse complement strand
TTAATATGTCGCTGCATCAGGTTGTAATGAAATTGTTAAAAGTGGAATACAGAGTTGGGTTCACAGAAAAATATATTTCAGAGTATGGGAATTCTGTTCTTGATTTGCGAAAAAATGATTTACTCGTATTTCCAACTTTCCAATATAATCAGGTGTTTGAAGAGCGCCATGGCTTTATTCCTAATCTTAGTATTCTTGATTTGTTATTTAATGTTGGGCCTGACGCATCAGAAATTCTTAGAACTAAATAGTTCTTCTTAATCCGTATTTTTGCAAATCAATTCAGAGAAATATATGAAGCAGATAATTGAAAGCGCCTGGAATAACCGCGAATTACTTTCAGAACCTAAAACAAGAGAGACAATTAATGAAGTTGTCAATTTACTTGATAAGGGTGAATTGCGAGTTGCTGAACCAACACCAAATGGCTGGCAGGTAAATGAGTGGGTTAAAAAAGCAGTAATACTTTATTTCCCAATTCAAAAAATGGAAACTATTGAAGTTGGACCGTTTGAATTTCACGATAAAATTGCATTGAAGAAAAACTATGCAGCACTTGGTGTGCGTGTGGTTCCTCATGCCATTGCTCGTCATGGGGCTTTTGTTGCAAAAGGTGTGATTATGATGCCGAGTTATATAAACATTGGTGCTTATGTTGATTCAGGAACAATGGTAGATACCTGGGCTACAGTTGGTTCATGCGCACAGATTGGAAAGAATGTCCATCTCAGTGGCGGAGTGGGTATTGGTGGTGTTTTAGAACCGGTGCAAGCTGCGCCTGTTATTATTGAAGATGACTGTTTCATCGGTTCGCGTTGTATTGTCGTGGAAGGTGTGCATGTGCAGAAACAAGCGGTGCTTGGTGCAAATGTGGTGCTTACCAAATCAACTAAAATCATTGATGTTACGGGTGAAAAACCTGTTGAACACAGAGGTTTTGTTCCTTCGCGTTCTGTTGTTATTCCGGGTTCATACACCAAAAAATTTCCGGCAGGTGATTTTCACGTACCGTGTGCGTTAATAATCGGACAGCGCAAAGAAAGCACCGATTTAAAAACTTCGCTGAATGATGCGTTGCGCGAACATAATGTAGCGGTTTAAATGAAATTCCTTGTAATTCAAACAGCTTTTCCGGGCGATGTAATACTCGCTTCAGCAGTAGTGGAAAAGTTGCATGAATTCCATCCAACTTCTCAAATTGATTTTTTGCTTCGAAAAGGAAATGAGAGTCTTTTTGCTTCACACCCTTTTTTAAAGAAAGTGTTGATTTGGGATAAAAGGAAAAATAAATACTCTGAAATCTTGCGCTTACTAAGTGAAGTAAGACAGGAGAAATATGATTATGTCATCAATCTTCATCGCTTTTCCAGCTCGGGATTTATAACAGCGTTCTCAGGTGCAAAGAACAAAATCGGGTTTGATAAAAATCCATTTTCGTTTTTTTTTACTGAAAAATATGAGCACAAAATTGGCAACGGAATTCATGAAACTGTGCGCAACCAGAAGCTCATAACTAAGCTTACAAACGAGAAATCAGCTAAGCCAAAACTTTATCCTTCAGAAAAAGATTTTCAAAAAGTATCAGAATACAAAACTGAAAAATACGTATGCATTGCCCCTGCTTCTGTCTGGTTTACCAAACAATGGAGCGCACATAAATGGGCTGAACTGATTAATTTAATTCCTATTGAACAAAATGTTTACTTGCTGGGGGCGCCTTCCGATTTTTCATTGTGTGATGAAATAAAATCATCAACTGTCAATCATAAATCATCAATTGTTAATCTTTCAGGAAACCTCTCATTTTTAGAATCCGCAGCATTAATGAAAGACGCAGAAATGAATTACGTAAATGATTCAGCGCCTTTGCACTTAGCCTCCTCTGTTAATGCTCCTGTAACAGCTGTATTCTGTTCTACCGTTCCCGAATTTGGTTTCGGTCCGTTGAGCGATAAATCTTTTGTTGCGCAGACAACAGAAAATCTTCCTTGCCGTCCCTGCGGCTTGCATGGAAAAAGTTCATGCCCCGAGAAACATTTTAATTGCGCAGAAAGTATCAATGCTCAAGATGTAATTTCGCTTTCTTTGACTAAATAAATATGCTAATCGATAAAAAAATACTTGACAGAGAGTTGACCAATGCCTTGGCAGCATTGCATTCAGGCGGAACTATATTGTATCCGACCGATACAGTTTGGGGAATTGGTTGTGATTGCACCAACGAAAAGGCAGTTGATAAAATTTTCAAAATAAAAAAGCGTGATTCTTCAAAAAGTTTGGTTTTGCTCGTTGATAATGATGCCCGCCTTTTGCGTTATGTAAAAACTGTTCCCGAAATAGCCTGGGAGTTGATGCAATACAGTGATAAACCTTTGACTATTGTTTATCCAGAAGGAAAAAGCGTTGCTAAAAATATGATTGGTCCCGATAAGAGTATTGCCATCCGTATTACTTCTGATATTTTCTGCAAAAACCTTATTCGCTCGTTTGATAATGGATTGGTCTCTACTTCTGCCAATATTAGTGGTAATGCATCGCCCGAGAACTTTTCAGATATTGATGAAGAGATAATAAGCGCTGTGGATTATGTGGTAGATTTGCGACAGGAAGAAAAAACTCCGGCTTCACCTTCTTCCATAATTAAGGTTGGATTAAAAGGAGAAATTCAAATCATCAGGAAATAATTTTTTTGAAAAAGCATTTACACAATCCTGTTTTTTCTGTTGTCTCAGAAGCAGCTGAAGAGCTTAATATTCACGCATATGTGATTGGTGGTTTTGTGCGCGATATTTTTCTCAACAAAGAATCGAAGGACATTGACATAGTAACTACCGGAGACGGAATTGAACTTGCTAAAAGGGTTTCAGAAAAGCTAAAGGGAAGTCATTATTCTTTTTTTAAAAACTTCGGAACTGCAAATGTAAAGTTTGGCGATCTGGAGATTGAGTTTGTTGGGGCACGTAAAGAATCATATCGCGGGGAATCGCGAAAACCTGATGTGGAACCCGGAACATTGGAAGATGATCAAAACCGCAGAGATTTTACCATGAATGCGCTTGCCCTGAGTTTGCAGAAAGGGAATTTTGGTGAATTGCTTGACCCGTTTAGCGGACTTAAAGACATTGAAAACAAAATTATCCGTACACCGCTTGACCCCGATATCACTTATTCAGATGACCCTTTGCGTATGATGCGAGCGATTCGGTTTTCTTCACAACATAATTTCATTATCGAAGAAAATTCTTTCAAATCAATTTGTAAAAATGCTGAACGAATTAGCATTGTTTCAAAAGAACGTATCGCGGATGAGTTGAACAAAATCATTCTTTCACCAGTTCCTTCCGTTGGTTTTAAATTGCTGTTCGATTCGAAATTATTGAACCTCATTTTCCCCGAAATGGTAAAGCTGCATGGCGTGGAAATAAAAGATGGCGTTTCGCACAAAGACAATTTTTATCACACTTTGCAGGTGCTCGATAATATTTCAAAAAACACCGATAGCCTCTGGCTGCGGTGGTCTGCCATACTTCATGATATTGCAAAGCCAGCAACAAAACGTTTTGAGAATAATATCGGTTGGACATTTCATGGACATGAAGACAAAGGTTCGCGCATGATTCCTAAGATTTTTGCTGAACTAAAACTTCCGCTCAATGAAAAAATGAAATATGTGCAGAAGCTTGTCTTGCTGCATCTGCGACCAATTGTGCTTTCCAAAGATGTGGTGACCGATTCGGCAGTGCGCAGATTATTATTTGAAGCGGGTGATGATATTGATGATTTAATGACTTTATGTGAAGCTGATATTACCTCTAAAAATGATCGTAAAGTTCAACGCTACCTCAAAAATTTTGAAATAGTAAGATTGAAGTTGAAGGAGGTGGAAGAAAAAGATAATCTGCGCAATTGGCAGCCACCTGTTTCAGGAGAAGAAATAATGAAAGCGTTTAATTTAACTCCCGGCAGAGAAATTGGAATTATTAAAAACGCAATAAGAGAAGCAATACTGGAAGGTGAGATTGGGAGTAATTATGACGAAGCATATAAATTTATGCTTTCAAAAGGCGCTGAGCTTGGTTTAACACCTGTAATTTAATCCTGATTTTTAAAGAAATAAATTTTCGGTTTTGCTGAAATAACTAATTTCGGGCATTCTTCTATAAAAAAGTCAAATCATAAAAAATGGCAGTATATAAGTTCAGAGTAACGTTTGAAGATGATGATCAGATACATCGTGATGTTGAAATAAGTTCAACGCAGAATTTTATGGATTTCCGGCAGGCAATTCTTAGTGCTTACAGCATAAATAAAGATTGGGATTCCGTTTTTTATGTGAGTGATGATAGATGGCATAAAGTAACCGATGTGGTTGCTTTTCCTAAAGAAACAAAAGCAGATGATGTAGCAGGAGGAAAGCAACGATTAGTTAAATTTATTGATGATCCGCATCAACGTTTTTTATATTCAGTTCGTGCGCTCACCGAAGTTGTTTTTCTGGTTGAATTAATGAAAATTCTTCCTGATAGTCTTAAAACTACATACCCCCGAACAGCAGCTACAGCTGGTGAATTTCCAAAATTGCTTTTCAATATGCTGAATGGCATAAAAGAAGAAACCACAGCAGCTTTTCTTGATCCTGAACTTGCAGAGTTTGATGCAAAAATGACAAACCTTGATTCAATTGAAGAGCCAAGTGAAGATGATTTGGAAGAAGCAGATTCTCTGATTGCAGATGCAGCTGAATTACCGGAAGGCGAAGTTGAAATTACAGCCGATGGAGAAACAGAAGTGTCTGAAGGAGCTGAGGATCTTGCTGAAGGTGAATTTGGAGAAGGCGAGGAAGGCGGCTTCGAGGACATGGTTTCTGACGAAGAAGTCTGACATATATTTTCCTGATGCGCGGAACCCTTATTGTAGTTTGCGGTCCAACTGCTTCCGGAAAAACAAAACTTGCCATACAACTTGCTAAACATTTTTCAGCAGAAATTATTTCTGCTGATTCTCGGCAGATTTATAGAGAACTTAAAATCGGTTCTGCTCCACCATCTGATCTGGAGTTAAAAGAAGTAAAACATCATTTCATTGCATCGCGAAACCTTGACGAAGACTACAATGCAGGTGCTTATGAAAAAGATGTTTTGCAAGTACTTGATAAACTCTTTCCGCAAAATAAGTATGCAATTTTAGTTGGTGGTTCCGGACTTTATATCGATGCCGTTTGCAATGGTTTTGATAAAGTTCCTTCTTCTTTTCCGGAGATCAGAAAGCAGTTGCAGGATTTGTATGAAACAGAAGGAATTGACCAACTTAAGAAAAAATTAAAAGAACTTGACTCTGATTATTACAATAAGATTGATCTGAATAATCCGCAACGTTTGATGCGTGCATTAGAAGTTTGCATGGGAACAGGGAAGCCTTATTCCATATTAAGAGAAGGAAAGAAAAATCCAAGAGATTTCAGGATTATTAAAATCGGGCTTGAGCTTCCGCGCGAAGTGCTTTACAAACGAATTGATGAACGTGTTGACGAAATGATGAAAGCAGGTTTAGCGGAAGAAGCCAAAAAATTAATTTCATTGAAATACTTGAACGCCTTGCAAACAGTAGGGTGCAAAGAGTTGTTCGATTTCTTTGAAAATAAAACAACATTGGATGAAGCTGTAGATTTAATTAAACGCAACAGTCGCAGATATGCGAAGCGCCAACTCACATGGTTTCGTAAAGACAAAGAAATCCAATGGTTTTTACCTGATGATGTTGAGAAAATTATCAATGTATGCGCAGCATAGTTGAACGTTATTTAGAGATTTCCAACGAAGTAAAGCTCCTCATTCTTTCTGAGCTTTTTCTTCACATCATTAACGCTGCTTTCTTTCTTATCCTGCTTATTTTCATGGATAAGATGGGCTATCCCGACCACGAAGCAGCAGGTTTTATTTCTTATCGTTTTCTTGGTGTAATTGCGTTTGCCCTTCCGCTTGGGCTTTATATAAAAGGTCGCAAACTTCGTCCGCTTATTCTTGCTTCAGGAATTGCAGTTCCGGTTTTTTCAATTCTTATAGTTTACGCTATTCAGTTTCATTATAACACACTACTTCATATTTCCCTTTTCTTTTGGGGGGTTGCATTCAATCTTATTACAGTCAGTTCGCTGCCTTTTATTTTGCGTAATGCAAAACAGGAAACATTGAGTGAAGCCATTTCGCTTAGTTATGCTACAGGTAGCCTTGGAACTATCATAGCAGGGGCAATCATCTTTGCGCTTTCCAATTTTGCGCCTGCAATTTTTGATGAGAAAATTATTCTTTACCTCATTTCGTTTGGTGGATTTATAGCTTTCTTCTTCGCACTGAAAATCAGCAAAAAAGAAAATATACCCGCCATTACTTCCAGAAGAACCGACCTGAGTGATTTTGATTGGACATTAATTATTAAAGCACTTATCCCAACGCTGATTATCGCCACCGGTGCAGGATTAACAATTCCCTTCATTAGTCTTTTCTTCTATAAAATTCATGGGTTGGACTACAACCGTTTTTCAGTTATCGGTTCTTTGTCAGGCATATTTGTTTTCATTGGTGCCGTTGCCGTTCCTCATGTAAAACGCAAGTGGGGCTATAATTACGCAATCACGCTCTCGCAATCACTTGCTGTTCTTGCGTTGGTTTTACTCGCTTCAACCGAATGGTATAATAAGTGGATTTTCGCCATGCCGCTGGCAGTTTTGTTTTATGTTATGCGTACACCTTTAATGAACATGGCAGCGCCCATGACTTCAGAACTGGTGATGAATTATGTTGGTCAGCGCAACCGCGAAATTGTGAGTGCCATGACAACCGCCATCTGGTCGGGTTCCTGGTTTATCAGTTCACGCATTTTTAAAACTCTGCGCGAAATGGATTTCTCCTATTCTAAGGTTTTTCTCATTACTTCATCACTTTATGCTTTAGGAGTAATCTGGTATCATTTCCTTATTCAGGATTATAAAAAGTTACAGAACAAAAATGAAAGTATCTGAAACAAAAAAGGGACGCGATTTTCGCGTCCCTTTTTTGTTTTTCAAACGGAAGTGATTAGTTCCCGAAATCCGAAATAAACTTGATTCTCATCAACCTTACTTCCTCTTCCGTATAATCATCCTCACCCAATTCTCTCAGTGCATCACCTATTGAATCGGATTCGGATTCCTTGAAATAATCAAGCACCTCGCGTTGTTTCTCTTCATCAACATTTTCGCGGATGTAATAGCTGATGTCCACTTTTGTTCCCGATGAAACTATGCGCTCAATCTCATCCAACAGATCGCTGAAACTAAGTTGTTTGCTTTTTGCAATGCTTTCAAGTGGAAGTTTGCGGTCAATATTCTGGATGATATAAACTTTCAATCCCGATTTATTCACCACCGATTTCACAATCATATCCATCGGGCGCTCTATCTCATTCTCCTCAACGTATCGGGCAATCACTTCAATAAAAGGTTTTCCGAATTTGGCTGCTTTCCCCGGTCCGACACCTGCAATTTTTGAAAGCTCATCAATAGTAATAGGATAGTTGATTGACATTTCTTCCAGTGATGTTTCCTGAAAAATAACGTAAGGAGGAAGTTTTGCTCTCTTCGCTTCTTTTACAACCAGATCTTTCAACATTTTGTAAAGCGCCTCATCACCGCCACCGCCTTTTTGCCCGCCTGCAACTATATCATCATCTGAATCCTCACCATCACCATCGTAGTCATGGTCTTTGGTAAGCATAATGGAATAAGGCTTTTTCAAAAACTTCTTTCCTTCATCGCTTACACTCAATAAGCCATAGCTTTCAATGTCTTTAACCAGAAATCTGTTTATCAAAGACTGACGGATTACTGCATTCCAATATTTCTCGTCTTCCTCGCTTCCTTCGCCAAACACTTCTAATTGGTCGTGTTTGTATGATTTAATAGCAGAGTTTTCAAGCCCCGTTAAAACCTGAACAATGTGTTTTGCTTTGAATTTTTCTTTAACAGCAAGCACTGCTTCCAGTAATAATTCAACCGCCTCTTTTCCTTCAAATTTTTCGCGAGGGTTATTGCAGTTATCGCAGTTGCCGCAGTTTTCTTCTTTATATTGTTCACCAAAATAGTGCAGCAGTTGTCTTCTGCGACATACAGATGATTCTGCGTAAGAAACCGTTTCCAGTAAAAGTTGTTTGCCAATCTCTTGCTCAGAAATTGGTTTTCCTTTCATGAATTTTTCCAGTTTCACAATATCATCGTAGTGATAGAATGCAACACAGTTACCTTCTCCGCCATCTCTTCCGCCACGGCCTGTTTCCTGATAATAACCTTCCAGACTTTTTGGAATATCGTGGTGAATAACATAGCGCACATCCGGCTTGTCAATTCCCATCCCGAATGCTATCGTAGCCACAATCACTTCAATATCCTCCATCAAGAAGTTATCCTGTGTTTTTGCTCTTACCGGTGCTTCCAATCCTGCATGATAAGGAAGAGCACGCACACCATTCACTTGCAGCGTTTGTGCAATCTCTTCTACTTTTTTGCGGCTCAGGCAATAAATAATTCCTGACTTGCCCGGATGCTTTTTGATGTAACGGATAATGTCTTTAATTACGTCTGTGTTCTTTGCACGTACTTCATAATAAAGGTTAGGACGATTGAATGAGTCTTTAAAAAGTTTGGCATCCATCATGTCCAGATTCTTCTGAATGTCTTGCTGCACTTTTTCAGTAGCAGTAGCCGTTAATGCAATGATGGGCACTTTGCCGATAGCTTCAATAATCGGGCGCAGTCTGCGGTATTCCGGGCGGAAATCATGTCCCCATTCCGAAATACAGTGAGCTTCGTCAATTGCCACAAACGATACATTTATCTTTTTAAGGAACTCAACATTCTCCTCTTTTGTAAGCGACTCGGGAGCCACATAAAGCATTTTAGTTCTTCCTGCAATTACATCTTCGCGTACTTTGGTAATCTCTGCTTTATTAAGCGATGAGTTAAGAAAGTGTGCAATGCCTACTTCCGAACCGTAGTTGCGGATGGCATCAACCTGGTTTTTCATCAGGGCAATCAGCGGTGAAATAATAATGGCTGTTCCCGGTCTTATTAATGCCGGAAGCTGGTAGCACAATGACTTGCCGCCACCTGTTGGCATAATTACAAATGTATCTTTGCCGGCAAGCACATTATTGATAATTGCTTCCTGCGCACCTTTAAATTTTTTGTAACCAAAATACTTTTCAAGATAATCTGTCAACGGCACTTCTAATTCAACGTTCATTTCTTTTATTGTTAATTAAATACTTTTGTACAAATTTGATTTTTCCAAATGCTAATATAAGTCTTTTGCCAAAATTACATTCTTTTCAATCAAACATTTTTTAAAAATTCTACTTGCCCGTGAAAAGTGCCGATGAACTAATACATATAGCCCGTGAAACTTTAGCAATAGAGGCAGATTCCGTGCGAAACCTCGTGCAGTTCATCGATTCCGATTTTGTAAAAACGGTTGAAACCATCTTTTATTCAAAAGGAAGAGTGGTTGTAACCGGAATTGGCAAGAGCGCAATCATCGCTAATAAAATTGTGGCAACGCTAAATTCTACGGGAACTCCCGCCAGTTTTATGCATGCTGCCGATGCTGTGCATGGCGATTTAGGAACCATACAAACCGATGATGTGGTTATCTGCATTTCAAAAAGCGGAAACTCTCCCGAAATAAAAGTATTGGTTCCTTTACTTAAAAGCAGCGGAAATAAACTGATTGCCTTAGTATGCAACACCGATTCATTTCTTGCAAAGCAAGCCGATTTTGTGTTGAACGCCACTGTTGAAAAAGAAGCCTGCCCTAATAATTTAGCACCCACATCCAGCACTACGGCACAAATGGCGCTGGGCGATGCACTCGCAGTTTGTCTTTTAAAATGCCGTGATTTTACAAGCAAAGATTTTGCACGCTTTCATCCGGGTGGTTCGTTGGGCAAACAACTTTACCTCACTGTTGCAGACATTTATAAGAACAACGCAGCACCAAAAGTAAATGCGGACGACAGCATTAAAAAGGTAATCCTCGAAATATCTTCCAAACGCTTAGGCGCAACTGCTGTGCTTGACGGAGAAAAACTTTCTGGAATTATTACCGATGGTGATTTGCGCAGAATGATGGAGCGCGATGAAAATATCAGCAACCTGAAAGCTGCTGACATCATGAACAAAAATCCTAAAAGAATTTCTTCAACCGAAATGGCGGTGGATGCTTTGAAAATTTTACGCGACCATAACATCTCACAGCTCGTTGTTACAGATGGCGAAAAATTTGTCGGCTTCATTCATTTACATGACTTATTGCGCGAAGGATTGATATAAACTATGCAGCAGAAGATTGCCGTCATTATTCCTGCTTATAACGAAGAAAGCGCTATTGCAGCCGTCATCGCCTCTGTCAATGCACTCAATAGTTCTGCTTCTGCAACGCGCTACATCCCTATCGTTATCAACGATTGCTCCAAAGACCGCACAGCTGAAATCATTGACAAAGCCGACTGCATTCCTATTCATCTTGCCGTTAACTTAGGCATTGGCGGTGCCGTGCAAACCGGTTTTATTTTCGCGCTTGAAAATGGTTTTGATTACGCCATACAAATTGATGGTGACGGACAACATCCGCCCGAATTTATTCCCAAAATGTTGGAAGAGTTGAAAACAAAAAACTTAGATGTTATCATCGGCAGCCGCTTTCTTACCAACGAAGGTTTTCAGTCAACCTTTGCGCGCAGAATGGGAATCAATTATTTTCATCACCTTAATAACTGGCTGGTAGGCGTTTCTGTTAAAGACTCTACTTCAGGTATGCGTATGCTTAACCGCAAAGCACTGCTAGTAGTGAGCGAATACTATCCTGATGAGTATCCCGAACCCGAAGCTATTGTGCTTTATGCAGTAAATAAACTCAACATCGGTGAGTTTGCGGTTCAGATGAATGAGCGGCAGGGAGGGGTTTCGTCCATAGGCACTTCCGGTTCGGTTTATTATATGTTTAAGGTTACGCTGGCAATTTTTTTTACATATTTGAGATTGAAAAAAACTAACTAATCATGCAAAGAATTCAAATCATTGCCATAGCAGCAAGCATTCTGTTTCTTATTTTTATTGCACGGCTTATTGTAAAAGGTAAACTGCGCGAAGAATACGCCATCGTATGGATAATCTGCACCCTTATTCTCATCATTTTCTCTTTCTGGCGCAGCGGCCTGGATGTAGTTGCCTCAATAGTAGAAGTTGCTTCGCCACCCAATATTGTTTTTATCGGTTCCATTCTCGCAATTCTTATTTACCTCTTGCATCTTTCCATTGTAGTTTCCAAACTGCAGGAACAAAATAAACGACTAACACAGGAACTCGCAAACATGCGCGCACAGCACCAATCAGCACAAAAACAGAATGCAGCCTGAAATCTATTTCCGTTACCTCAGCGGAAAAAATCCCGATGCAAAATCATTGGAACTATACCATGCCGCAATAGCGCATCATAAAATAGAATTCACTGAAAAGGAAAACCGTTTACACCAGCTCTCAATGCGTTTTCCCTTTCTAATTTCCTTTATTGACGGTGGTCTTGCACTTACACAACCACTTTCTTTGTATCGCAAAAACATCTACATCATCCTCTGCATCCTCGAAACCCGTCCCGCATTTTTCCCCTTGCTTTCATCATCCTACCATAAAAAAACAGCAAACGGATTTTTCAAAACCATTCTTCACGGAACCCGTGCCGTACTCACCGGTCTGTTCGGTGTTATACTCGTAAAGCTGGCATGAGCGAAGTGCATCCATACATCGTTGTCGGCTCCGGTTGCACCGGTGCTATGGCTGCACAAACCCTTGTTGAAGCAGGTGTAAAAGTCCTCATGCTCGATGCCGGAATCACCGATGATACCTACACAAAGCTCATTCCCGAAAAAGATTTCACCGCATTCCGCCAGACCGATGAAAACCAGAGCCACTACCTCCTCGGCAAAAAGTTCGAAAGCATTTCGTGGGACAAAATCGGAAGCGGTTCGCAACTCACACCTCCGCGAAAATTCATGGTCACTGAAGTCGAAAAATTTCTTGATATTTTTTCCAAAACATTCTTCCCCGTTGAAAGTCTTGCCTATGGCGGGCTCGGCAACGGCTGGGGACTGGGCTCATGCGTTTTCTCCGATGCAGAACTTAATGCCGCAGGTCTCAACCCTGCAAAAATGAAAGCAGCCTACCAAACCGTTGCCGACCGCATCGGTATTTCAGGCGGACAAGACGACATCAAAAACTATACGACCTCTTTTCTAACTAACATCATGCCACCGCCACCGGTTGACTCCAACCAGCAAAGCCTGAAAAACAACTATGAAAGAAAAGCAGATTGGTTTAAAGCCAATAATTTTTCGCTCGGCCGCACGGCTCTCGCCCTGATTACAAAAGATTACAACAACCGCAAGGCCTATCACCCGCAAGACCTTGATTTTTATTCCGACAAAGACCAAAGTGCCTACCGCCCCTGGATTACAGTCAATGAACTGAAAAAGAAAAACAACTTCACTTACCGGGGCGGTATCATTGTAAAGCAGTTTAAAGAAATCGAGAATGGGGTTGTAGAGATTGCAATATGGAACAAAGAAAAAAACGAAGAAGAGATTTTTCGTACACAAAAATTGGTGCTTGCTCCCGGTGTGCTGGGTACAGCACGAATCGTGCTTCGTTCCTTCAATAAAGAAAATCAAACACTGCCGCTGCTCTGCAATCCTTATGCATATTTCCCCTGCATCAACATTTCGCAACTAGGCAAAACTTTTGAACGCAACACTACCGGCTTTGCACAACTCTCGCTTTTCCACGACAACAATAGGCAGGGCGATGACATTGCCATGGCATCGCTCTACAGCTACAAATCGCTCATGCTCTTCCGCATTATTAAAGAAGCGCCCGTCAATTTCCGCGATGGAATATCACTGATGAACTTTCTCATGCCCGCCTTTGTCATCATGGGTCTTTTTCATTCCGAAAAAAGAGGTGACAACAAAACCCTCAACCTCAGAAAAGATACTTCAAAAATTACAGGAGATAGTTTGCAGGCCGAATACCTCTTAAGTGAAATAGAGAAACAAAAAATCACCAAACGCAATAGCCTGTTTAAAAAAGCAATGACAAAACTCGGTGCTGTTCCCGTAAAAATGATTGACCCCGGAATGGGCTCCAGCATTCACTATGCAGGTGTTCTCCCCTTTGAAAAAGAAGACAAATCATTTTCACTTTCACCCGATGGCAGGCTGCACGGAACACAAAATGTTTTTGTGGCCGATGGCTCCGGCTTTCGCTTTCTTCCTGCAAAAGGCTTGACATTGAGTTTAATGGCAAACGCACATAACGTTGCACACAACGCACTGAAATGAACACAAACGAAACCATAGCAATATCAGGGGCTACCGGCTTTATCGGTTCGCAGCTTTGCGCCCATTTTGTTCAGCAGGGGTATCATGTAATCGGTTTTTGCAGAAACATTCCCGCGCAACGTCTGCAGGGTGTTGAATACAGAACATTCAGTCTTGAAAAAGCACCTGCTGAAAATCTTTTTAATCATGCAACCATCTTTATTCATTGCGCTTATTTAAAAGGCGAAGAAGCAAAAAACACAAACATAGAAGGAACAAAAAAGCTGCTGCAAGCTTCACGCAATGCAGGAGTGAAGAAAAATATTTTCTTCAGCAGTATGTCGGCTCATGCTGATGCTCTTTCAGCTTACGGACAACAGAAATTTCTTCTGGAAAAAGAGTTTAACGCAAAAGACGATGCCATCATTCGCCCCGGATTAGTGATTGGCAACGGAGGTTTGTTCCTGGAGATGGTAAAGCACATTCAGTCAAAAGGAATTATCCCCCTGATTGAAGGAGGCAATCAACCACTTTACACCGTTCATAGTTCAGATATCATGAAAGCCATTGAAATTATCATTACCAAAAATCTGAACGGAACATTCACGGTTGCCGAACCAGAACCTGTTCTTTACCGCCATTTTTACAAAGAGCTTGCAAAAGCACTGAACAAAAAGGTTCTGATGTTCAATATCTCTTATTCCCTTATGGAGAAACTTCTTTCGCTCACCAAACTGCTGGGAATTAACACCGGAGTTGGAAAAGAAAACCTGCTTGGACTAAAGGCATTGAGAAGGGTTGAGTTCTCAGACGATTTAAAAAAACTGGGTTTTATTCCACGAAATTATAAACACACTTTGAAATTGTTTTATAATTCTCCGAAAAGAGCGGCTTTTTTGTTTTAAATACCATTTTAACAGCCGATTGCTGAAAACTTACTTGCTTTTTTGTTAGGCGTGCCGAATAATTATGTTAATTTATCCCCTGAAAAATTAACGTAAACTAAAGAATTATGGGACGTCCGCCAACCAGACCGATAGATTTCAGAGATGGATTTTATATTGAAATCCGCAACAAAGGAGCACAAACAGGTATCAAGATAAGACGCGATACTAAGGAAGAGATGATGGATGCCGTTAAAGAATATGGCAAAAGCAAGGAAGTTATTGTGCTGGGCGAATATAAAAAGGGGAAAAAGGTGAAAGGCTGATAACAGTCGTTTCATGATTCGTGCATCCCTGATTATTTCATTCTATAACAAAACCGAATGGTTAAAGTTGCTGCTTGCAGCCCTTGAACTACAAAGCAACATCCATTTTGAAGTAATCATTGCTGATGATGGTTCAGCTTCATCAGCTGTGGAAGAAATTAAAAAAATTCAGGCCACATCACCTTTAAACATAAAACATCTGTGGCATGCTGATAATGGTTTTATGAAAACCGTTATGCTTAACAAAGCAATTGTTGCAAGCCGAAGTTCATACCTTATTTTTATTGATGGTGATTGCATTCCCCATCATCGTTTTGTTGAGGACCATTTGCGGCTTAGCAAAGAAAACCGTGTGCTTGCAGGACGCAGAGTAAACCTGTCTGAATGTATTTCAAAAACATTGACCGAAGAAAAAATAAGAAAAGGCGTATTGGAGCGTTTCTTTTTTCTAAGACTGTTGAAGGATGCTGTTACTGGAAAATCAAAAGATGTTGAGAAAGGTATTTATGTCAACTCAGGATTTGTAAACAAGCTGTTTGCCTCTGTAACAAAAGGAATATTGGGTTGTAATTTTTCCATTTCAAAAAAAGATTTGCTGGAACTTAATGGGTTTGACGAACGCTATCGTTATCCCGGTGTTGGTGAAGATACAGAAATAAGGAGAAGAATACAATTCAAAGGCATGGAGATATTCAGCCCGAAGTTTTGTATGCTTCAGTATCATCTCTGGCATCCGCGCCTGAGCCGCGAACATGAGCCTGAAAATTTTGTTCTGCTTGATGAAACGCTAAAGAATAAATACATTGCAACACCTTATGGAATTAATAAGGCGAATAATTAATTTAGCCAAAATATAACACTATTAAATATCTCATTATGAAAAAATTTATTTCAGCAACAGCAGTTCTGCTTCTTTTTATTGGCACATTTTCTTCTTGCAGTAACTCAGCAAAAACAGAAGCAGCAGTTTATCAATGTCCTATGAAATGTGAAGGCGAAAAAACCTATGACAAAGCCGGAAGTTGTGCTGTTTGCGGAATGGAGTTGGAAGAAGTAAAGAAATAATGAATATATACCTGATAAAACTGCATCAGGAATTTGATGCACCTGTTGACAAGGTGTGGGAAGATTTTAATGACCACGCTAATCTTACTGCAATACTTGGGCAAAACGTTAAACGTATTAAGGACAGCGACAACCCGGAGAACATAAACGGTGTTGGCTCTGTTCGTTTAATAGAAATTCCGTTTGCACCATTTGAAGAAACTATTCGAAAGTCGGTAAAGCCGACTTGCATAGAATATCAAATCAGCAAGGGAACTCCGTTACATCACCATTATGGTAAGATGCAGTTCACAAGTTTGTCTGCCGAAAAATCGGCATTGGATTATAGTATAGAATTAGGCTCAAAAATTCCTTTTATAGCAGGCATACTTAAAGTGGCAACACAAAATAGTATTGAAGCAGGTTTGAAAAAGTATGCAGCGCAGTTGAAGAAATAAATTGCTGAATGCATTTATTCCTTCAGGTAACTGATTATTCCTTCATAAAAAGCTTCAGCAACCTGTTTAATACGTGCTGAAGTTTTTATTCCAAAAACTTCAGTGTTCATCCTACTTAATTCAATGCACTCAGATGCATTATCCTGATAAAGTGTTTCACCGTAAACTACTACACCTTTTATCAGACGTGTTAAGGTAAGATTGCGTGCATAAACTCCTTTGCTTTTGGTAATGCAATACTTTGTAAGATAATCGGCAGTTGTTGAATCCGCAGTGGGAACATTTAGTTTAGCAGTAAAACATTTCATGAGATTTTCAGCAAGTTTAGTTGATTGCTCTGTATCATCTGTAAGCAATAAACGGAAAAATGAAAGTCTGTCAATTGGTTTTTCCAGTTCATTTTTTAAAAAGCTGCCTGCAACAAATATCATGTTGTAATTTTTATCGCTTGGTTTTTTCCATCCTGTGTTTTTTTCATCTACGTTGTAGTGGATTATAACAGAAAGGTCAGGACTAAATTCATTTATCTTTTTTGCACGTTGCCTCATGTCAAGATTGTTGAAGTAGCTTCTAAAAATCTCTCGCTGTGTGGCTTTTGTCAGAAGAAATGTTTTTTCCTGTTCGGTAATTTCATTGAGTTTGTAGGATGAATCAACTGCATTTTTAAAATGTTTTTCAAGCCATTCTTTAAATGTAATTCCAAATGCTGTTTGATTGGACTTTTCTCTGGTGAGCATTACTTCTGCGCCTTGTTCTTCAAGCAGGTGTTTAAGAATAAGAGCAGTTTGCAGCGTTAAAACACCTTCGGTAATTGCGATGGGTTGGTTGTTGTAATTGAACTGAATGTATTTTTTCTCCAGCATTGCGGTCTTCATGTCGCCTGCAATATGCCCCGGGTCGATGGCAATTTTTATTCCGCTTAATTGCTTTTTGTTTTCAAAATTCTGTTTGCGATTTGTTTCGGAATAAGCAAGTGTGCTTAATGGCTCTCTGCTATTGATAAAGGAAATCAGGCTATCGTCACTAAAGTGGTTCAGTATTTTTTTTACAGTATCTAACTCACTCCATTCAACACCAAATTCACGGTAAAAAGTGTTCTCTTTTGTTTTTGCATTAATGAAGATGCCGCTGTCGTTTATTGTATAATAGGGTTGTAGTGCTTTCTCCTTGTCGAGCAGCATTTCAATTTTTGAAGTATAGAAATGCTTTAGACTGTCAACGTTTTTTTGTGCGCTGCAGAGCAAACACAACAGGTTGAAAGAAATGGTCAGCAGGAGTATGCGCATTAATCATTTAATTAGCATTACAAAAGTAATTTTTAAAATCTGGTGAACGCTTAAATGACTTGCAATTCACACCACCAAACAATTTTCTACTTTCGCGTTAATTCTAAGCTATATAAATGAAAAACATACTACTCTTTGTGTCTGCTATTACACTGCTTGCTTCGTGCAAATGCGCTTCTGATAAACGTGAACAGGAAGCCCCTCTTATTTATCCTCAAACAACAAAGGTGGAACAAACCGATAATTATTTTGGAACAGTTGTAAGCGACCCATATCGTTGGTTAGAGAATGATACCTCGGTTGAAACAGCTGAGTGGGTAAAGGCACAGAACGCTGTTACATTCTCTTATCTTGAAAAAATTACATTTCGTAATAAACTGAAAGAGCGTATTGGCAAACTATGGAACTACGAGCGTTATTCTGCGCCTTTCAAAAAAGGCGAGAAATACTTCTTCTACAAAAACGATGGCATGCAAAACCAAAGTGTGTTGTATGTGCAGGACGCATTAACAAGTGAGCCTAAAGTATTACTTGACCCCAACAAACTTTCTGCTGACGGTACTACATCATTGGCTGCTATTGGTATTTCGCCTGATGCTAAGTATCTGGGTTATGCTATTTCTAAAGGTGGTTCGGACTGGAATGAGATTTATGTGATGAATATTGTAACCGGAGAAACACTTTCGGATAAAGTAGAATGGGTAAAGTTCTCGGGCATTTCGTGGCACAAAGAAGGGTTTTATTACAGCCGATACAATGCACCGAAAGGAGCAGAATATTCTGCCGCCAATGAGTATCACAAATTGTATTACCACCGTTTGGGCGAGCCGCAAAGCAAAGATGAGCTGGTGCTTGAAGACAATGAGAATGCGAAGATTAATTACTATGCCGATGTAAATGAATCGCAAACCATGCTGGTTGTTTATGAATCAAACAGCACGTATGGAAACGCAGTTCATTTCCGCGATTTGCGCAAATCAGCAAGTGGCTTTAAAACCATTGTTCCTGATTTTTCGCACGCCAATACAGTAGAAGATTTTATTGACGGCAAGCTGATTATGATGACGGATAATGCAGCTCCCAACAAACAAGTGGTAATTATTGATCCCGATAAACCGGACGAAAAATACTGGCAAACTTTAATTCCTGAAAAGGAATATGTATTGGAAGGTATAACACTTGCAGGCGGAAAAATTGTTGCCCGTTATTTAAAAGATGCTGCCAGCAAAGTGTTGGTTTATGACATGACCGGCAAGGAAGAAAAAGAAATTGCACTTCCTGCAATGGGCAGTGTTGGTGCATTTGATGGCAAAGCAACTGATAACATCGGCTTCTATACGTTCTCTTCTTTTCTGTATCCTACTGCTATTTATAAATACGATTTTGCAACAGGTGAATCAAGTGTATTTAAAAAACCTATCGTTGATTTTGATGCTTCGCAATACGAAACCAAACAGGTGTTTTATAATAGTAAAGACGGAACTAAAGTTCCCATGTTTCTTACGTACAAAAAAGGAATTGAACTGGATGGCAACAATCCAACTTTGTTGTTTGGTTATGGTGGTTTTAACATCAGCAAAAATCCTGACTTTAAACCCGACCGTTTAGTGTTGCTGGAAAATGGTGGTGTATTTGCCATGGCCAACATCCGCGGTGGTTCTGAATATGGCGAGAACTGGCATATAGCAGGGACAAAACTGCAAAAGCAAAATGTGTTTGATGATTTTATTGCAGCAGCGGAATACCTTGTGAAAGAGAAATATACTTCCTCTGCAAAGCTGGCTATTGAAGGTCGCAGCAACGGTGGTTTGCTGATTGGCGCTTGTATAACACAGCGTCCTGAATTGTTTAAAGTAGCGCTGCCTACTGTTGGAGTAATGGATATGCTTCGCTACCATAAATTCACCATCGGATGGGCATGGGCAAGTGATTTCGGAACAAGCGAAGATTCCATTGAATTCAATGCGCTTTATAAATACTCGCCTTTGCACAATATTAAACAAGGTGTTGAATACCCTGCAACGCTGGTGCTTACTGCTGACCATGATGACAGGGTTGTACCGGCCCACTCTTTCAAGTTTATTTCCACCTTGCAGGAAAAGCACAAAGGCAGTAACCCTGTACTTATCCGCATTGATGTAATGGCAGGACATGGTGCCGGAAAACCTGTTTCAAAACTGGTGGAAGAACAGGCAGATATCTGGAGTTTTGTGTTTAAGAATTTAGAGGTGGATCCGTATCCGGAGGCGCAGTAGGCAGACGGCAGTTTTGTCGCCCTGAGCTTAGTCGAAGGGTTATTACACAGAGCAAGAAGGAGTTTAAAGCATTGGTTCACAGAGAAAAAAAGAAAAACTCTCTGAACCTCTGTGCATTCTCTGGCATTTCTCTGTGAAAGGATTTAAGTTCACCTCCTCCTGAATTCGGAACAAACCACCCCCGCAGCCACCGAAACATTCAGCGATTCGGCTGCACCTGATGAAAAAGAAGGAATAAGAAGCCTTTTATTAATCAGCGCCAACAAGTCAGGCGAAACACCATGACTTTCGCTGCCAATAAAAATCAATCCGTTTGGTGATAAGGTTGTTTTGTAAATATCCGTTCCGTCCAGCGTGGTAGCATACACTGGAACATCAGCAGCGTTATATTCTTCCACCACCGTTTTTAAATCTGCATACACAACATTGGTTCTGAACAATGCCCCCATTGCAGCCTGCACCGCTTTCGGGTTCCAGGCATCGGTAGTCTTGGGTGAGCAAATGATGGTATCCATACCAAACCATGCAGCCGTGCGGATAATAGTGCCAAGGTTTCCGGGGTCGTTAATAGTATCTAAAGCAAGTATAAGTTTGGTATTAAACTCCTGAAAAGCAAATGATGGTTTCGGAATAGAAGCAACGGCCAGCACATTATTAGGCGTATCCAGATTGCTCATCTTCTGCAACTGCTGTTCGGTAATAATAATTGGAACAACGGAAGACACCGATGCTATTTCATCTGAAATTTCGCCCAGAGTATACACCGCATCTACCTTATAAGGCGATGTAAGTAACTCCTTCACCACCTTCACGCCTTCAACAACGAACTGTTGATGTTCGGTGCGGAATTTCTTCTGCTTCAACGAAAGGATGTGTTTAATTTGTGAATTGGTTAGCACAGCGCAAAGCTATACTTTTGGGCTGATTGTTGTATGGAAGTTAGAGGTTGGAGATTAGAAGTTGGAAATTAGAAATTAGTACTTAGAAATCAGAAATTGAAGAGGGCAATAACACCTTTACGTTTTACCTGCTGCCAACTGCGTCCTGCTTATTACATCTTACTTATTACCTCTTACATCCTATTCTCTTCCTGCGGAGCCACCCGCAAACTTGGCGACAAAGAATTTTTGCTTATAAAAAATAAGATAGAAATCGACAGCGGAAAAGTAAATAAAGAAGAGCTTACCAAATACATTCGTCAAAAGCCTAACCGCAGAATTGTAGGCTTTGTGCGCTTTCACCTGTGGGTTTATAATCTGGTTGACCTCGACAAAGTAGAAGCCCGCAAAAAAGAACTGAAAGAAAAACGCGAAGTGAAAAATCAAAAACGAATTGCCAGAAACAAAGAACCGAAAGATGCGCGCAGAAGCTTTGGCGAGTGGCTGCTGGGTATTGGCGAAGCACCGGTAGTGTTGGATTCCATTCTAACGCAAAGCACCCACAAGCAATTTGAAATCTATTTAAAGAACAAAGGTTTTTTCAATGCCGAAATAAGCGACAGCGTGGAGTATAAACGCAAGAAAGCAAAGGTTACTTATTACATAAAACCACATCTTCCCTACACGGTAAGTAACATTGTTTATGCTGTTTACAATCCCGAACTGGATACACTGATTTCAGGTGCCGACAAACCTAATTCATTGCTGAAACCGGGAATGAATTACGATGTGGATATTCTGCAGAAAGAACGCGAACGAATTGCAAAGGAATTGAAAAACAGAGGCTACTATTTTTTCTCTACCGAGAACATTTTTTTTCAGGCCGACACTACCATTGGTAACCGCGAAGTTGAACTTACCCTGATGATAAGAAGCAACTCTGAAAAAGATTTCGGAAGACCTGATACCACCAACAGCCCCAAAGAATTTCGTCCTTATAAAATCGGTAAGGTATATCTGAATACCGAGTTTTATCCTAAAAACACTTCGGCTGTTACTTATGACACATTGGTGTATAACAAGTATTCGCTTACCTATCACCGGAAATGGACCATCGATCCTAAATTGCTGATGAGCTCTGTTTTCTTTAAAGACGGTGAACTGTATGTTGCAAAAAGCCTTGACAACACTTACAAGCAGCTCTCGAGTTTAAAGGTGTACAAATTCATAAACATACAGTTTGAAGAAAAAGAAAACGATAAACTTGATTGCTATGTGCAGCTAACTCCAGCTCCCCGCCAATCATTTTCGTTTGAGGCTCAGGGCACCAACACAGGCGGCTTTCCCGGAGTTTTTGCCGATCTGGTTTACCAGAACAAAAACATTTTCAGAGGCGCGGAAACATTTGAGATGCGTATAAAAGGCGGTTTGGAATCACAGGTTGTTTTCAATGCAGAAGACGACAAAAAAACACCCATTTTCAACACTCTTCAGATTAGCCCTGAGGCTTCGCTTACCATTCCGCGCTTCCTGTTTCCTGCTGCACGGTATATAAAGGTCTCCAAATATTTTCGTCCGCAAACAAAGATTAAACTGGCTTACGACTTTCAGCAACGTCCCGATTTTACGCGCACCATTTTCCGCACCACCTTTGGTTATGAGTGGCGCGCAACTGCACAGGAGCGCTGGATTGCCAACCCTATTGAAATCAACTTTGTAAACATCTACAACGAAAGTGCTGCCTTCCTTGAACGGATTAACGGTATCAACGACCGCCTCCTGCGCAACACCTTTATTTCTCACATCACCAGCTCAGGAGTCTATTCCTACATCTTCAATAATCAGGAAGTAAACAAGGTAAAGAACTTCACGTATTTCAGAGCCAGCCTTGAATTTTCCGGAAATATCCCGTGGGTTGTTAGTCGCCTCACGGGTGCAGAGCAGGATGCAAACGGAAGCTACCGCGTTTTCAATATTCCGTATGCGCAATACATAAAGTTTGATTTTGACATCAGGCGTTACATCGCTATCAATTCGCGCAGCACCTTTGTTATGCGGTTGGCAGCAGGGCGCGGAACACCTTACGGTAATCTTTCGGTGTTGCCTTTTGAAGCCAGTTTCTTTGGTGGCGGTGCCAATGGTATCCGTGCGTGGCGAGCTCGAAACCTTGGTCCAGGCTCACTTCCCGAAGAACTGCAAACTTCCATTGACCAGTTTGGTAATATGAAATTAGAGATGAACGTTGAGTATCGTTTTGATATTTACAAGTATTTCAAGATGGCTGTGTTTGCCGATGCCGGAAACATCTGGCTTATCCAAAAAGACGCGCAGCGTCCCGGTGCAGAGATGGATATCAAACGTTTTTACAAAGAGATTGCGTTAGGCGCAGGGGTGGGTGCACGACTTGACTTTAACTTCTTCATCGTTCGTATGGATGCTGCTTACCCGATTTACAATCCCGGAAAACCGGAAGCAAACAACCAGCGATGGATAGGAGTAAGCGAACCGATTTTGATGAAACGGGTTATATTTAATTTAGGAATCGGGTATCCGTTTTAATTATAACAACATGGAACAATCAGCAAAACTTGAACGCTCACTTGGCCCCGTCATGCTCTGGGGTCTTGGCGTTGGCTATGTTATTTCAGGAATGTACTTTGGCTGGAACCTTGGTCTTGAAAAAGGTGGAACGCTTGGTTTGGGCATTGCCACGTTTTTCATCATGTTGATGTACGTTACCTTCTCTTTGTGTTATACCGAACTTGCCTGTGCCATACCCAAAGCAGGAGGTGCATTTGATTATGCAGACAAAGCATTGGGCAGGCATCTTGGCTTTGTAGCCGGCATGGCTCAAATCATAGAATTTGTGTTTGCTCCGCCTGCTATTGCATTTGGAATTGGAGCTTATTTTCATTTACTCTTTCCCGAGTTACCTGTTATTGGAATTGCCATCTTCTGCTACTTTGTTTTCACCTCTTTAAATATTCTTGGTGTAAAAGCATCTGCTTCTTTTGAGTTGTTCATCACCATTGTGGCTGTTGTTGAGTTATTGATTTTCTCTGGCTTTACACTGCCTCATTTCAAATTCGAGAACCTTGCCATCAATTCTTTCCCCAACGGAATTGAAGGCGTGTTCATGGCAATTCCGTTTGCCATTTGGTTCTTTCTCGGTCTGGAAGGCATTGCAAACGTTGCCGAAGAAACCATCAATCCGCAGAAAAACATAACCATTGGTTTTGCATCTGCAATGTTTACGCTTGCCATTCTTGCTATGCTTACGTTCAGTTCAGCCGTTGGTGTTGCCGGCTGGGAAGCCGTTGTATTTGATGCCGAGGGAAACATTTCCGATTCGCCTTTACCTTTGGCCATCAAACATATTCCTGCGGTTAGTGATGTATTCTATCACCTGCTCATCTGGATTGGTTTGTTCGGCTTTGTAGCATCATTCAATGGTTTGCTGCTTGCCGCAGGAAGAGCTACGTATGAATTTGGCAAGTCGGGAAATGCTCCCTCCTTTCTTGGAAAGATAAATCCGAGATTTAAAACTCCAACCATGGCACTTATCTTTAACATGGCAATTGGCATCATTGCCCTCTTCACCGGCAAAACAGGCGACATTATTCCCATTGCTACGTTTGGCGCACTCTCGCTTTACATCCTTTCTATGATTTCGTATTTTCAATTAAAAAGAAAAATGCCTGAACTGGAACGACCTTTTAAAGCGCCTTTCTATCCTGTGTTTCCAACCATTGCATTGGTTATTGCAGTAGTTGCAATCATCAGCATGTCGGTTTATAATCCAATGCTTGCGGCAATCTTCTTTGGTTTAATGGCTGCATCTTTTCTGGCGTATTATGTTTTTGTTAAGCCGCACTGAAGAATTTGTCACTGATTATATATTAGCCTTCCTTTAGAAAAACTTTATTTTATGAAAAAAACCTTCATTTACTTTTTACTTCTCTTTGCATTTACAGCATTTGGCCAACAAGCAAAACATGTTATTGTTCTTGGCTTTGACGGGATGAGTGCAGCAGGTATCAGGAATTCCCAAACTCCTGTATTTAATGAACTGATGAAAAACGGAGCATGGACATTACATGCTCATGCGGTTATGCCTACATCAAGCAGTCCAAATTGGGCTTCCATGATAATGGGAGCTCCTCCAAAATATCACAGCATACATTCAAACAAGTGGGAAGTAAAGAAGATAAAGAACCGTTCATTCTGCGGATGTGAAAAGGGTAAACTGTTTCCAACCATCTTTGGTGTAATGCGAAATCAAAAAGCAAACGCAAACATTACTTGTTACCATGATTGGGACGGCTTTGCCCGCCTTACCGAAACAAATGCCTTCACGGTACTACAGGACACAAAAGATGAAAACGAAACGGCTGATAAAGCAATTGAATGCATTAAAAACAAACAGCCTGATTTTTTATTCCTTCACTTCGATCATGTTGACCATGCAGGGCACGCCATCGGTCATTTTACACCGGATTATTATAAATCAATCGCCAAAGCCGATTCCATAACAGGCGCCATTATCAAGGCCTTAAAAGAAGCAGGTATCTATGAGAAGACCGTTATCCTCATTACAGCCGACCATGGTGGAATAAAGAAAGGACATGGAGGAGGAAGTCTGGCTGAAAAAGAAATCCCCTGGATCATTTCAGGAGCAGGAATAAAGAAAGGCTTTGAAATAACAGAAACTGTGGAAACATATTATACTGCTCCTACATTGGCCAAAATTTTAAACATTATCACTCCTGATTGCTGGACAGGGAAACCTGTATTATCTGCTTTTGAATAGGAACTAATTAGCTGTATTTCAGATAACATATTTAGTACTTTCGCCTAAAATAATATTTGTCAAAATATCAACTACAGTTATGATCCTTCAGCAATTGATTTCATGAAATCTCAATTCATCTATGTTAAATGAAGTTTTTATGGTTGTAATAAATGAATACAAGAGTTAATAATATTATTAATTTCATTAATAAGAAATCTTCATTTAGATTTTCTATTGCCTTTTTTCTTCTGCTTTTTTTAAGGGCACTTGAGTTTACAGTTGATTATACTAAAGGAGATAAAGATGGAAGTATATCAAGTCCTGTAGGATTATTGTTAAATGCATTCTATCTTCTTTTAATAATAACCGTTGCATTTAACTATACTGCTATTTCGTCAAAGCTTAATAAAAATTATGTAGTACTAATTATCATTTTCTTTATCTCATTAATAAGCTTCCCTTCTATTAATTCTACTCATTCTTGGGGAGATGATTGGGCGTTGTATATTGAGCAGGCAAGAGCATATAATGAAAATTCTATTGATAAACTAAAACAAGATCAAGTATTTCTGGTAGAGAATTCGTCCTATATTTTGGGTCCTGAACTTTATCCTTGGGGTTATCCTTTTATTCTTGCTCAGGCTCACAAAATATTCGGATTTGATATTAAGGCTTTTAAAAATTTTACTTTTGTGTTTTTCCCGCTTACATTACTGGTTCTTTATTTCTTATTTAAAAATGAGTTAAGAGAAAATGGAATTTTAATTTTAGCTGTATTCGCTTTTAGTCCTCTCTTTTATGACTACCGGAATATGATATATTCAGATATTCCGTCTATGTTTTTTCAACTGCTTGGGTTGACACTTATCAGGAATTTTGTTATCAAAAAAGTATACCTTATCAATCAGATTATCAGCTATGCCATTCTTGGTATTATATTATTTTGTTCATATAGCATTAGAACTGTAGGGATTATTCTTTTACCTACATTTTTCTTTTGCCAGTTATATAGTTTGGTTGTTGAACATCGATTTTATTTCAAAGGCTTTATTAAAGAAAACAGCATGTCATTTATTACGTATGCAGTATTCTTTATTTCTTTATTTCTCTATTCAATTTCTTTTCATTACTCAGATACATCCTACCTGTCACACCTAACATCAAACTTTCACAACATCTACTATTTTCTACAATCTAACATCTTCTTTTACCTTGTTCTGCCATCTGATTTTATTGGTTGGCAGGCTAGTGGAGATGGCTTAACACTTAATGCTAATTTTGTCTGGGGAATTTGTTTTCCTTTTGTGATTTATGGAGCCTGTAAACGATTTAAATATGATTATATATTTATAATTTACTTAATATTTATATATTTAATAAATATTATAAATCCCATTACAGATGGAATACGTCAATATTTTTCAGTCTTGCCATTGATAATTTATTTTTTAGTTATCGGGCTTGATCATCTGAAAAGAAAGTTTGTGAATCTAAATCCGGCACACATGTTTCTTATCCCATTAATTATAATCTTTTTTCATTCTTTTATATTAAATGCGGCAACTGCAAAGTTAAGAGATAGCGAAAATATTGAAGAAGGGCCGTATTCCAAAAATACTTCTGAAATGATTGATTTTATTATTAGCAATACTTCTGTTAATGATAAAATTATTTTTTATAAACCAAGAGCCATGAGATTACTTGCCGGAAGAAATGGTTTTGTGGTAAATAATGTTTCACAAATTACAGATCGCAGAGCAAATTTTCTCATTATCCGTAAAGATGGTAAGAATGAACGATTCCCATCAGTTAGTGAAATTGATAAGATTTTAACGAACTTAAAAATTGTATATGAAAACAATGATTTTTGGATGTATAAAATAATTAGTGAATAAAATTCTTAATAATCCTCTCTGCCGGTAATTATGGAACTATCAATTGTATTGCCCTGTCTTAATGAAGCTGAAACATTGGAGGTTTGCTTGAAAAAAGCAAACTCTTTTCTGCAAAATAATAAAGTTGATGGTGAAGTGATTGTTGCAGATAACGGCAGCACAGATGGCTCCCATGAAATTGCACTAAAAAATGGAGCGCGGCTTATTCATGTGAAAGAAAAAGGATATGGTAGTGCTTTATTTGGTGGAATAACCGAAGCAAAAGGCAAATACATCATTATGGGTGATTCAGATGACAGCTATGATTTATTAAATCTAAATCCATATGTTGAAAAACTACGAGAAGGCTATGATCTTGTAATGGGGAACCGTTTCAAAGGAGGAATTATGAAAGGAGCAATGCCTTTTCTTCATCGATACCTTGGTAATCCGGTGCTTTCATTTATTGGAAGATTATTTTTTAATATTCCAATTCGTGATTTTCATTGCGGGCTAAGGGGTTTCAGTAAAGATGCATTTAACCGTATGGATTTAAAAACCCGTGGGATGGAATTTGCCTCAGAAATGGTAGTAAAAGCATCGCTTAATAAAATGAAAATTACAGAAGTCCCAACCATTCTTCATAAGGATGGGAGGAGTCGTCCGCCCCATCTTAGAACCTGGCGTGATGGCTGGAGGCATCTGCGCTTTCTGCTTATCTATAGTCCGCGGTGGTTATTTCTTTTCCCTGGAATTATACTAATGATTTTTGGAACATTACTTTCTACTCTTCTTGTATTTGAACCAATAACTTTTATGGGTGCTCATTTGGATGTTCATACACTTTTATATACGTCTGCTATGATTCTAATTGGATTTCAGTTCGCTTCGTTTTATGTGTTTTCTAAAGTGTTTGCAACAACAAACGGATTGTTGCCCAAAAGTGAATCATTTGATAAAACCTTTGATTATTTTAATCTTGAACGTGGATTAATTATTGGACTAATTCTGATTCTGGCAGGCGTAGGACTTACGATAAAAGCTTTTTACCAATGGGGTAATGCAAATTTTGGCGATCTTGAACCATCAAAAATGCTCAGAGAGGTTATTCCTGCTGTCCTTTTCTTGACCATTGGAATTCAAGCCGTTCTCTATAGTTTTTTCTTAAGTTTGCTGACACTAAAAAAATAAAAAAATATACAAGTGTGGTTATAAATTAACCTAGGAACAACTATAAAAAAATGAAAATAGTTTCAAGAATGATTTCGTTTTTTAGAAGAAAATCAGTAACGAGATTTTTTGTTTCACTTTTTCTGCTTTTCTTTTTAAGACTTGCTGAGTTTGCTATAGATTACAATATAGGAGATGGAAATGGTAGTATGACAAGTCCTATTGGTTTATTATTAAATGCAACTTACGTTATACTTATTTTGTTCGTTTCATACTATTACTCAACTGTTGAAGTAAAATTCAGCAATAAATATTTTGTTATTGGAGTTATTATAATTGGCTTTTTTTTAAGTTATATTTCGTTACAAAAAGGTCATTGGTGGGGTGATGATTTCGCATTATATATAGCTCAAGCGAAAGCATTTACTGAAAATTCGATTAATGAACTCCAAGCAAATCAAAAATTTACATCTGAAAATTCAGCTTATGTTATTGGTCCTAGTATATACCCATGGGGATATCCTGTATTAATTTCACCAGTATACAATTTGTTTGGGTTAAATCTTAGTGCACTTAAAATTTTCACTTTTGTTTTTCTTTCGTTTTCATTGTTTTTAGTGTATTATTTATTTAGGAAAGAGATAGGGACGCAAATATTCTTATTCATTGCTATATTTTCTTTAAGTCCTCAATTCTATCTATTTAAGGATTCAATATTGTCTGATATTCCTTTTATGTTTTTCGCACTTCTTGGGCTTGCTGCAATACAAACATTTTACGTAAAAAAGCATATTTTATATTCTCCTATAGTTGGTTACTTATTGACCGGAACAGCCCTGTTTCTTGCCTACTCTGTAAGAACAATTGGCATAGCACTACTACCAACTCTTATAGCTTGTCAGATTTATGATTTTAGTATTAACTACAAGTTTGATTTAAAAAAATATGTTACAACTAATTGGCAGTCATTTTTGACATATTTAGTTCTATTCTTTGGATTATTTCTGTACTCCCTTTACTTTAATTATTCTGATGCTTCTTATATGAGTCATTTGGAATTCGAAAATTTTTACGAAGACATACAATTTAATATCTTTTATTATATCAATTTGATTTCAGAATTTTTTGAAGTGCCTGTATTAACTAATATTTCTGCAACACTTTGGGGAGTTTATGTCCCTTTTATAGTGTATGGTGCTTACATTAAAAGAAATGAGGATTACGCATTAATTTTGTTTGTAATTTTTATGCTTTCTATTTTGATTATTGCACCATATCAGGGAGGTTTAAGATACATTTTTGCTTATTTACCTATTACCTTTTATTTTTTGGTTGTTGGGATAAAAAAAATTCAAAATCATTTTACTAATTCAAGTTTATTGCATTTTTTGCTTGTTCCAGTCCTGATTATTTTTTCTCAATCAATCTTAATTCAAACCTTCAATAACTTTAATAATAAAGAAATCTCTATTGAAGGGCCATTTGATAAAGAAGGCGAGGAGTTGATGAATTTTATTAATTCTAATACTTTAACAAAAGATGTGATTATTTTTTACAAACCAAGAGCATTGAGATTGCTTACAGGAAGAAATGGGTTTGTTGTTAAAGAGGTATCTCAAATTCTAGATGGCAGGGCTGACATTTTAATAATTCAAAAAAATGCTAAAAATGATTGGTTTCCCGAAACGGATAACATAAAATCAATTAAGGATAAACTGACTATAATTTTTGAGAATGAAGATTTTTTTGTTTATCGCATTCTTTCAAATTAAATATTGATTCAACTTAGCTATCTTACAATAAATTTGACTAAATAAACCTATATATTTATTTGCCAAACAGTTTTCTGATGCGGGTTCTTAATTGGTATTTATCTCTTAGGTCTTTAAAATAATCTTTCAATATATCAGTAAATAATCCCCCACCTATGTAGTATTTAAAGATTTTGTCTTTATCTATATTTACATGAAATGCCATTAATTTTGCAGGTTGCTTATTTCCATTTAAATAAATGGATAAGGTTTTCCCCTTAAATTGTAAAAGCACCTTATTCTGAACCACATCAAGTAAACAATACTCAAATATTCTATTGTTTTCAAGTAGCCCACAATCACCAATTTTTTCTTGGTTTTCTGCCTTGTAAAGTGCGAACAGAAGCATATCACACACTCCACCATGTTTCCGTTCTTGATAGCCAGCCCAGTTAAGTTCAAGCGTGTGAAAATGTTGTGGATTAATATAGTGGCTTGTAGTATATTCACAGAATTCTTCCAGCGCTTCTATGCTGCTGAAGTAGTTTAAACCAGCTCCGCCATTTCCGCGCATAGTAAAGCTGAAATTCTTGTATTTGTTATGTATTTCATTCGATTTAGAGAACAAGAGAACATCTGAATCAAGGCAAAGGAATGTTTCTATTTTATTCTTTTTAACAAAGTCAAGAATTATGAACCATCGCTCAAAACAAAACTGCTCAAATTTTTGAGGGGTGAATGACATATGAACATAGTGCTTTGAAAACTCGCGTGCGCTATCAAAATAGTCCTCTATATTGATATGGGTTACAAAATTATATTGGTTGTTGCTTTCATCACCCAAAAGATAAATGGGAGTATCTGGATTGAAATAGCGCGCTTGCTTTAAAGTATATTTTAGATATATGCTGTTGCTTCTGTGGAC
>CAMAVO010000016.1 GCA_945861685.1 Chitinophaga pinensis | reverse complement strand
GAAAACAACCAGAAACCCAGAACAGCAATACGTGTTAGTTTAGGATTTTAACGTCACCCTGAACTTGTTTCAGGGTCTCATAATTAAGATGCTGAAACGAGTTCAGCATGACGAAAATTAGTGATGATGCCCGCCCGGTCCGTGAACGTGACCATGTGCCAATTCATCTGCTGTAGCTGCTCTTACTAAAATAACTTCGCCTTCAAAACGCAGGTGTTGCCCTGCCAGTGGATGATTGAAATCCATAGTTACATCGTTGATTCCAACTTTTGTAACAACGCCACGCATGTGATGCCCTTCATTATCCTGCATCGGAATAATAGCACCTATTTTCAGCATGTCGCGTTGAACTTCTCCTTTCTCGTTTTTAAAAGCTTCAATAGGAAGGTCAACTAAATTATCAGGATGCTTTTCACCATAAGCATCTTCAGGTTTTACACTAAAATTAAATGTATCACCAATAGAAAGTCCGTTGAGGTTCGCTTCAAAACCGGCAATCATTCCGCCTGTTCCGAATAGAAAAGTAAGTGGATTGTTTTTTCCTGCCTCTTCAATAAATTTCTCTTCTCCGCCTTCCGGTTTTGAATTGAGCTTGTAGGTTACTGACACTACTGAGTTTGTTGTGATTTTCATGTTTTTTTGAAATTTTTTGCATAGATAAAGGTTTTTTTTGCAACCGGAAAATAATCAGCGTTCGTCATTGCGAGCGTAGCGAAGCAATCTCTATCTATTTTGAGATTGCTTCGGGTGAATAACCCTCGCAAAGACGAGATGATTTCCTACTTTTATTCCCGAAACAAAACGAGCGATGCAATTTCCAGGAGAAGTAACTTCACGACTACCCAAAACAGGTACCACCATATTTACAGTAATGTCAAAACTTGCCGCTGAAGTTGGTGCAACCAATCTTTCGCAGGGCTTTCCCGATTACAGTAGTTCGCAGGATCTGTTTGACAAGGTGCATCAGTATATGAAGAAGGGCTTTAACCAATATGCACCTATGCCGGGTTTTATTGGTTTGCGCGAAGCCATTGCAGAGAAGATTGAAAAACTGTATGCAACAAAATACAATCCCGATACGGAAATAACCATTACAGCCGGAGCCACACTTGCCATCTATACCGCCATTGCAGCTTTGATTCGTGAAAGAGATGAAGTGATTGTGTTTGAGCCGGCATATGATAGTTATACTCCTTCGATAGAACTGAATGGAGGTATTCCGATTTATATTCAGTTAAAGCAACCCGATTTTCACATCGACTGGAATGAGGTGCGTAAATTAGTTTCTCCTCGCACGAAGATGATTATTATCAATAGTCCGCATAATCCAACAGGAAGTGTTTTAAGTGAAACAGATTTGCATGAACTGGAAAAGCTAACTCATGATTCTAATATTATTGTATTAAGTGATGAGGTGTATGAGCATATTATTTTTGACGGGCAGCAACACCAGAGTGTATGCAGGTTTCCGAAACTTGCTGAACGAAGTCTGGCGGTTTTTTCATTCGGAAAAACATTTCATAACACCGGCTGGAAAATGGGTTATGTAGTTGGCCCTGAAAATTTAATGACAGAATACCGCAAGGCACATCAATACATTGTTTTCAGTTGTAACACACCCATACAAATGGCGCTGGCAGATTTTCTGAAAGAAGAAAACAACTATTTAAGTCTTCCGAATTTTTATCAGAAGAAACGGGATTACTTTAATTCATTGATAAAGAATTCGCGTTTTAGTTTTGTGCCAAGTGCCGGAACCTATTTTCAATTGGTGAAATACGACAGTATCTCAACCGAAAAGGATACTGATTTTGCGGTGCGTATTACCAAACAAAACAAAGTGGCATCTATTCCCATCTCTGTTTTTTATCATGAGGGTGTGGATAATAAATACATACGGTTTTGTTTTGCGAAGTCGGAAGATGTATTAACGGCAGCTGCGGAGAAACTTTGTAAGATTTAATTTTAACCGCAAAGGAAAGGCAAAGGAAAGTTCGCAAAGAGAAAACAAAGGAATAATGACAGAAAATGAGTTGTCAAATAAAGTAATTGGAATTGCAATTGATGTGCATAATGCATTAGGTCCGGGTTTACTTGAAAGTGCATATAAAGAATGTCTTTTTTATAAGTTAGGGCAATCGGGGTTTGGTGTTCATAAGGAAAAAGCATTGCCCTTAGTTTTTGAAGAGGTAAAGCTTGATTGTGGATACCGACTGGATATACTTGTAGAAAACAAATTATTAATTGAAGTTAAATCTGTTGAAGCAATTAATGATATTCATTTAGCTCAAACTTTAACATACCTGAAACTCGGTAATTATAAATTAGGGTTGCTTATCAATTTCAATGTTCTCAGATTAAAAGATGGAATAAGAAGGATTGCAAATGGCATATAATAACTTTGCGCACTTTGCGAAAAACTTGGATTTCGCTTTGCGGTTAAAAAAATGGAAGATTTAAAAATCACACTCGTTCAAACGCCCCTGCACTGGGAAAATGTGGAGAAGAATATCTCCATGTTTGATGAGATATTGAACGGAATAAAAGAAGAAACCGATTTAATCGTTCTTCCTGAAATGTTCAGCACAGGATTTACGATGAATACTACCATTGCTGAATTGATGACAGGAAAATCATTGCAATGGCTGAAACAAAAAGCGAAAGAAAAAAACTGTGTTATTACCGGAAGCCTGATGATTATCGAAAACGGCAAAAACTACAACCGCTTAATCTGGATGCAGCCTGATGGTAATTTTCAAACGTATGACAAGCGCCATCTTTTCCGCATGGCAAATGAGCAAGATCATTTTACAGCAGGCGATAAAAAACTAATCGTAAAAATAAAAGGCTGGAATGTATCACCTCTCATATGTTACGATTTGCGTTTTCCTGTTTGGAGCAGGAATGCGGCAGCATCGCGGGGAGGAGCTGGCTGGTATGATTTATTGATTTATGTTGCCAACTGGCCCGCACGAAGAAGCCTTGCATGGAACACCTTAGTTCCTGCACGCGCAGTGGAGAATCAAAGTTATGTTATTGCTGTAAACCGCATCGGTGCTGACGGATATAATGTGGATTATTCGGGAGACAGTTCTGCTTATAATCCGCTGGGAGAAAAGTTAAGCACCATTCAACCGAATGAATCAAAACACGAAACGATAACACTTTCATGGAAATTTTTGCAGGATTATCGTGAAAAATTTCCTGCCATGTTGGATGCCGATGACTTTGAAATAAAATAAATGGAAGAAAAATTTGCGAAAATAATCTCTATCATTTTTCAGCCGCTGATGATGCCGCTGCTCACCTTGCTGATATTGTTTAACAGTAACACATTTATTGCTTTCAGCATCGCAGATGAGATGAAAACATTTATCTATTTCCTGTTTATAGCATTTACGGTTGTGTTGCCTACCATGATTTTTCTCTGGCTCATAAAACGCGGAGTTATTTCCAGCCTTGATATGCCGGAAGCATCAGAGCGAAAAATTCCTTTTCTTATTTCCATCATCCTGTATTTTGCTTTGTATTATTTGTTGCGCAAACTAGCACTGCCGGAACTGGTTTATCTGTTACTACTCGGAACAATTTTATCCATTGTAGTTTGTTTTTTCATCACCATCATCTGGAAAATTAGTATTCACATGATTGCTGTTGGTGGTGTTATAGGAAGCCTGCTGGCATTGTCAATTCGCTTGGGCGCAGATTTTATTTTGCCGATTTATGTAGTTACCCTACTGGCAGGTTTTATTGGTTATGCGAGACTGAAATTATATGCACACACACCTGCACAGGTGTATTCAGGTTTTCTTCTCGGAACTGCGTTAATGGCGGGGATTGTTTTCTTTGTCTAACCCTTCGACAAGCTCAGGGTGACATCGCTGTCAGGCTGAGCTTGTCGAAGCCTTCTCACTACACTACAATATTCACAATCTTTTTATGCACCACAATAACCTTTTTAGGCTGTTTGCCTTCCAGATATTTTTGTGTTTGCTCCAACGCCATGACTTCTTTTTCCACATCCTCTTTTGAAAGTGCAACATCAAGCTCCTGAAAGAAACGCGTTTTGCCATTGAACGAAACAGGATAGCTGAATGAATTCTCAACCGTGTGTTCCTCTTTATATTCGGGCCATTTAGCAAACGTTACGCTTTCAGTATGACCAAATTTATTCCACAATTCTTCAGCAATGTGCGGAGCTAATGGTGCGATCAAGACAACCAATGGTTCTAGAATTTCACGCTTGTTGCATTTCAAATCACTGAGTTCATTTACGCAAATCATAAAGGTGCTCACGCAGGTATTGAACGAAAGCTTCTCAATATCATCCGTGATTTTTTTGATGGTTTTGTGAAGCACTTTTAATTCAGCTTGGCTTGCTTTTTCTTCAGAAACGTTCAGATACAGTTTCCAGAATTTTTTCAGAAAACCTGAAACGCCTGTAATTCCGTTGGTGTTCCAGGGCTTGCTTTGCTCCAGCGGACCAAGGAACATTTCATACATACGCAAAGTATCAGCTCCGTATTTTTCTACCAACTCATCAGGATTTACAACATTCCATTTTGATTTGGACATTTTTTCTGGTTCCTGTTTTATGAAAAATTTGTCAGATTCACCTGAATTAAAAGAGCAGAAATCATTGTTTCTCCAATACCCTCCTTTACAAATGAATATAGCGTTTTTTCTTGTTTTTTCTAATTTAGGAAGCCATTCACAAAACAAATTAATATTTAAAGAACCATCATTGTTTACATATTCGATTGGAATATTCCAAATATGGCTTTTACTTGGAATTTTATTCCATTCCATTTCGTAATCGTTAAACTGTTTATGTAAACCTTCAGCAGCATCTGCACTTAAAAAAATTTCTGCAAAGTCATAGGTTCCTTTAATACTTAAATTTTTTATTAATTCAATTTTCCCATTTATAGGGGCAGTATTAAACTCTGTTAAAGGTGCATTCCCCTTTCTTTCTTCACTTACAAGATAATTTATTTTAGCGGAAAACCCCTGTATCATCCCCTGATTCACCAACTTCTTTGCAGGCTCTTCAATAGAAATAAATCCGCGGTCTTTCAAAAATTTTGTCCAGAAGCGCACATACAATAAATGCCCGGTGGCGTGTTCAGAACCGCCTAAATAGAAGTCAACATCTTTCCAGTAATCAGCTGCTGCTTTGGAAACAAACTCTTTGTCGTTATGCGGGTCCATGTAGCGCAGGTAATACCATGAGCTGCCTGCCCAGCCCGGCATGGTGGTAGATTCGTAATCGTATTGGCCTTGGTATTTCCAGTCTTTGGCACGCGCCAAGGGCGGCTCACCATCTTCAGTCGGTAAAAATTTATCCACCTCAGGCAACACAACGGGCAAATCTTTTTCATCCACTGCGTAAGGAATTCCGTCTTTGTAATAAATAGGAATTGGTTCACCCCAATAACGTTGGCGGCCAAAAGCAGCATCGCGCAAACGAAAATTTATTTTTCCTTTACCTAAACCGCGATTTTCAATTTCAGTAATTATTTTTTTGATTGCTTCTTTCACCTGCAAGCCATTCAGAAAATCTGAGTTGATCATTTTTCCCTCTTTGCTTTCGTTAGCTTCCTTATCAATATCGCTTCCTTCAATCACAGGAATAATGGGCAAACTAAAATGTTTTGCAAAACTCCAGTCGCGCTGGTCGCCACCCGGAACCGCCATCACAGCACCTGTTCCGTAACCCGCCAACACATAATCACCTACCCACACCGGAATCTGTTTTCCCGTGAATGGATGAATAGCATAAGCACCTGTGAACTGTCCGGTTATTTTTTTTACGTCCGCCTGACGCTCACGCTCACTGCGGTTTTTAGCATAGTTTAAATACGCTTCAACTTGTTGTTTATTTCCTTCTGTTGTAATTTTTGAAACCAGTTCGTGCTCGGGAGCAAGCGTTAAAAATGTGATTCCGAAAAGTGTGTCAGGACGTGTTGTGAAAACTTCAATGGAATTTTCGTCATGCTGAACTTGTTTCAGCATCTCATTATCAGACCCTGAAACAAGTTCAGGGTGACGGAGTGCGAAACGTATTGAACACCCTTCACTTTTTCCAATCCAATTCCTCTGCGATTCTTTAATTGATTCACTCCAATCAATCGTATCTAAGCCGGTCAATAATCTTTCTGCATAGTCAGTAATGCGCATACTCCATTGCTTCATCAGCTTGCGTTCCACAGGATAACCGCCACGCTCCGAAACACCATCTTTCACTTCATCATTCGCTAACACAGTTCCCAAAGCAGGACACCAGTTCACAAATGCTTCACCCAAATAAGCAATGCGGGAATCCATCAGCACATCGCTCTTTTCTTTTTCATTTAATTCATTCCACTTCTTATCGCCTTCTATCTTCCAACTTCCAACTTCTAACTTCTGAATTAACGTTTCAATCGCTTCCGCTTTATCCGTCTCCGGATTATACCATGAATTAAAAAGTTGCAGAAATATCCATTGAGTCCATTTGTAATAACTCGGATTAGATGTTTTTACCTGTCTGTCCCAGTCAAACGAAAAACCAAGTTTATCTAATTGCTCGCGATAGCGTTTAATGTTTTGTTCAGTAGTTACAGCCGGATGTTGTCCCGTTTGAATAGCATATTGTTCGGCAGGCAAACCAAATGAATCATAGCCCATCGGATGCAATACATTAAAACCCTGCGAACGTTTGTAGCGTGAATAAATATCGGAAGCAATGTAGCCAAGTGGATGACCTACGTGCAAGCCTGCACCGGAAGGATAAGGGAACATATCCAGCACATAATATTTTGGTAATGAAGTATCGTTTTTAGGCGCGAATGTTTTTTTCTCTGCCCAGTATTTCTGCCAGCGCTCTTCTATTTCTTTGTGAGTGTATTCCATAACAAATCACTTCTTCTTCTTTCCGTAAAGTTCTTTTTCTTCCACTACCTGCACGGCATCGCCCTCTTTCAATAGTTTTGAAACCTGACTGTAAGGTGCGGTAATTACCTCTGTATTTTCTCCTAGTCCTGAAATTATTTCAATAAAATTATTGTCCTGTATGCCGGTTTTCACATACACTAATTTTACTTTTCCGTTTTCCAGAACAAACACACATTCTTTAACTTCTGTTTCCGTTTCAGCAACTGTTTTTTTCTCACTTTCTTCGGTTGCATCAGCAAACTCTTTTTCTTTAAATTTTTTCTTTCCTTTTTCCTCTTCAGCATTTAAAGTGTCGTTTGCAGAGCGCGATGTTACTGCCTGAATAGGAACAGAAAGAATGTCCTTTGATGTTTTGGTGCGAATCTCTACAGTTGCTGACATTCCGGGGCGGAAAGGCGAAAGCAAAGGTTGTTTTTCGTTCACTAAATCTTTGTACGATTCCTGAAGAATGCGAATCTTTACTTCAAAGTTGGTAACCTGATCAACCAATGCACCTGAAACATTTGCAGAGTTGGCAATACTGGTAACAACACCGCGGAATTTTCTGCCGATGTAGGCATCCACTTCAATATCGGCACTGTCACCAACACCCACGCGCACAATATCGTTTTCGTTTACATCCACATTAACTTCCATTTCATTCAAATTGGCAATGGTCATAATCTCTGTTCCCGCCATTTGTGATGTTCCTACAACTCGTTCGCCTTTTTCCACAGAAAGTTTTGAAATGGTTCCGTTAACAGGCGAAAAGATGGTTGTTCTGGTCAGATTTTTCTTGGCTTCCTGCAATGCGGCATTTGCGCTTTTTACATTGAAATCTGCTCCGCTTACGTTCTGTTTAGCGGCTTCCACTTCATTCTTCGCCACTTCATAACTTGATGTGGCAGCATCATATTCCTGATCTGAAATTACTTTTTGTTCGAACAGTTTTTTATTGCGCTCATATAATGCTTTGGCGTTTGTAAACTGTGCATCAACCTGCGCTTTTCTTGATTTTGCATTGGCAAGATTGGCTTTTGCAGTATTCAAACCAGCTTCTAAACGTTCAACATTCGATTGCTGAATATCCGGATCTATGCGCAGCAGCAATTGTCCTGCAATTACTTTGTCACCTTCCTTTACAGTAAGTTCAATAATTTCTCCGGGAACATCGGGCGAAATTTTTACTTCAGCCTCGGGCTGCACTTTTCCGCTGGCAGCAACGGTTTCAACAATAGTTCGTTTAGTAACTTTTTCAATGCTTACTTCAGTGGCATCGCTTTTACCAATCCAGCCCTGCTTTTTACCAATGACTAAAGCTATAATAATAATGACGGTTGCAATGCCTGCAACAATCAGAAGTCTGTTGTTCTTCATGAAAAGATTTTTTTAAAACGCAGGCAAATGTAATGATGATTACAACGTAATCGGCTTGCCCATGTAAAAATCCAAAACCTTGGATTTGAAAATAAAGTTGTATTTATTTCGCAGTAAATCAGATTGTGAGTTGTTCAGCCTGTTTTTGGCAGTATTGTAATCAGTGCTGTTCAGCGCACCAACGTTAAACCTTTTGTCGGCATAATCAAAAGCCTGCGAAAGCGCCTCCACTGTTTTTTTTGTGGCATAAAATTGTTTCAAGGCACTTTGTGCATCTACATGGGCCTGTTCAATGGTTTGTCTCAGGTTTTGTTCACTCAGTTGCAAAGTATATTCTGCATTTTGCCTTGCAATCTTAGCGCGACTGATAGAGTTGTGGCTTTGCCATCCATTAAAAATCGGGATATTTAAGTTGAAGCCAAGGTTTTCGTTTACGTTATCTTTCAACTGTTCACCAAAAGGGGTTTTTTCAAAAATGGGACTTACAGATGAAGAAACCGAATAAACAGGAACAGTGTCAGGCGTGTACCCTATAATGCTTGGCGTTCCGGGTTCAAAGCCCACTACTTTCTGGCTCAAACCCGAATAACCTGAACCTACAGAACCACTCAGCGTAAGGCTTGGATAGGCAGTTCCCTTTGCAATTTTCACCGCTTTTTCTGCACTCAAAACTTTTGTTTCAGCACTTTTTATAGAGGGCTGATTATTTAATGCAAACTGGTAAATCTGCTCGGGGTTTTCTGCCAGAATTGGGTTGGCTGGTATTTCTAATTGTGGCCTTACAATAGTAAAGTCGCTGCCAACTTTAATATTCATAAGTTGCGAAAGTGTAAGTAAAGCAATGTCTAATTGGTTTTGGGTATTCACTTCGTTCAGCTCGTCAGAAGCAAGCTGAGCCTGCAAATCCAGAAGGCTGCCAAGTGCTAGTGTTCCGGCATCTACTAATTTTTGCGTGCGCGCAACCTGTGTTTCGGTAATTGATTTTTGTGTTTTTGCAACGCCTAATAATTCCTGTGCAAACAAAACATTGAGATAAGCAGTAGCCACATTCAGCAAAATGTCGTTTTTCATTTTCTCAACATCGTATTTTCCTGCAAGGTAATTCAGGCTGTTTTGCTTCAGCGTATTTTGCAGTTGCAATCCGCTGAAAAGTGTTACCTGAGAACTGATATAAAGATTGTTGGAGCGCACACGGTTAGTCGCAAATGTATTAGTGAACGGGTCGATACGTTGTCCCCAGTTGTAGGAGTGTGATGCTCCCGCATTCAGCGAGGGAGCCATGTTTGCTATACTCTGATTGTAATTTTCTTTTGACAATTCTGCATTCAGTTCGTTCTGCTTTACCGAGATATTATTTTCCAGTGCATATTCAATGCATTTCTGCAACGACCACGCTTCCTGCGCCTTTGCCTGAAAGGATATAAGTGAGAAACAAACAAGAACGATGAAAACAGATTTCATAAAATTTTGATTTATAGCGCGGCAAAGGTAATGATTGACTTGTATTACAGTTTGCATGAATTATTAAATAATGTTAAATACCTACTTTTGCCCGCTACAAGACAAAATGAGCAAGAAACAATTATTTGATACAGCGAAGAAGCAGGAGACAGCAATTCTTATCGGTATGATTAACCAGCATCAGGACGAAAAGAAGGTGAAGGAATACATGGATGAACTTGCTTTTCTCACAGAAACTGCTGGTGCTATTCCGGTTAAACGCTTCACGCAGAAAATGGATAAGCCCGATTCTGCAACGTTTCTGGGTTCAGGAAAAATAAATGAGATAAAAATTTTTATCAAAGAGAACGAAATCAACATCGCCATTTTTGATGATGAGTTAAGCCCTTCACAATTACGTAACATTGAGAAAATTCTGGAGTGCAGGATACTTGACCGCAGCAATCTTATCCTTGATATTTTTGCTGCACGCGCGCAAACTGCACATGCCAGAACGCAGGTAGAGCTTGCTCAATACGAATATCTGCTTCCTCGCTTGACAAGAATGTGGACTCACCTGGAAAGGCAGAAAGGTGGTATCGGAATGCGTGGCCCGGGTGAATCAGAAATTGAAACCGACAGAAGAATTATCCGTGATAAAATTGTTCTTCTGAAGAAGAAGTTAGAGACCATTGACAAGCAGATGGCAACGCAACGCAAAAATCGCGGAGCTTTGGTGCGTGTTGCTTTGGTGGGCTATACCAACGTTGGGAAATCTACAATCATGAATGTGATGAGTAAGAGCGAAGTGTTTGCAGAAAATAAATTGTTTGCAACGCTTGATACAACGGTAAGAAAAGTGGTGATTGAAAATCTCCCTTTTTTGCTGACCGACACCGTTGGTTTCATCCGCAAACTTCCTCACCAATTAGTTGAATCATTCAAATCAACATTGGATGAAGTAAGAGAAGCTGATATTTTATTACACGTTGTAGATATTTCGCATCCTGAGTTTGAAGACCAGATGCGTGTGGTAAATGAAACGCTGATTGAGATTGGCGCAAAGGACAAAGAAGTGATTGTGGTGTTCAACAAAATAGACGCATTTACCTATACCAAAAAAGAGGAAGATGATTTATTACCTTCCACAAAAGAGAATCTTTCGTTAGATGATTTGCGAGAAAGCTGGATGTCGCGATTGGGAAATAATTGTGTGTTTATTTCTGCAGAGCAAAAAATAAACATTGATGAATTCCGTGAGAAAATTTATGCGCAGGTAAAAATGATTCACATGAAACGTTACCCGTTTGAGAATTTATTGTTCTGAAAAATATATTTAGTAACAGCATTTTGTTTAAAAATTGAATCGCTGAATTCAATTTGCTGTGATTCCAAAACATACTTTCGTTGCGTACCATCCCCCCAGCATCGAGTATGCCGCCAAAAGACAAAAACAAAAAGATTTTCGTTCTCGACACTTCAGTAATCATTTACGACCACAACGCCCTCCAAAGTTTTCAGGAGCACGATGTAGCCATTCCGATAACAGTTCTCGAAGAGCTTGACAACTTCAAAAAAGGAAACGATACCAAGAATTTTTCTGCACGCGAATTCATTCGGATGTTAGATGCACTTTCAGAGCATCACACCTTGCAGGAGTGGGTTAACCTGAACGGTTCCGACAAAAAGGGGAAATTTAAAGTGGTGATGAACAGTCACAGCACGGTGGATGCCGACAAAATTTTTGGCGAGAAAAAAGCAGATCATAAAATTTTGAATTCAGCACTTTCGCTGGTGAATGAATTTCCGGACCGCAAAGTAATTCTGGTTTCAAAAGACATCAATCTTCGTTTGAAAGCAAAATCGCTTAACCTCACTGCCGAAGATTTTGAAACAGGAAAAATAAAAAACGTTGATACGCTTTATACCGGCAGAACTATCGTTGATAAAAGTACCACCGAAGCCATCAACAAAGTTTACGAAACCGGAACCTGCGATGCAAAAGAAGCAGGAATAAAAGAACCGCTCACCAATCATTATTACATTCTGCGCAACGGAAAAACTTCAGCAATGACTTGCTACAATGCAGAATCAAAAATGCTGGAGCGTGTTGAAAAAAATAGTGCCTTTGGAGTAAAGGCACTGAATGCCGAACAGGTTTTTGCATTGCACGCCATTATGAATCCGCGCGTGAGTTTGGTAACCATACAAGGCGTGGCAGGAACAGGAAAAACCTTGCTGGCATTGGCAGGAGCATTGGAACAAAAACGTGAATTCCGTCAGATTTATTTAGCGCGACCTATTGTTCCGCTCAGCAATAAAGACATTGGGTTTCTGCCGGGCGACATCAAATCCAAAATCAATCCTTACATGGAACCGCTGTGGGATAATTTGAAATTTATCCAGAACCAATTTCCTGAGGGCGGAAAAGAATTCAAGAAAATTCAGGACATGGTGGACAACGAAAAACTGGTAATCACTCCGCTTGCATATATCCGCGGCCGCAGTCTTTCCAATATTTTCTTTATCGTTGATGAAGCGCAGAACTTAACACCACACGAAGTAAAAACCATCATTACCCGGGCAGGTGAGAACACCAAAATTATTTTCACCGGTGATATTTTCCAGATTGATACACCTTATCTTGACACGCAGAGTAACGGACTTTCTTACCTCATTGATAAAATCAGGAACCATCCGATTTGTGCGCACATTACCTTAGAAAAAGGGGAGAGAAGTGAGTTGGCTAATCTGGCGAATGAGTTGTTGTAAGTAATTACCTTACCAACGTAACAATACCCTTGTAATCCTGCTTGCGGTTATTCTTATCGCGCACATAAATGCGCCAAACATACACATCGGAAATAGTTACTCTTCCGGCACCGCGCACACTGCCGTCCCAGCCTTGCAGCGGGTCGAACGTACTGAATACCTGATTTCCTGAGCGGCTGTAAATACGCAGTTCATAATCTCTCCAGCCAATTCCTTTGGGCAGAAAAATATCGTTTACGCCATCACCGTCAGGAGTAAATCCACTGGGAACATAAATGGTAAACGAAGGTGTGATAACAACCGTGTGGCTTATCGTGTCGCTGCAACCGAATTGGTTAAAGACCTCCAGCAATACGGTAAATGTTCCTGTGTCGGGGAAACTGTAAGTCGGATTCATCTCGGTTGAATTGCCTGTTCCTCCAAAATCCCAGTTCCATTCTGTTGGCGCCCCTGATGATAAATCAGTGAAGGTAATTTCAGGAAAAAGAATTTCGGTGCGCTCAGGAAGAGCAAAAAACTGAGCTTCCGGATTGGGATGAACGGTTACAAAATTGCTTTGTGTAAGAGTTGTTACGCAACCTTCATCAGAGGTAACGGTTAGTGTAACATCATATAAACCTGCATTTGCAAAGGTTTGTGTAGTGGTTTGTTCATTAACGGGACCCACGCCTTCAATAGTCCACAACCACGAAACATTAGTACCCGATGCAATGGTGCTCAAATCATTAAACTGAACTTCCAGCGGAATACAGCCATCTGTAGGCACCGCTTCAAAACTTACAACCGGCAATGGATAAACGGTAATGTCTTGAGTTATTGAGTTAGTGCAGCCTTCATCAGAAACAACCGTAAGCTCAACGGTATAATCCCCTTCAGTTAAATAGGTATTAGATGGACTTGCCGCTGCTGAAGTATTAAGATCGCCAAAATCCCAACTGTAACTTGCTATTGTTCCTGAACTCACCGTACTTTGATTGGTAAAGACTGTCGGTTCGCCCCTGCATACTAAAGTGGCAGAAAAAGCTGCCACAGGAATAGGATTAACAGTTACCGTTACATCATCGGAACTGGTGCAGTTATTAGCGTCAGTCATGGTAACCGTGTATTGTGTTGTTGTCGCAGGTGTTGCAACGGGTGTTGCAATATTCGGATTGTCTAACCCCGTTGCCGGGCTCCATGAAAACGAAACTCCGTTTCCAGTTGCTGTTAAGGAAACAGGATCGCCTAAGCAGGCGCTTGCATCGTTACCTGCATTTACAGGTTCGGCAGGAATAACCGTTACATCCACATCATCAGTTGACGAACATGAGTTGGCATCGGTAACAGTAACAGTATATGTAGTAGTAACTTGGGGACTTGCCGAAGGATTTTGCAAAGTAGCATCATCCAATCCCGTAGCAGGGCTCCACAAATAACTTACACCGCCTGCACCATTCAATGTTGTGCTTGAATTCTGACAGATACTTGCATCTGTTCCTGCATCGGCAACAGGCAAAGGATTTACGGTTACATCTACATCATCGGTTGCAATGCATCCGTTGTTATCGGTAACAGTAACGGTGTAGGTAATATCTGCTGTTGCCGAGCAAACCGGTGCAGCAATATTCGGATTGCTAAGATCAGTAGTTGGCGACCATGCATATTGTGTTCCACCACTTGCCTGCAAGGTTACTGAAGAGCCTGTGCAAACCGGAACATCCGCCCCTGCATCAGCAGGCGGCAAAGGGTTTACAGTTACATCCATATCATCGGTATCGATGCATCCGTTTGCATCGGTTACGGTAAGTGTGTAGGTTGTGGTAGCTGCAGGTGTAGCAACAGGATTGTTAATGTTAGTTGCGCTTAATCCTCCGGCAGGTGTCCACGCATAGGAAACTCCGCCTGTGCCATTTAAGGTAGTGGATAGACCATCGCAAACATCGGCATCAGTTCCTGCATTTGCAGTGGGTGCTGCACTTACAGTAACTATAACAGCATCAGTACCGCTGCAGCCATTAGCATCTGTTCCGTTAACCGTATAAGTTGTTGTTACGGCAGGCGTAGCAATAGGACTGGCAACATTTGGATCATCTAAACCTGTTGCCGGTGTCCACACATAAGTTGAACCTCCGGTTGCAGTCAATGTTGCACCAACTCCGGGGCAAATTGAAACATCGGTTCCTGCATTGATAGGTGCATTAGCAGATACGGTAACAGTAAGAAAATCAGTATACGGGCAACCGGCAGCAGAGGTAATGGTAACAAAATAAGCTGTTGTTACTAATGGTGAAGCTGAAGGATTAGCAATGTTTGTTGCGCTCAAACCTGTTGCCGGTGACCATAAATAAGTTGCCCCTCCTGTAGCATTCAGTTGAACTGCGCCTCCGTTACAAAGTGTAACATCTGGTCCGCCTTCACCACCTGCCGGGTTTACTGTAACCGTTATATCGGATGTGCCCTGACACGAATAACGGTCAGTTGTAGTTACCGTATAAGTAGTAGTAACATCGGGAGAAACAGGGGTTGATTGTGCATTAGGATTTGTAACGAATGTGGATGGTGACCATGAATAGGTATAAGGGTTTGAACCCAGCAAAGTTGTGGTAGTATTCAGCGTTGCCTGATCGCCAGAACAAATAGTCTGGTCGGGGTCGGCTGTAGTCTGAGGACAAATATTTACTTCAATCAGTGAAATACTCGAACGGTCGCAGGGTAAATCATTCCATTGTCCACCCCCGTAAATCTGTGTGCATTGTTCACCATTACTGCAACGGTATGGATCGCTGCAGAAAGGCCCGCCACAACCGAAGGTGCAACCGTTATACCCATTATTATTTGGTTCTCCGCCTGCCCAGTTCTGGTAAACGCCATTAGGCCCCGGAACATTAAAATTTCCGGTTGTTCCGTCTAATGCATAAAAAGTGGCTGAACCGGTTCCGGTGCGGTGATAGCCAATCCAGATAGTAGCACCACTATATCCGGCAGCACTTAGACCTGCATCAACGTTTGTGTTTTCAGTTGCATCATTGAATACAACCATATGAGCTCCTAATGCCTGAGCCTGTGCTTCGCTTGCAGCAGCATCCTGTGAAGTAGGATTTATAAAATACATACTACAGGGCTGCCCTGATACCGGGATTGGAATATAACCGGCACCCGTAAAGGCTGCGTTAATTGCATTGATATCACAATTATTCTGCGCCTGTGATACTAACGACTGTAAAAATAGGCTTACAAGAAATGCACGGAACGCTATTGCTTTCAAAATATTGGGCTGCCTGAGTGAATAAATAAATTCATTAGTTTGGCAAATGTAGTTCAGAAAAGGTGAAAATACAACTTGTTTAAATTTATGAATACCAATCCTCATTTTGCTTTTTGTATTTTCGTGCGGTCTAAATTTTTTACAATGAGCATAAAAACAGCAGATTTGTGTGACGAACACATCGAAACACTGCAGGTAGCCGAAGATATTTTTAATGATTTTGGCGGCAGAAAAACATTTAACGGTGAAATGGTCACCGTCAAGGTTTTTGAAGATAACACATTTGTGCGCACTGCGCTTGAAGCAGACGGTACCGGGAAAGTATTAGTAGTTGATGGAGGAGGTTCGCTGCGTTGTGCATTGGTTGGAGGATTGATAGGAGCGCTTGCAAAAAAAAATAACTGGAACGGAATTGTGGTGTTTGGCTGTATCCGTGATAGCGAAGAAATTGCAGGAATTGATGTGGGCGTAAAAGCAATCGGCACTTGTCCGGTTAAAAGCGTAAAGCGTAATGAAGGACAAACAAATATTCCCGTACGTTTTGCAGGAGTTAATTTTATTTCCGGTCATTTTTTATATGCTGACGAAGATGGGTTGGTGCTTTCTGAAAAGGCATTACATTAGAATATATTTTTGAAACAATAGTATGAGCAAAGAACTTACAGAACTTGAAATCCAGCGCAGAGAGTCGTTGGAAAAAATAAAAGCATTGGGCATTGATCCTTATCCGCAGGCATTATATGAAGTGAATGTTTCATCTGCTGATATTCATCAGCACTATACTGCCGACTCAACAAATTATACCAACGTGAGTATTGCCGGAAGACTAATGGGCAAACGCATAATGGGCAAAGCAAGTTTTGCCGAGTTGCAGGACAGTAGCGGCAAAATCCAATTGTATATGAACCGTGATGAAATTTGTCCGGGAGAAGACAAGACTTTATACAATGATGTTTTTAAAAAATATCTTGACCTCGGAGATTTTATTGGTGTTACAGGTTATGTATTTATCACACAAGTTGGCGAAATTTCCATTCACGTTAAAACGCTCACACTACTTAGCAAATCTTTGAAACCGTTGCCGGTTGTAAAAACCGATGCAGATGGAAATGTGCATGATGCATTTGGAAATCCTGAGTTGCGTTATCGTCAGCGCTATGTTGATTTGATAGTAAATAAAGGTGTTCGCGATACGTTTATTAAACGTACCCAACTGATGACTTCCATGCGCGATACTTTTAATAAACATGGGTATCTGGAAGTGGAGACTCCCATTCTGCAACCCATTGCTGGTGGGGCTGCTGCGCGTCCTTTTGTTACGCATCACAATGCGCTGGATATTCCGTTGTATTTAAGAATTGCAAATGAACTTTATCTGAAACGTCTTATTGTTGGGGGCTTTGATGGTGTGTATGAATTTGCAAAAGATTTTCGCAATGAGGGAATGGACCGTACACATAATCCTGAATTTACAGTTCTTGAAATTTATGTGGCCTACAAAGATTATTTCTGGATGATGGATTTCACAGAAACACTATTGGAAAAAATCGCAATGGATTTGCACGGACAAACGGTTGTTAAGTTAGGCGATAAAGAAATTGATTTCAAGCCGCCATTTAAACGCATCACCATGTACGATGCAATTAAAGAATACACCGGCATTGATATTTCGGGAATGGATGAAACTCAGTTGCGTGATGCTTGTAAGCAATTGCACATTGAAACTGACCCCAGCATGGGCAAGGGAAAAATGATTGACGAAATTTTCGGAGCGAAATGCGAGAAGAATTTTATTCAGCCTACATTTATTATTGACTATCCGATTGAGATGTCGCCACTTTGCAAAAAACACCGCAGCAAAGAGGGCTTGGTTGAGCGTTTTGAATTGATGGTAAACGGAAAAGAAATTGCCAACGCTTACACCGAGTTGAATGACCCGATTGACCAGCGCGAACGTTTTGAAGAACAAATGAAACTTTCAGAAAAAGGTGATGATGAAGCTATGTTAATCGACCAGGATTTTCTGCGTGCTTTGGAATACGGTATGCCACCAACCTCAGGAATGGGAATCGGAATTGACCGCTTGACGATGTTGATGACAAATCAGGAAAGCATTCAGGAAGTTTTGTTCTTTCCGCAGATGCGGCCGGAGCAATAAGCCTCCGTCATTGCGATGGCGCTTTTTTGCGCCAGAAGCAATCTCTCAATTGAAATGCTGCATATAATTATGAGATTGCTTCGCTATCGCTCGCAATGACGAACCCCTTCGTCTTATACATCCTCCACCACGGAACAGAAGGATTATCGTGGTGCTCGTAGTGATAGCCGAAAAAATAACAACTCACAAACGCCCACAGATGATTCTTGTTCTGTGTTCCGCTTTTGTGTTTATTGTTATGCAATCCGCTGTGCGGCTCAAAGGTTCCGAAATAAAATAACTGAACGGTGCTGAGGCACATCGGTAATACATAAAACAGCAGCAGATTAACAACGTCTATTTTTAAACCGAACATCAACAGGTTGAAAAAAATTGCGGTAAATAAAAACTGTTTCCACCCAATGTAGTGGCTGATGAATGAAATAAACCAAGGCAGAAATTTCCGGCTCTTGTGAAAATCAGGGTCCTGCTCTTCTCCATTGTATTGATGATGTGCATGATGATTTTTGTACATCAGGTCAAAAGAGTTGAACGCAAAAACGGATGCACAAAAAATACCTATAGCCCGGTTTATTTTTTGGTTTGCCGGATAAACAACTTCGTGAATAGCATCATGAGCAGTGATGAAAACTCCGGTAAATAATTCGGTGAGTAAAAGAACGAGCGGAATAGCCCAATAGCTTAATGATTGCAGGGGGTGCAACAGCGCAAAAACAAAAACCGCAAGCCAAAGAATAATAATACCTGCAGCAATCAGAATTCCTTTATTTCCGATTTGTTCGCGTGCAATCATTTTTGTTTTTTCTCCAACTCAAACAAGAGGGAGATGTAGCCCATGCGACCAATTCTTGGGCCTCCATAAACCTGAAACTGTTTGTTGTTGGTAAGATTTGATGCGCCTAATTTTATGGTGCAATGAATTTTTGGAATGAATTTGTTAATCTGTGCATCCACTGCATAGTATGAAGGCACAAAGCCGGTAAACTGCGGACTGCCGGTATAATCAAAGCCCTGCACCCATTTGTAGTTGGTGTTAAGGCCCCAGTGGTGTGTTTTCCAGCCAAAGAGGTTGAGGTCAAAATCGCGGCCACTTATACCCGCATTGTATTTATGTGCAGGTGTGTTGAAGGCAGGAATAATAGGGTCGTTGGAACTGGATGCCTCATTCAACACGTTCCAGGAGTAGTTTCCGTTGACAGAGAAATTTTTTGCGAAAAATAAATTTCCACCGATGGAAAAGCCTTGTGTGGTTACAGCCCCTTCAGCATTACTGGCAACACGGTAGGCTTGTAAATAACTAAAATAGGCGGGGTTGTCAGGGAGAAATCGTATATCGGCTGCAAGTTTGTAACCGATAAAATCGGTGTAGTAACTGAAGTAATAATTCAGGTCAAAATAAAGCCGGTTGAATAAGGAAGTGCGGTAACCAATCTCAGCCGTTTTTACTTTTTCTGGTCTGATGGGGTCAATTTTAGAATATACTAAATCATTCGGATTTAATGAATTAAAATAAATAAGCAATGAAGGAATGGTAACCAGCGAATCGTACCCGGTAATATTTCCGATAAGTATAGCGCGACCTACATTGTAATAAAGGTATTGATCGGCAAGCGTGGGGTTGCGGATAGCGGCAGAAAAGGAAACACGCAGCGTGTGATTTTTATGCGGATTCCAGATAACGGAAGCGGCAGGCGAAACAAGGAAGTTGAAGTTCTTGTTTTTATCCAGGCGTGCAGTAAGATTAAACTTCCATTTATCTTCTTTCAGTTTCTTTTCAAGACCTACATAAATACCGTATTCGTAGTTGTAGATTTTTATGCGGTTGCTGTCGTTGTCCAGCGTGTCGCTGAAAATTGTTCCTTCGGAATTGGGTGCATACAACCTTCCGTTGGCACCCACAATAATATCCATAAACGATGGCTTGAATTTATATTCGCCATGCGCATGATACAAGGCCGATTTATCATAAAACAACGTGCCCCCTTCACCAAACGATTTGCGCGAAATGATGGCATTTTTCAAGCTGTCGAATGCTGCTGTTCCGGGCTCGTAATATGCATTATAACCAAGTGTAGCAGAGTTGGCATAATCACTCGCCTCTTGATGCCAGTTATTAAGAGAGTCCATATACATATTAAGTACAGCATTTGCCTGAGTAGTATCATAAGGAAATGATGATAGAGGGAAACCTGGTAAGTTACCGTTAGGTGCAAAGGAAGGAGAAATCAACCCTTTAATATTTTGACTCCAATAATTTCGGTAATCTGAACTCCATCTGATATTATCTTTTGCAGCATCTTGCATAAGGAATGCAGTGAATACTGCATCATAGCTTTTTCCTGCATCTTCGTTGGTTGCATATAGGCGGAAGAAATATTTATCGCGCTTGTTGATTTCAATACGGTTCTGAAAAAACAAAATGTCTTTCAAACTGTAGCGATTATCGCCCTGATAAACGGTTGTTCCTGTTCCGAAATTAGAAGCAACAATCAGTTCCACATCTTCTTTCAGGCGGTAGTGCATAGCTAGGGATGCTTTCAGGTTTTTGGAGTCATAGCTAACCAGATCTTTTTCCCAGTAGCCATCACGATACCATAATCCAAGCCCTGGCATTTGACTTTGCTGGCTTAAACTTGTTGCATTGTTTATTCCGCTAGTCAGGTTTTCATCGCCATATCGGTTAACAGCATCATAACCTCCCGGATTATACTTGCCCGCGCGGCTTGAAGTGGAAGGGTCATCATTATCGGCTTCCCAGTCATGTGCCTGCATGTAAAACAGGTTGAGCTTGTAGGCAAATTTATCTACACCCGCTTTGTTTTTAAATACCTGGGCATAGCGCACTGCCGTTTCTAATAATCCGCGCTCACCGGCTTTAAACTGCACGGCCAGTCCCGGTTTTATAAACGGGTTTTTGGTAGTCATGCTCAGCACCCCGTTAAAAGCATTCGGACCATAAAAGGCAGAGCTGGCACCTTGTATAATATCTACTTTCAATACATCAAGGTCTGATGCTCCCAAAAAATTGCCAAGCGAAAAGTTAAGGCCCGGACTTTGGTTATCAACCCCGTCAATAATTTGCAGCGAGCGCACTGGCGAGGTGCTGTTGAACCCACGCGTGTTAATGATTTTAAAACCGATACTTGCTGAGGTAAGGTCAACACCTTTCAGGTTGCCCAGGCCCTCGTAAAAGTTGGCGGCAGGGGTTTCTTTAATGGCTATAACGTCCATGCTTTCTACCGTTAGTGCGCTTTCTTTCTGCTTTTCTGAAATGCGTTGTTCCACTTTGGTAGCTTCTTTCAGGGCTATTTTACTGCTACCTAAACTGATGTTGAGGGGAGAGGAAGTTGATTGCAAAACCTTTTCCTGAGTATCATACCCTATATAAGAAATAACAAGCGTGTAGGGCGCTTTCTGGTCTTTGGGGTTGAACGAAAACTTGCCGTCAAAATCGGTAACGGCTCCTATGCTGGTGCCTTTTATAACCACACTGGCGCCAATCAATGACTCGCCCGAGGTCTGGTCTTTTATGGTTCCGGTTATGTTCTGGGCAATAAGCTGAACAGAAGAAATAATCAATAGGGCTAATAAACTCAGTCGCTTCATTCGGTTGGTTTTTTTCTTTGTGGATTGCAAAGAAAAGAAAATTTTGGAAAGTGGGCAGACGGGAAAGCCTAAAGCAAAAAAAGCACCGCTATTAGCGGTGCTTTTTATTTATTTCAGATTTTTTTTTCCCGTAAACCTTAACACCGCTTTGTCTTTAGGCACTTTTTTAAACGCAAACCCATCTAAAAACTCATAAGGCACGTTCATATCGGCAGCCGAGCGGGTATGCACATACAGCACTGCCAGTGCAGTGTTATCAACCCAGCCTTTTACGGCCCACTGCGCCCCGCGCTCGTCTTCCCAGAAATCAAGAATACCGTTGGCATCGGCATTGTAAGGATGCTTTTGTTCGCGGATATAACCAATGCCACTGGTAACATCATACGATAACTTCAAAAGCTGCATGTAGGAAACCAAAAGGCTTTCCAGTGTTTCTTTATCCGAATTAATGAAATTAGTGCCCAGCAAAACCACTTGCAGGCCGTAACGCTTTCCGTTGCTCGAAACCTCCATAGTGTACTCTTCCAGCTCACTGTTGTTCATAGAAACATCAGCTTTTCCCGGGTCGGCAGGAAAAAGAGCACCGTAGCCGGTGTTGTCAATAGCATAGTTTTTAAACTGGATTGTTTGGGCTGTAAGGGAGGTGAAAGCAGCAACAAAACAACAAACGAGGGGTATTGAATTTTTCATGTCGCACAAATTATCGGGGTCCGTTTTGTTCTATGCAACAGGGGAGAGGGATGTTACATTTTTTCGTTGAACGACAGGATTAAACATTCACCCACCCTGTTTGTTTACCTTTAGCAAAAACAGCGCTATGGCAAACATCAACTGGTTTAAACTGACAGCCTGCATAGCAGGGGTTTTACTTGTAGGATTTACATCGGGCATAGCCACCGCAAGCGGCATGAACGGGTGGTTTGATACGCTGCAAAAACCACATTTCAATCCACCTTCGTGGGTTTTTGGTCCGGCATGGACTACGCTTTACATCTTGATGGGCATAGGACTTTACCTGATTTTACAAACTCCTGCAAGCGAAATGCGCAAGGCAGCGCTAATATTCTTCGGGGTTCAGCTTTTTCTCAATTTCAGCTGGAGTTTTCTGTTCTTTTATTTTCATCAAATAGATATGGCTCTTATAGAAATAGCAATGCTTTGGGGCTGTATTCTGAATATGATTATCAGGTTTCACAAACTTTCGCCAACAGCTGCATTATTGCAGCTACCCTATCTGGCATGGGTAAGTTTTGCATCGTTACTTAATGCAGCATTTTGGTACCTTAATCGTTAAAGAATTATGGCATTTTATCAGTTTACTGCAACACAGAAAATACCCGCTTCGGTTGAGCAGGTATGGGATTTTATCTCCTCACCAAAAAACCTGAAAGAGATTACACCTGCCTACATGGGCTTTGAAATAACAGGGGCAAACCTTCCCGAAAAAATGTATCCGGGAATGATTATTTCCTATAAAGTTAGTCCGCTGTTTGGAATAAAAATGACCTGGGTAACCGAAATAACGCATGTAGAAAATCACCGATATTTTGTAGACGAGCAACGCATGGGACCTTATGCTATGTGGCATCATCAGCACAAGATTGAAGCCATTGAAGGCGGTGTGTTGATGACTGATATTGTAAGCTATCAGCCACCCTTGGGATTTCTGGGAGTAATAGCCAACGCGCTTTTTATCAGAGGAAAACTGAAAGAAATTTTTGATTTTCGCACCGTGGCGGTGGAGAAGAAGTTTGGAAAGTTTTAATTCCTTGTTGCTATAATTGTAACAAATGTAACTGCCCGTTTCAAAACATCTTTGCACCTTTGTACTATAAATTATCAGGCTATGAATATTGAACAAATCTATACCGGCTGCCTTGCACAAGGCGCTTATTATATAACAAGTAATGGTGAAGCTGCCATTATTGACCCGCTGCGCGAGATACAACCTTACTTAGACCGCCTCCAGCGCGATGGGGTAAAACTGAAATATATTTTTGAAACACATTTTCATGCCGACTTTGTAAGCGGGCATGTTGACCTCAGCCGCTCAACGGGTGCTCCTATTATTTATGGTCCCAATGCCGCCTGTGAGTTTGATTGCATCAGTGCCAAAGACGGACAAGTATTTGAACTCGGAAAACTGAAAATAAAAGTGCTGCATACTCCCGGTCACACCATGGAAAGCACCACCTTTTTACTGATTGACGAAAACGGAAAAGACCATGCGATTTTTTCGGGCGATACATTATTTATAGGTGATGTTGGTCGTCCCGATCTGGCGCAGAAAGCCGCCAACATGACTATGGAGCAGTTAGCAGCCACACTATATAAATCATTGCACGAAAAAATTATGCCGCTGGCAGATGATGTGATTGTGTATCCAGCACATGGTGCAGGAAGTGCCTGCGGAAAAAACATGAGCAAAGAAACGGTCTCCACCATCGGCAATCAAAAGCAGTTTAATTATGCGCTGCGCGCAAACATGACCGAACAGGAATTTGTAAAAGAAGTTACCGATGGTTTACTTCCTCCTCCCGCCTATTTCGGAATGAATGTAGCCATGAACAAAAAAGGCTACGACAGTTTTGAAACCGTATTAAATAACGGAATGCGTGCCCTTTCTGCTACTGAATTTGAAGCGGCAGCCGAAGAAACAGGCGCATTGATTTTAGATACCCGCAGCAATAATGAATTCTGGAAAGGCTTTATTCCACAGTCGGTGAGCATTGGTCTTAATGGTGATTTTGCTCCCTGGGTGGGCGCCTTACTTGCCGATGTTAAACAGCCTTTACTGTTAGTAACCGACCCCGGCAAAGAAGAAGAAACCGTTACCCGACTAAGCCGTGTTGGTTTTGATAATATACTCGGACATATGAAAGGCGGAATCAAAACCTGGCTGGATTCAGGAAAAGAAACCGACACCATCAACCGCATAACTCCTGCACAGTTTGCAAGCCAATACAAACACGGTGAAAGCAAAGTGGTGGATATCCGCAAAGAAACAGAGTATGAAGCAGAGCACATCAATGAAGCATACAGCAAACCGCTGGCTTATATTAATGATTGGGTAAAAGACATCAATCCTGACGAACATTTCTTCATGCACTGTGCCGGAGGCTACCGCAGCATGATAGCAGCAAGCATTTTGCAGGCGCGTGGCTACCGCAACTTCACCGAAGTGGAAGGCGGTTTCAATGCCATTGCCAAAACCGATATTCCTAAATCGGATTTTGTTTGCCAGAGTAAGGTGTTGAAATAGTTCTCCGTCATTGCGAGCGTAGCGAAGCAATCTCCTGATTGAACAAAGAACAATATTGAGAGATTGCTTCTGGCGCAAAAAAGCGCCATCGCAATGACGAATCTTTCCTAATTTAGCCGCGCTTAAAAATTATGACAGACGAAGAAAAAGCGCATCAGCGAAAAGTCCGCAATTCTAATATCTCGGCAGTGGTAAGTATTTCATTGGTTCTATTCCTAATCGGAATACTCGGCCTCATCATGCTGTATGCCCAAACGCTTTCCATTTATGTGAGAGAGAACATTGGCTTCTCGGTTATTATGAAAGATAATACCAAGGAGGTTGATATGCTGCAATTGCAGAAATTTATGGATGCAAGACCCAGTGTAAAATCCACCAAATTCATCAGCAAAGACGAAGCAGCCATTCGCCTGAAAGAAGATTTGGGAGAAGACTTTGTTGAGTTCTTAGGATACAATCCGCTACTGCCCTCAATTGATGTGCGTTTAAAAGCTGATTATGCCAACCCCGACAGCCTTGCAAAAATGGAAGCCGAACTAATGCAAGACCCTAAAGTGCATGAAGTCTATTATCAGAAATCGTTAGTAGAAGTCATCAACCGCAACGTGCGCAAAATGGGTTTTGTGATTCTTATTTTTTGCGGACTGCTGAGCATTGTAGCGGTGGCATTAATTAATAACACCATCCGCCTTTCAGTTTATTCAAAACGCTTTATCATTAAGAGTATGCAATTGGTTGGTGCCACTCAGGAATTTATCCGCAAACCATTTGTAGTTACCGGAATTATCAGAGGTTTGATTGGCGCGGGAATAGCAAACATCATGTTGTTGTTTGTAATTCTGTTTGTCCGCAGTTCAGCACCCGAGCTTTTTGCACTGCAGGAATTTGTCATCACGGCTATCCTTTTTACAGGCGTGGTTGCAGCAGGTGCACTTATTTCATGGCTTTCCACTACATTCGCAGTCCGCAAATATTTGAAACTGAAAGGAGACGATTTATATTACTAATAGACTAACAACTAATAACAATGGCCAAAGAACTTGAAAATAAAAAATCTGACCTTGCCTTCGGAAAAGAAAACTACATCCTTCTTTTAGTAGGTTTAGGTTTTATCGTAACCGGCTTTATCCTTATGACAGGCGGAGGTTCTGAAGACCCTAATGTTTTCAGCGAAGAGATTTTTTCTTTCCGCAGAATTACACTTGCACCAATCGTTGTTATCACTGGTTTTGTGATTGAGATTTTTGCAATCATGAAAAAACCGAAAGACTAAAGCCTCACCCTACCCTCTACAAAGGAGAGGGTAACAGCCAATGTCATTCTTAGAAGCCCTTATTCTCGCCATCGTTGAAGGAATAACCGAATTCCTTCCGGTTTCCTCAACAGGACACATGATTATTGCTTCGGCATTTATGGGCATTAACGAAAGTTCTTTTGTTAAAATTTTTGAAGTAAATATTCAGTTCGGAGCAATTCTTTCTGTTGTGGTGCTTTATTGGAAACGCTTTTTTCAGTCGCTTGATTTTTATTACAAACTGTTAGTTGCCTTTATTCCGGCTGCTGTCATTGGTTTTCTGCTTGGTGATTTTATTGATAGCCTTTTAGAAAATGTTTGGGTGGTTGCTTCTTCATTATTAATTGGTGGTATCATTCTCTTGTTCGTTGACAAATGGTTTAGCCTCTCCCCAACCCTCTCCAAAAGAGAGGGAGAAAACCCCGAAGAAAAAGTAGATTATAAAAAAGCATTATTTATCGGGTTTTTTCAGTGCATTGCCATGATACCCGGGGTTTCACGTTCTGCCGCAACCATTATAGGTGGAATGGCCCAGGGACTCAACCGCAAAACCGCAGCTGAGTTTTCTTTTTTTCTTGCAGTGCCAACCATGTTTGCCGCCTCAGCTTATAAAATGTTGAAAGGTTATAAAGAAATTACCACCGACAACCTTGATATTCTCTTGTTCGGAAATCTGGTAGCGTTTATAGTTGCCATGTTTGCCATCAAATTTTTCATCTCCTTCCTTACCAAATACGGGTTCAAAGTTTTCGGCTGGTACAGAATTGTCCTTGGCTTATTCTTGCTTGTATTGCTTGCTATGGGTTACGAACTTAAAATCATGTAATGCCTGTCAATTACAGAGAAGGTGCAGTAATACTCATTAACAAACCTTTGGGCTGGACATCCTTTGATGTGGTGCATAAAGTGCGCAACATGATAAAACATCTTCCCGCTCCAACTTCCAACCTCCAACCTCCAACTTCTAAACCTAAAGTCGGCCATGCCGGAACACTTGACCCACTTGCCACGGGTGTTTTGATTATCTGCACGGGAAAAGAAACCAAGAATGCAGACAAATACCAGGCAGATGAAAAAGAATACACCGGAACATTTGCCATTGGCGCTACCACACCTTGCTACGATTTGGAAAAACCCATTGACAAATGGTTTCCTACAGAACACATTACGGATGAAAACATATATGCTGCCATCCAACAGTTTTTAGGTGAGATAGAACAGCTTCCTCCTATTTTTTCAGCACTGAAAATAGAAGGCAATCGTGCTTATGACCTTGCCCGCAAAGGTAAAGAAGCCAAACTGGAACCTCGAAAAATAACCATAAGCCAATTTGAAATTACAGCCATCCGCAAAGAAGAAAAACTGATAAAAATTGATTTTCGGGTAGTGTGTAGCAAAGGCACATATATCAGATCGCTTGCCTTTGATTTTGGCAAGGCATTAAACTCCGGTGGCTACCTTGAGAATCTGTGTCGCACCCGCTCAGGAAATTTCAGGCTTGAAAATGCTATTTCTATGGATGATTTCAGGCAAAATTTAACTGTAACCCCACTGGAAAATAGCGGTTTATAAAATATTTCCGCCATTGGCTTTTTCTTGTATTATCTTCGCACCCCTTTTCAAAAATTATTCACTAATAAATTAAGCCGTAACTTAATATGAAATTATCCCAGTTTAAATACAAATTCAACAACGATCTTATAGCAATGCACCCTGCTAAAAACAGGGACGAAGCCCGTCTTATGGTTTTAAACCGTGCGAAAAAAACTATAGAGCACAAACTGTTTAAAGACATCAAAGATTACTTCAAAGATGGCGATACAATGATATTGAACAACACCAAAGTTTTCCCTGCCCGTCTTTACGGTAACAAAGAAAAAACCGGTGCAAACATTGAAGTATTTCTGTTGCGCGAACTAAACCGCGAAAGCCGTCTTTGGGACGTTTTGGTTGACCCTGCACGTAAAATCCGTATCGGTAACAAACTGTATTTCGGTGATGATGATTCATTGGTAGCTGAGGTAATTGACAACACTACTTCACGCGGAAGAACATTGCGTTTTCTTTTTGACGGAGAATATCCTGAGTTCAAAAAAACAATTGAAGCTCTGGGACAAACTCCACTGCCAAAATATATCAAACGTAAACCGGAAGAAGAAGATAAAGAACGCTATCAGACTGTGTTTGCAAAACACGAAGGTGCTGTAGCTGCACCAACTGCAGGTCTGCACTTCAGCCGCGAACTGCTGAAGCGCCTTGAGCTGAAAGGTGTGAATTTCTCAGAAGTAACACTGCACGTTGGATTGGGAACTTTCCGCCCTGTGGAAGTAGAAGATTTGACCAAACATAAAATGGATTCCGAGCAGGTAATCATTACTCAGGAAGCCTGCGATATCATCAACAAATCAAAAGACAACAAGAAAAAAGTTTGCGCAGTTGGAACAACGGTGATGCGTGCGATTGAATCATCGGTTGCTACAACAGGTCACGTAAAACCTTACGATGGCTGGACCAGCAAATTCATTTTTCCTCCTTATGATTTCAATGTTGCAAATTGCATGGTTACTAATTTCCATACACCACAATCAACCTTGCTGATGATGGTTTCTGCATTTGCGGGTTTTGATTTCCTGATGGAAGCCTACAGACAAGCAGTAAAAGAAAAATACCGCTTCTTCACGTATGGAGATGCAATGTTGATTCTTTAATACTTGCATCATTAATATTTTTGCAAAAACCTTTACTAACACCGGTAAGGGTTTTTGCATTTTTTAACAAGCCCTAATTCCTTTCAAATTCTATCTTTGGCTCTTCAACAATAATTTTTTCGAATGAAAATAATTCTTCTCACTCTCTGCGTACTACCTGCTTATTGCCTGCTGTCATCCGCACAGGAAACTTTCCCCGTGAACGGAACACGCGAGAACAACAAGCTATACTATGCGTTTACCAACGCCACCATTTTCACTGATTACCAGACCAGAATTGACAGCGCAACGCTGCTCATCAAAGAAGGTAAAGTAGAAGCTGCCGGCAAAGGGATTAAAGTTCCTGAAGGAGCTGTGGTCATCGACCTGAAAGGTAAATTCATTTATCCTTCATTGGTAGATATCTACACCTCTTACGGCTTACCTGAACCGAAAAAAGAAAACGCAGGTCCCGGTCCGCAAATGGAAAGTAAAACAAAAGGTGCTTACGCCTGGAATCAGGCGTTGAAGCCTGAATTTAATGCCTCATCTGTATTTTCTGTTGTTACAAAAAAAGCTGAAGATCTGAGAAAAAACGGGTTCGGTTCTGTGCTTACGTTGCAGCAGGACGGCATTGCGCGCGGCACTTCCGCATTTGTTTCGTTGGGCGAAGGAAAAGACAACAAACTGTTATTGAAAGAAAAAGCAGCAGCTTGTTATTCTTTCAAAAAAGGAAATTCAACACAGGATTATCCATCTTCGCTCATGGGCTCTATTGCGCTGTTGCGTCAGACTTATTTTGATGCACAATGGTATGCCTCCCTCTCCTCCGGAGAGGGTCGGGGTGAGGCAAATCTTTCGTTGCAATCATGGAACGACATTCAATCGTTGCCCCAAATTTTTGATACAGATGATTTTCTTTCAGCGCTGCGCGCAGATAAAGTTGGTGATGAGTTTGGTAAACAATATATCCTGAAAGGCAGTGGCACCGAATACCGCAGAATGGATGAAATAAAAGCAACCAATGCATCCTACATTTTGCCGATGAATTTCCCTGACCCATATGATGTGGAAGACCCATATGATGCACAGATTGTAAACCTTGATGATTTAAAACATTGGGAAATGGCGCCAACCAATTTGGCTGCTTTTGAAAAAAATAAAATCCCGTTTGCCATCACGGCTGATGGCTTGAAAGACCTTTCCAAATTCTGGAAAAACCTGCGCAAAGCCATTGAATACGGGCTCTCAGAAACTGAAGCACTGAAAGCAATTACCTACAGTCCAGCAAAATTAGTTGGTGTTGAAAATACTGTAGGCAGTCTGAAAGCAGGATTGAAAGCCAATTTCATCATCACCTCTACCAATCTGTTCGATAAGAAAAATATCATTCTCGAAAACTGGGTAGACGGAATTTCCTACAAAGTAAACACATTGGAAGTGCAGGATATTCGCGGAACGTATGACATAACAATCGGTGGCAGTGTAACCTACAAACTTAATATTGAAGGTGAAGAACGCAAACCATCACTTAAAATTTTTTACGCTGATACCGTTCCTACTTCAGGCGATATTTCAGTGGATAAAAAAATGGTTTCGTTTTCATTTCCTGTTGAAAAAGGGAAAACAGATTTAATCCGCATGAGCGGTGTTATAGAAGGAAAACAATTGAGCGGAAGATGCCAGTTGCCTGCCGGAACCTGGACCGACTGGAAAGCGATTTACAAAGATGCATTTGTAGAAAAAGCAAAAAAAGACAGCACCGATAACAAGCCAAAAGAAATCGGAAAACTAGTTTATCCCTTCACAGCTTTTGGTTGGAGCGAGCAACCCAAACAGGAGACCGTTTTAATAAAAAACGCTACCGTTTGGACCAACGAGAGCTCAGGCAAAATGGCAAACACAGATGTGCTGATTGAAAACGGAAAAATAGCTGTAATCGGAAAAAATATTTCGGGAACAGAAAATGCAAAAGTGATTGACGGAACCGGCAAACACCTTACTGCCGGAATTATTGACGAACACTCGCACATCGCCATCAGCAAAGGAGTAAACGAAGGTGCGCAGGCTTCTTCATCCGAGGTGAGTATTGGTGATGTGGTAAATTCAGAAGACATAAATATCTATCGTCAGCTGGCCGGTGGTGTGGTTGCTTCGCAATTGCTGCATGGTTCTGCAAATCCTATTGGTGGACAAAGTGCATTGATAAAACTTCGATGGGGACTAACACCAGAGAAAATGAAAATTGAAAATGCAGATGGTTTTATAAAATTTGCGTTGGGCGAAAACGTAAAACAAAGCAACTGGGGTGATGACAGAACTGTTCGTTTTCCGCAAACCAGAATGGGTGTTGAACAGGTGTATTACGATGCATTTATCCGTGCAAAGGAGTATGAAAAATTATTTAGTGCTAACGATAAAACTCTATCGAAGCTTACACCGCGGAGGGATTTGGAACTGGATGCCTTGGTTGAAATTCTGAATAAAAAACGTTTCATCACGTGTCACTCCTACGTGCAAAGCGAAATAAATATGCTCATGCACGTTGC